>JALDYH010000146.1:0-10364 GCA_032154175.1 Sphingopyxis sp. | reverse complement strand
CCCAAGGCCGGATCATGCCGTGAGCGCCGCAGGTTCGACCTGAACCGTCGAGGCGGCGATATCGAACCGGTCGTGGAGCAGACCGGAGATGCCGCGTTGCAGGGTCGTAATGTCGGTTCGTGGCGAGGCGAGAATATGCACCACCGCCTGATTGTCGCGGTTGCTGATCGACCAGACCTGCAGTCGCTGCAACCCGGCGACCCCTGGCATGTCTGTTACCGCGGCGCGGACCTCGCCCAGATCGACGCCGTCGGGAACGCCCTCGAGCAGGACGTTGACTGTTCCGCGGAGCAATATCCATGTCCGTGGCAGCACCCACAGGCCGATCAGCACGGCAACCGCCGGGTCGACCCATGTCCAGCCGGTAAAGCGGATCGCGATGGCGCCCAGGACGACGCCAACCGAACCGATCATGTCGGCCCAGACCTCCAGATAGGCGCCCTTGACGTTGAAACTCGCCTCCTTCCCCGCGACGAGCATGCGCATCGCGATCAGGTTGACGACAAGACCTACGGCGGCGACCGCCATCATTCCCCACGACTGCACCGGCTGCGGGTCGCGGAAGCGTTCGATCGCTTCGACGAAGACGTAGATCGCGATGGCGAACAGCATCAGCGCGTTGAACACCGCCGCGAGAATCTCGACGCGGCGATAGCCGAAGCTCCGCCGGTCGTCGGGCGGCTTGGCGCCGAGCTTGATCGCCAGCAGCGCGATCGCGAGCGCCGCGACGTCGGTCAGCATGTGACCGGCGTCGGACAGGAGGGCGAGGCTGTTGAAATACAGCCCGCCCGCCACCTCCACGACCAGAAAGGTCGCCGTCAGCGCCAAGGCCCAACCGAGCATATGGGCATTGGCGCCCGCGACATGATCGTGGCTGTGATCCTGTCCCATCGTCATGCTCCCACAGGCATGGCGCCCGGGGGCGCGGTTTCGATACCCGACGCACGAACGCGCGGCCTGCCATAGCGTGCATAGAGCGTCGGAAGCACGAACAGGGTCAGCAGCGTCGCCGAGATCAGACCACCGATGACGACCGTAGCAAGCGGTTTCTGTACCTCGGCCCCCGCACCGGTGGCGAGCGCCATCGGTACGAAGCCGAGCGAGGCGACGAGCGCGGTCATCACGACCGGCCGAAGCCTTGCCAGCGCACCGGCCTTTGCGGCCTCGGCGCGCGCCACGCCCTCGGCAATCAACTGCTGGATCGATGTCACCATCACCAGCCCGTTGAGCACCGCGATGCCGGAGAGTGCGATGAAACCCACCGCCGCCGAGATCGAAAAGGGCATCCCGCGCAAAGCGAGCGCGAGTATCCCGCCGACGAGGGCGAGCGGCACGCCGGTGAAGACGATCGCCGCATCGCGCACACTTCCCAAAGCGCCGTAGAGAAGCAGCAGGATCAGCGCGAAACAGGCCGGGACGACGAGCGCGAGCCGGTCGCGCGCCGAGGCCAGATTTTCGAACTGCCCGCCCCATTCGACATATTGGCCTGCGGGGAGGCGTACCTGCTCGCGTATGGCACCTTGCGCATCCTCGACAACGCCCGCGACATCGCGGCCGCGGACATTGGCCTGCACAACGATCCGCCTTTTGCCGTTTTCACGGCTAATCTGGTTCGGACCATCGACGACGGCAAGCTCGGCGACGCTTTCGAGCGGAACGAAGCTGCCCCCCGGGGTTGGCACCGGCACCTGACCGAGCGCGGCGAAATCGGCGCGCGCGGCATCAGAAAGGCGGATGGTGACGGCAAAGCGCCGGTCGCCCTCGAAGATCACCCCTGCATCACGCCCGCCGACCGCCGCCGCGATGGTTTCCTGCAGCGCCGCGGCGGTGATGCCAAGCGTCGCCATCGCGTCGCGCTTGGGTCTTATGTCGAGCATCGGCAGCCCTTCGGTCTGTTCGACCCGCACGTCGGTCGCGCCCTCGGTCTTGCGAAGCACCGCGGCGATGCGGTTTGCAGTGGCTGCCATCGCATCGTTGTCATCGCCGAAGACCTTGATCGCGACATCGCCGCGGACCCCCGCGATCAGCTCGTTGAAGCGCATCTGGATCGGCTGGCTGATCTCGAAGGCATTGCCGGGCAGGTTCGCAAGCGCCTTTTCGACTTTCGTGGTCAATTCGGCCTTCGTCAGCCGAGGGTCCGGCCAATCCTTCCGCGCCTTCATGATGATGAAGGTGTCGGAGATATTCGGCGGCATCGGGTCCGACGCGAGTTCGGCGGTGCCCGTCTTCGAAAAGACGAACTTCACCTCGGGCAAGGCCGCAAGCGCGCGTTCGGCGCGAAGCTGCATCGCCTGGCTCTGGTCGACCGATGTCCCCGGAACGCGCAGCAATTGCGCGGTGAGGTCGCCCTCGTCGAGCGGGGGCAGGAATTCCTGCCCCAGCGTGACATAGGCGCCCGCACCGAGCAGCAGCGCGAACAGCGCTGTGAACATTGTCTTGCGGGGCCGGTTCATCGCGCGGTCGAGGCCCGGCTCGTATCGCGCGCCGAGCCAGCGCATGATGCGCCCCTCTTTCTCCTCGACCGGCTTCGACAGCCAGATCGCGAGCAGCGCGGGGACAAAGGTTAGCGACAGGACGAAAGCGGCAGCAAGCGCAACGATCACCGTCAGCGCCATCGGGGTGAAGGTCTTCCCTTCGACCCCGGTCAGCGTGAGCAACGGGACATAGACGAGGATGATGATCGCTTGCCCGTAGACCGACGGCCGGATCATCTCGCGGGCGGCCGCAGCGACAACGCCCAGCCGCTCGTCGCGATCGAGCGTGCGTCCGAGCTGGTGCTGACGCTCGCCGATACGCCGCAGTGTATTTTCGACGATGATGACGGCACCGTCGACGATCAGCCCGAAATCGAGCGCACCGAGGCTCATCAGGTTTGCCGACACCCCCCCTTTGAGCATGCCGAAGCTGGTGAGCATCATCGTGATCGGGATGACGAGTGCCGCAATCAGCGCGGCGCGAAAATTGCCGAGCAGGAGGAAGAGGATGACGATGACGAGGAGCGCGCCTTCGGTCAGGTTCTTCGCGACTGTCTTGACCGTCGCCTCGACAAGCCCGGTACGGTCGAGCACCGGCTGGATAACAATGTCGGTTGGCAGCGAGGCATTGATCTCCTCCAGCCTTTGGGCAACGAGCCCGGCGATGTTGCGGCTGTTCTCGCCGATCCGCATGATCGCGGTGCCGACGACCACCTCGCGGCCATTCTCGGACGCCGACCCCATGCGAATCGCCTGCCCGGTGCGGACGCTCGCGACCTGATCGAGCCGGATCGGCACTCCGCCGCGCGTTGCGATCACCGTTTGCGACAGTTGCTCCGCTCCGCCGATGCGCGCGTCGGAGCGGACTGCGAGGCCCTCGCCGTTACGGTCGACGACGCCGGCGCCGATCGCCTGGTTGTTCGCTTCCAGCGCCTGCGCAAGATCGCCCAGGCTTAGCCCGAGCGCCGCGAGCCGCTGTGTATCGGGCACGACCTGATATTGCTTTACATAGCCGCCGATCGTGTCGACGCCAGCCAAGCCCGGGACAGGTTTGAGCAACGGGGTGACGATCCAGTCCTGCGCAGTACGCAGATAGGTCGCCTTTTCGGTGTCGGTGACCAGCCGGTCGCCTTCGGGGGTAATATAACTGCCGTCGGGTTGCATTCCGGGTTCGCCGGGCTTGTGCTTGTCGTCCTTGCGGTGCTCCATATGGACGGTCCACATGAAGACCTCACCGAGCCCGGTCGCGATCGGTCCCATTTCGGGGTCGACGCCTTCGGGCAGCGCGCGTTCGGCATCGCGCAACCGCTCGGCAACCTGCGCGCGCGCGAAATAGATGTCGGTCGCATCGGTGAACACCGCGGTGACCTGCGCAAAACCGTTGCGGCTGAGCGAGCGGGTGCTTTCAAGGCCGGGGATGCCTGCAAGCGCCGTCTCGATCGGAAAGGCGACCTGCCGCTCGACCTGTTCGGGGGACAGCGCGGGTGCTCGCGCGCTGATCTGGACCTGATTGTTGGTGATGTCGGGGACGGCATCGATCGGCAGCCGGGCGAGAGCCCAGGCACCGATCAGCGTGGCGATGGCGGTGACGAGCAGCACGAACCAGCGCCGCGCGACCGCGAAATTGACGATGGAGGCGATCATGATCAATGCCCCCCATGCTCGGCTTCGCCCTTGGCGAGCTCGGCCTTCAGGGTAAAGCTGCCCTCGCCCGCGAGTTGTTCGCGGCCCGACAGGCCGGTAACGGTCGCCATGCCGCCGACGCGTGAGGTGACATTCACCGGAACGGTGCGGAAGCCGTCCTTTGTACGGACAAAGACGCTGGAGCGACCTTCGACCGTCTGGATCGCGCTGTCGGGGACATTTACCGCACCGCCCGGAGCGCCGGCCTGCAAAAGCACCGTAACGGGTTCGCCGGGGCGCCAGATGCCGCCGCCATTTTCGAGCAAGGCAACCGCCGGCACGAGGCGTGTCGTGGCATCAAGGACGGGCGATACGAAGTGGACACGTGCGGTGGCCGTGCGCGCGCCCGACCGGACCTCGACGGGGGTTCCAGCCCGGATCCGTCCCGCGTCCGCGGGGGTCAGCGACAGGTTGATCGCGACGCGGCCGAGATTGGCGACGCGGAACAGCTCGGCATCGGGCGCAACGGTCTGCCCCAGCACGACGCTGCGCGCGGTCACCTGCCCGCCAATCGGCGCGACGACGCCGATGCGGTTGAGCGAACCGCCGCCGACGCCGGCTGCTGACAACTGTTGTCCCGCGAGGCGCAATGCGATGTTCGCTTCGGTCATCGCGGTTCGCGCAGCAATCAGGTCGCGTTCGGGCGAGACCTTGAGCGCGAACAGCCGCTCCTCGCGCGTCAGGTTCGATCGCGCCAGATTGGCGCGCGCCTGTGCGGCCTCGACTTCGGCACGGAGGCCCGCGGCGTCGCGGCTCTCGATCACGGCGACCACCTCGCCGCGGCGGACGTCCTCGCCCAGATTGCGATGGAGCGTGACGATACGGCCGCCGATCGCGGCCGAGACGACCTGCGTCGCCTGCGGATCGCTTTCGACCGTTGCGGGCAGGCTGAGTACGCCCACGCCGCCTGCGGTGGGCCGAACAAGTCTTATTTCGGCCGCCTTGATTTGCTGTGCGGTCAGGTGGACGATGCCCTCGGCTTCCTCCTCTTCGACCTTTTCGGTGGGTACCGCCGTCTGCTGGCCGCAGCCGGCTAAAACAAGCGTCAGCGCGAGCGGGAGCGCCGCCCGATATTTGAACATGGTCGTCATTTGATTTCTCCCTCGGCGGGTAGCCGGGCGGTCAACCGCTCAAGGCGGGCTGCGGCATCATGATAGGCGGCGCGCGCATCGACTGCGGCGCGGCGGGTGTCGAGCAAGGTGCGTTCGGCATCGAGCAGGATCAGCTGGTCGAACTTCCCCTCGGCATAGCCGATCCGCGCGATACGGGCGGCTTCGGTTGCGGCGGTCCGCGCCGGTTCCGAAGCGCGTACCGCTGTGGCGGCACGGTCGCGGTCGGCTTCGGCCGCCGCAATCGCACGATCGGCCTCGAACAGCGCGATACGCTGCAGCGCCTCGGCACGGTCGCGTTCGCGGGCAGCTTGTGTCACCGCCGCCTTGCCGCCGTTGAACAGGGGCAGCGGCACCGACACGCCAAACACCATCGCCTGATCGTTGCTCGCCTCGAGCCGTCGCGTTCCCGCCGTCAACGTCAGGTCGGGCGCTCGCTGGCTGCGCGCCAGTCGTAACTCCGCCTCGGCCGACGACGCGTCGGCGGTGGCCGCTGCCCAAGCCAGCGTGCTGCGTGCATCGACCGGAGCCGTCGGCCCCTGCCGTTGTACCGCGGCCCGATCGAACCAGCCCTGATCGAGCGCCGCCCCGGCGCCGTCGCCAACATATTGCGCGAGCGCCGCGCGCGTCGCGGTGGCGGTGCGCCGCGCGGTCTCCGCTTCGGTCGTCGCGCGGACCTGTTCCAGCACGGCGCGCTGCTCGTCGATCGGCGAATTGGCGCCGACCATCACACGGTCGCGTGCGATGCGCAGATTTTCGGTCGTCACCGCCACCTGCGCTTCGGCGATTATGGCACGACGTTCGGACGCGATCGCTGCGACATATGCCTCGGTCACTGCGACCCGACGGTCGGCCTCTGCAACGGCAAGGTCGATCCACGTGCGCCGCACCTTTGCATCGGCGACCGCGACGCGCGCAGACCTTTTTCCACCCAGTTCGACGGGCATTGCGAAGGTGACCGTCGTGTCGGATTCGTCGAATCCCCGGTACGGCCCGGTGCCGAGCGCATTTTCCGAATCGACGCTGATCGACGGGTTGGGGCGCAGTCCGGCAACGGTGCGCCCGGCCTCGGCGACCCGGACGCCGGCCTCCGCCGCCTGTGTCAGCGGGGTCGTAACGCCGGCGTCGGCCAGTGCTTCGTCAAGGGTCAATATATCGCCGCCCGCAGACGGGGGCGAGCTTTGCGCCTGCGCCGGCAAGGCACAGAGCGGCGCGGCCAGCATGGCCGCCAATAGTGATTTCATCGGGAATTATCCTGAACAAGCCAAAGTCAGCCGCCGGATGACCGACAGCGCGGGCTGGTTCAGGAGATCGGCGGCCGCAGGTTCGCGTCGGGGATCAGTTGCGGCACAAAATCGGCGCCGATGGCAAAACTCAGGTCATGCAGCGGCAGCCGCGTCGCCGCACCATGCGCGCCGACCGTGCCAACCTGATGATGACCATGACAACCGCTGTGATTGTGCAGCCCCATCTTGTCGGGATCGTTGGCGGGTTCATCCTGAGTGTGGCCGCCGTCTTCTGCGCAGGCTTCGGTTATAGCCCACTCGGGCGCCTCGGCCGCATGCGCAATGCTCCCGAATCCGATCGAGAGCGATATCAGCAAGCCAATAAGGAGGCGCATCAGCGTCCGCATACCCGCGCCTATAGTCGTGGACGGGCGCGATGTCACGCGTCGCCGTCAGCGGTCTCGATCGTGAATCGGCTGTTCGACAATTGCAGCTCGTCGCCGCAATGGCTGCAAGCGGCGACCATGCTGAGATCATGGCCGCACGGGCGATGGGTGAGCAACAGCGGCGGCCCCCGCTCGTCCGAAAACCATTTGTCGCCCCACTGCAGCAGTGCGAGGAGTACCGGATAGAGGTCGCGCCCCTTGGCGGTCAGCCGATATTCGAACCGATCCGAATGCGTCGAATAGGGTATTGTCTTCAAAATTCCTTGCCGCACCAGCCGTTCGAGGCGGCCGGTCAGGATGTTCGTCGCCATCAGCGTATCGCGCTGGATGTCATCGAAGCGATTGATGTGCGTAAACATTGCGCGGACGACGAGCGTCGCCCAGCGGTCGCCGAACAGTTCGATCATCGTGTCGACAAGCGGCCGCCCGCCGGGGCGGCGCGCGCCGATTTCGCCGTTGAAGCGACGGCGTTCGTAATGCGGGACGACCTGCGCAAGCCCCGGCCCCTCGCGCCAGTCGACGTCGCGCGGATCGATCTCTGCGTGGCAATGCGCGCACGCCGGCACGGGTTCGGTCGCGTGACCGCAGGTCGCGTGGTGGAGCTGGACCTGGAAATCGCGGCTGCCGGCCTCCCACTTGTGCTGCCAGCGCAGCATCATCAGGCCGTTGGGAAACTGGTCGCGGCCCTTTTGAGTCAACACATAATGGTAGCCGCGCCCGCCCTTTTTGGGCACTTTGACGAGGCAATCTTCTTCGACCAGCTTCTTGAGCCGGCCATTGACCACCGAACGCGCGAGGCCCGTGCGCGCGACGAATTCGTCGAAGCTGTGCGTCCCGAGGAAAGTCTGCTCCATGATGAGCAGCACCGGCACATCGCCGACGATATCGAGCGCGCGCCAGATCGAACAGGCTCTGATCGTGCGGTCGTGTTTCAAATAAGCCGTCCTTACCTCTCCCCGCCCCTAACCGAAGCTGGGAGCACCGACAAGGCTGGCACCCGCGACAGGGAGGGCGGCGAGCTGCCCTCGCCCGCCCCTCAGAAGCGCCCGGTCAACTGCACCGCGATCGTGCGCGGGCGGTCGACGATGCCGTTATAGGCGTTGCCGGCGTTCCGCGTGATCGTCGTGGCCAGCGGCATCGCGCTTGCGGTTTGCAGGATGCGCCGGTTGGTCAGGTTGCGTCCGATCAGCGCGACCTCCCAGCGATCGTCGACCTGCGCGAGCGCCAGCCGCGCGCCGAGCTTCACATAGCCGTCCTGATGCGTGCGCGGGTCGAGGTTCGCCGACGCGATATAGGAGGAGGAGAAGTCGGCGTTGACGTTGAACGCGACCTTCATGTCGGCGGTCACCGGGGTGGTGTAGTCGACGTTCAGATTGCCCGACCATTTGGGGCTGAGCGCGTTACGCTTGCCCGAATAGTCGCAGAAGCCGTTCGCGCCGGGCGTCTGCAGATAATAGCATTGGCCATCGGTGAAATTGGTGAATTTGAAGTCGAGATAGGCGACCGCGCCGCTGACCGTCAGCCCGTCGGCGAGCGCCGCGCGGAAGTCGGCCTCGACGCCCTGCGTGCGCGCTTCGGCAGCGTTGCGGACGTTGAAGTTCAGCGTGCCGTCGAAGATGTTGACCTGAAGATCCTTGTAATCGGTGCGATAGACCGAGAGGTTGAACGCGACGTTGCGGCCCTTGTATTTGAGACCCGCCTCGAAATTGTCGGCGCTTTCGTCCTCGAACTCGAACGCGCCGGGCTTCGCGACCGTGGTCGAGGTCGGCAGCGAGTTCGAACGGATATCGAAACCGCCGGCCTTGGTGCCCTTGGCATAGGAGGCGTAAAGCATCAGATCGTCGGTCGCGTCGAACTGGACGTTGACCATCGGGTTGAAGCTGTCCTCGCTGATCTTGCCCGAGATGCTGTGCGCCTCGATATTGAGCGCGCGGAACACCGCGGCGACGACGGCCGCCGGCGCGGTGCTGAGCGGTCCCTGCACCACGGCGAGCGTGCGGCTCCCGCTCTTCTTCTCATGGTTGAAGCGCGCACCCGCGGTGATGCGAAGCTGATCGGTCAGCGACAATTCGCCTTGTGCGAAACCCGAAATCAGGTCCGACTTTTGCGCATAATCTCGGTCGTTGCGCGTGTCGCCGAGTGCATTGAAGGGGGCACCCAGCGCGAGGAAGGTCGGGTTGAACAGGGTGAAATCCTGCACGTCGAGCTTGGCATGCTGGTAATAGACGCCCGCAATATAGTTAAACGCCTCGCCGCCCGGCGAGGTCAGGCGGAGCTCTTGGCTGAACTGGCGATAATCCTCGCGCAGGTTCGTGCCGTCGAGGAAGCTGATGCCCGAGAAATCAACGTCGACGATTTCGCGCGTCTTGTAATCGAGCAACGACGACACCGACGTCAGCGTGTGGTCGCCGAGTTCGAGATCGGCGTTCAGCGTCGCCCCGAACACCGTGTTCTTGCTCTCATAGCCATTGTCCTCGCGGACGTAATCGGGGTCGGTGCTGACAAAGAATGGCCCCTGGAAGACCGTGTTGTAGTTGCCCACCGCGCCGAAGACGTCGCGCGGCTGCCCCTTCATTTCGAAATCGGCATATTCGAGCTTCAGCTCGGCAGCGAGCGGCCCACCCTTGTCAAACTCCAGCTTGCCGCGGAAATAATATTCATCGACGTTCGGCTCGTCACGGTCGAGCTTCTGGTTGTAGAAATAGCCGTCCATCGAACGGTGATAGCCGACGACGCGCGCCTCGATCCCCTCGCTGAGCGGGCCCGAGAGGACGCCGGTGAGCTGGAATTCCTTGTGGTTGAATTCGTACAGGCCGCTGACCGAACCTTCGAATTTGTCGGTCGGGCTGCGTGTGGTGATGTTGACGGCACCGGCGATGGCATTCTTTCCGAACAAGGTCGGCTGCGGCCCGCGCAGCACCTCGACGCGCTCCATGTCGACGAGCGGCAGGCGCGAAAGCTGGTCGCGGCCGTAATAGACGCCATCGACGAACATCGCGACCGACTGTTCGAAACCCTTGTTGTCGCCAGATGCGATGCCGCGGATCGCGATGCGGTTGGCGATCGCGGTCTGGGTGATCTTGAGGTTCGGGACCGACGAGGAGATTTGTTCGAGGTTGGTCTGGCCGTAATTTTCGACCTGCTTGCCGCTGACCGCCGAGATCGAGATCGGCACGTCCGACAGGCCTTCGGCGCGCTTTTGCGCGGTAACGATGATTTCCTCGAGCCCGCCCTGATCCTCGGCCGGCGCCGCGGCCTGCGCAAAAGCGATACCGGGGCTGGCAAGCGCCGATGCAGCGAGCAGCGCGACGAAATGCTTCTTCATGATGTCTCTCCCTCCCACCATCGTCGGGTTTGCCCCGCGATGTTTTTCTGGCCTTGCGACTCTTATCGTCTTTAAGTATCGTTATGCAAGTCAGATAATTT
>JALDYH010000145.1:0-10393 GCA_032154175.1 Sphingopyxis sp. | reverse complement strand
CTCCCGGAAGGAGAGCGGGCGGCACGCGCTATCAGTTGCCGACCGGCTGGCTGTCGGTACGGCGCACGACGATCGTCGACGACCGCGGCGCTTCGCCCGCGACCGGCCAGTCGCCCGTCGGGTGCTGGATATTGACGAAGAAGGTCGTGAGATCGGGCGTGTAGGCGAGGCCGGTGATCTCGCAGCCGAGCGGGCCGACGAGGAAGCGTTTCGACTTTTTCGTCGCCGGATCGACGTGGAACATCGCATTGTGACCGAACGCCTGGTCGATCGTCGTGCCCGCGACACCCGAATTGCCGGGAACGCTGTGATCGGTCTGCACCCACATGCGGCCCTGCGGGTCGATGCGCAGCCCGTCGGGGCTGGAGAAGGTGTCGCCGTCGATGTTGCCGACCAGATTGCTGCCGCCCGACGACAGTGACTGATCGCCCGCGGTCAGGAAGATTTCCCAGCTGAACTTGGTCGCGAGCGGCGTATCGCCCTCTTCGCGGAACTTGATGATGTGTCCGTGCAGGTTGGTGACGCGCGGGTTGGCCGGGTCGACGACGCGGCGGCCGCTGTTGTTGGTCAGCGTGCAGAAGATCGCCTTGTTGTCGGGGGCGACGGTCAGCCATTCGGGACGGTCCATCACGGTGCCGCCCGCGACACGCGCTGCCGACTGGCATTTGATCAGTACGTCGGCCTGATTGTTGAAATCGACGATCGTCGGCGCCGGCGGCGTCGTGCTCTGGCTGACATTGCCCGGATCGGACGCGCCCGCGGTCAGACCATTCTCTCCGACGACCAGCGCGCGCCACTCGCCCGTTCCATCGCCGTTGAAGCGCGCGACATACAGCGTGCCATAGTCGAGCAGGTCGGTGTTCGCCGCGCGGTTCGTTGTGCTGAACGCGCGATCGGGAATGAATTTATAGATGCAGCCCGGCGTGTTGTCGTCGCCCATATAAAAGGCGACGCGATTGTCGGCGTTCTTCATGAAGGCGACATTTTCGTGGTTGAAGCGGCCCATCGCGGTGCGCTTGGTCGGCTGCGCCAGTTCGCGCAGCGGGTCGATCTCGACCACCCAGCCATAATTGGTCGCGGGCTGCGCCGGGTCGAAATAATTGTCCATCGTCTCTTCGCAGGTCAGATAGGTATCCCACGGCGTGCGGCCGCTCGAACAATTGTTCAGCATGCCCTTGATCGAGCCCGACAGCAGGCCTGCGGCGGGGCCGCCGGCGCGATAGCTGCTGAGCCCCGTGTAACGGCGATTATAGGTCGATCCGGCCTTGACCGCCCATTTGCCGTCACCGCCCTTGGCGATTTCGACGACGCCGACGCCGACCGCCGCCAGCCCGAGCGCGTTCTGCTCGGGGGTTGCGGTGTCCTCGTCATAGGGCTCCGCGATCAGGATGTTGAAATCGGGAAATTCATAATTCATCGCGAGCAGGCCGCCGACATTGGGATCGACGCCGGACAGCGTGAAATATTCCATCCCGTCATGGTTGCCGCCGGCCCATTTCTCGACGACCGCGGTGCCGGAGGGCAAGCTGCCCGAATAGGCGGCACCGCTTTCGACCGAATCGCCGGCCTTCAGCATCACGTCGACGGTATAGCCGGCCGGGACGGTGACGGCGTCGTCCTGATTGGCGGCTACCGACGTGAAATTGACCGCAAAGCTGGGTGGCGGGGTCGGCGTGGGAGTCGGGGTGGGTGTCGGCGTGGGCGTCGGCAGCGTGACGGTGGGATCACCATCGTCGTCGCACGCCGCCAGTGCCATCGCCGGCAGCACCGACAGGCCGAACAGGCCTCCGCGAAGGAGCGAACGGCGCGACGGATTTTCGGCAACGATCGCCTCGAGGCTGTCGGGCCCGGGAAGCCCGTCGGCTTCATTGCGATAAGGCGCACGGGCTTTGTCGGTAAGATGTGACATGCAGTCCCCCTGTTTTCGGTTGAGCCCCGGACTGGATCGTCCAGAATGAGGTGGCGCACCGATTGCAGAGGGAGGTGTCAGCCCCATGGCTGCACCATGTCGGGAGGATAGGACTCTTGTGACGCTCTTGTTACAAGATCAGCGGATCAATCATGAACGGCCTTCACCAGCGGACCCAGCGGCGACCCGCCGAGCCATGCGACCTGCACGTCCGCCGCGACCTTGTTGATCGCCTCCTGTGGCTTGGCTCCCGGGTGGACTGCGCGGCGCAGCGGGCGCTTGCCCGCCGGCATCGCCATGATTTCGGCGATTGCGCGCGGCACGTCGGCGGGGTCGGCGCTGCGTCCACTGCCGTCCTCGGTCCCCATGCCCTTGGTGAACGGCGCATAGGCGGCCAGCAGATCCACTTCGCTGCGATCGCGCAGCGCGCCGGTATAGACGTTGCGATTCTGCCACACGCGGGTCGGATAGCCGCCGGGCTGGATGATCGTGACCTCGATCCCGTGCGGAACCAGTTCATAAGCGAGCTGTTCGGACAAGGCCTCGACCGCGAACTTGGTCGCCGAATAATGACCGCCGCCGGGCACGATGACGCGGCCGAGCTGCGACGAGATATTGAATATCTGCCCACCTTTCGCAGTCCGCATTTGGGGGAGAAGCGCGCGCAGCATCCGCTGGATGCCCAGCACATTGGTTTCGAAGATCAGGCGCGTCGCTTCCATGTCCTGGACCTCGACCGGGCCGGTGATGCCGATGCCGGCATTGTTGACCAGCGTGTCGATACGACCGCCCGACAGTTGCAGCGCCTTTGCGGTCCCGCTCTTGACCGATTCATCGCTGGTGACATCGATCTCGACGATATGCAGATCGAGTTTGTCCTTCGCGGCCTCGGCAGCGAGCGTTTCGGCCTCGGGGCGCGGGATATTCCGCATCGTCGCGATCACCTTCGCACCGAGCCTCGCATAATGCAGCGCGCCGATGCGGCCGAAACCGCTCGACGACCCGGTGATCAGGATGGTGCGCCCCTTGAGCGCGGGGGCCGTTGCCGGCGTGGCGGCATGGAGCAAGGCGGGGACGGCGGCGGTCATTGCCGCGGCACCCGCGATCAACTCGCGGCGGCTCGGTTGGGAACGATCGGGCATGGCAGGCTCCTTTCGGATTGCATCATGCCTCAGTTCATGGCGTGCGCCAAATCGGTGCCGGCGAACTCCTCACTACATGGATCAGGCCAGCCATCGGGCAAATACGTGCACATCCTGCCGTTCCCAGCCAAGATGCTCGTAGAGCCCTTCGGCGGGATTTCCTTCGCGAAGCATCAGTTCGACTTTTGGGCAGCCGCGATGCCGCAACCAGTCGCAGCCTGCATCGAGCAATTGCCGGGCGATGCCGCTTCCTCGCCGGTCGGGCAGGACGCCGAGATAATAGATCCACCCGCGATGCCCGTCGAAGCCGGCCATGACCGTGCCGACGATCCGTGCGTCGTGGTCCGCCACGATGATCGTCGATGAATCATGATCCAGCGCGCGCCGGAAGTCGGCGACGGGATCGTTCCATGGGCGGGTGAGCCCGCATGCGTCCCAGATCGCAACCGCCGCATCGCAATCGAACGGAGTCGCGGCGCGGAAGGCCGTCATCCCTGCAAACGTAGCGCAAGGTCGCTCTGGAAGCGCACATCGTCGCCATCGGCGAGCCATTTTGCTTCGGCAGCGATCGCGCCGAGCAGATCGATCAGCGGTTCCATCTCGCTTTTGTGGTAGTTGCCGAGGACATGACCGGTGACGCGGTCTTTGTGTCCGGGATGGCCGATGCCGATGCGCACGCGGCGGAAATCCTCGCCGATATGCTGGATCATGCTGCGGATGCCGTTGTGACCCGCCGCGCCGCCGCCTTGCTTGACCTTGACCTTCATCGGCGCGAGGTCGAGCTCGTCGTAGAAGGCGGTGACGTCCTGCGGCGTCAATTTGTAGAAATCGAGCGCGGCGCGCACGCTGCGGCCGCTTTCATTCATGAAGGTGCCGGGTTTGAGCAGCAGGATGCGCTGCGATCCGATGCGCCCGTCCTGGATCCAGCCCTGAAATTTCTTTGCGGGTGCGGGAAAGCCGTGGAAGTCGGCGATGACATCGGCGGCCATGAAGCCGACATTGTGGCGGTGCATCGCATATTGGGGCCCGGGATTGCCGAGGCCGACCCAAAGCTGCATCGCATCTGCCTTTCGTGGAAGGCCCCACACGCAAAGAGAGGGGCCGCCCGAATAAGTTTAGGCTTCTTCGCCGCCTTCAGCCGCAGCTTCTTCGCCGCTGTCGACCGTCGTATCGCCTTCGCTCGACTTCATCGCCGACGGTGCAACGATCGTCGCGATGGTGAAATCGCGGTCGGTGATCGCGCTTTCGCTGCCCTTGGGCAGGGTCACGGCGCTGATGTGGATCGAATCGCCGACGTCATAGCCGGTGACATCGATCTGGATGTCGTCGGGCAGCTTGTCCGCGTCGCAGATCAGCTCGAGCTCGTGACGAACGATGTTCAGCACACCGCCGCGCTTCAGGCCCGGCGAGGCTTCTTCGTTGATGAACAGCACCGGGACCGCGACGTTGACCTTGGCATCCTTGCTGATGCGCAGGAAGTCGGCGTGGATCGGGCGATCCTTGACCGGGTGGAAAGCGACGTCCTTCGGCAGGGTCCGCACCTGCTTGCCATCGACCTCGATCATCACGATCGAGTTCATGAAGTGACCCGTCATCAACTGCTTCATCAGCAGCTTTTCTTCGACGTGGATCATCAGGGGTTCTTCTTTGCCGCCATAGACAACGGCGGGGACGCGGCCATTACGACGCAGTTCACGCGAGGCTCCCTTGCCTCCGCGATCACGCGTCTCGGCCGACAGCACCAGCTGGTCGCTCATCATTTTTCTCCGAAACAGATTTCACAGTCCGCCACGCCTCCAGGGATGACCATGGACGGAAGCGGCGGCGCTTAGCGGGGAAGTGCCCGAATTGCAAGCGCGGTAGCGATATGGGTGTTCCAGCGTTGATCTGCGCCCTGCGGGTCTTTATCGTCGGCATATCTCTGCGGCGAGATGAAAAGGAACCGATCTTGCAAGCGGCGGCAGAGGATTTCTTCGACAAGGTGGGCGAATATGCCAAGCTGGGCAACCGGTCGCGGTCGGCATGGAACGCACTGCTGACGTCGCGCCATTATGCGAAGGGTGCGCATCTGGTCGGCCAGGGCGAGCTGACCCGGCATGTCTATTTTGTCCGGCAAGGCCTTCTGGCTCAATATCATACCGACGAAGAAGGCGATGTGATCGTCAAGCGCTTTTTCCTTGAACAGGGGTTTGCCGCTTCGACGAGCGCGTTGCTCACCGCAAGCGAGAGCGCCTTTTCGATAAGGGCGGTCGAACCGGTGACGGTATGGGAATATGATTTCCTGAGATTCAAGGCGCTGGTCCGGGAGTATCCCGACATTGCCGCATTCTACATCGCTTATATGGAACGCCATTGGGTGATTGAGAAAGAGCCGCTGGAAATATCGTTCCGGAACGATGATGCGAACCAGAAATATGCGCGTTTCCGGAAAATATATCCCGGACTTGAAGCGCGGGTAAAGCAGCACGAAATTGCCGCATTCCTCGGCGTGACACCGACGCAGCTCAGCCGGATCCGATCCGCTTCGAGATAAGTTTGCGCCATCGACAAATGTAAATGCTCCGCGGTAACGAGCGGGCTAGCCGTTCCTCCCGTAAAAACAGATGGAGGAAATTGCCGTGAACGAACCGAATGCAGTGGACCTGTTCTTCGCCGGTTTGGCACATCCGTTGAAGCCCGAAATGGAACTGGTTCGCAAGATCATCATGGCTGCGAATCCGTTGCTGGTCGAGGCGGTCAAATGGGGTGGTCCCAGCTTTGAGTACGAGCTTCCGTTTGCGACCTTCAATCCACGGGTGAAGGACTATGTCGCGCTGGTCCTCCACACCGGCGCGGTCTATGTTGATCGCTTCCCGTTTCTCGAAGCCGGGCCAAAGGGCAGGGCCTATGCGAAGTTCCGCTCGATGGCCGACGTCGAGCGACATCGCGCCGATCTTGGCGCCGTCGCTAACCTGTTTGTCGCAGATAGGGGCGGATCCTGAGCGGGCTGATCCGGACGGCGGCGTGCGTCACTGCAGCCTCTCGACCTTCAGTCCCTGCGCGATCAGCAGCGCCGGAACGCCGTCCGGCCCGACCAGATGCCCGGCGCCGACTGCCATCAGCACCGTTCCGGGGCGCGCCATCCGCGCCTCGACCCACGCGCTCCACCGCCGGTTGCGGTCGGTGAGGATCGCTTTGCGCGCTGCCGGTACGGTATCGACGTCCTCGTTGATCACCTTTTCGAGCGCGGCGATATCGCCGCGACTCCATGCGGCGGTCAGCGCGCGCACATCGCTGACCGCCTGGCCGGAATTTTCCGCCGCACGGGTCAGCAGCGCGCGCTGCGTCGCCGCGTCGAGCGTTTCGAACAGCATCAGCTGCGCCTGCGCGGTTTCGAGGCCACCGACCGGCTTGCCCGCGGCCTCGAAGGTTGCGGTCAGGCCGGTCTCGACGCCGTCGGCAGTCGACAGCTCGGCATTTTGGGTAACGCGCTGGCCCATCAATACCATCACCGCCCAGTCGTCGAGCTTCTCACCGCCGAAATCGCCGCCGCTGGCTTCGAGCATGCGGTAGCGAGCGAGCGCCTGACCCGACAGCCTTGCGTCCATCGCGAGCGGCGCGGTGCGCGGAGCAAGTTTCTGGAACACGCCCCCCGCGGCGGCGAGCTCGGCAGGCGACAGTTCGAGGATCAACTCGTCGGCGGACCGGATTGCCCCTGCGACCTTGCCTTCATCCCAGTCGGTGCCGCGCGGCAGCGCATGCATCGTGCCGAGCATATAGATGCGCGTGTCGGCATCCTCGACCAGCCACATCGCCGGTCGTGCCTGGGGCCCCGCTTCGGTGGTACCGCACGCCGCGAGCAGAAACGGCAAAAGGGCCGCCGCGATGCGGCGACCCCGATGTCCGGACCAAGGCCCGGTGCGCCTCAATATTCGATCCGTTTTGCGGTCAGGCCGCGCTGCTTCAGATAGTCCTGTACGCTGTTCTGACCCGCGAGATGTCCCGCGCCCACGGCAACGAAAACCGTGCCCGGCTGGTCCATCCGCGTCTTCAGCTGGTCGGCCCAGCGCGCGTTGCGATCCCACAGCAGCGTCTTGGTGAGTTCGGGCGTTGCGAGCATGCTCTCGTTCATTGCGGTTGCGAGCCCGTCGGGATCGCCTTTTGCCCACAGCAGCACCATCTTGTCGAGCTGCGGCCCGAGCGTGTCGAGATCCTTTACCACCGCGTTGAGAAAGGCGACCTGTTGCGTTTCGGGCAGGCCGTCGAAGAAGCCGAGCTGCTCGTTCAGCGTTTCGAGGCCGGCGATCGGCTTCCCTGCCTTTTTGGCAGAGCTCGTCAGTTGCTTTTCGGCGCCCTGCTCGGGATCATAGCCAAGCTTGGTAAGCGGCAGCATCGACAGGGTTATCGCCGGGAACCAGGGTTCGAACATGTCGAATTGCGCAGGCGCTATTCCAAGGCTCGTCAACGCGGCCTGATAGGCCTTGAGCTGTTCGGCATCGAGCCGCGACGACAGCGTCTTTCCGCTCTGGTCGATCGCGAGCGGCATCATCGTCTTCGCGACCTCGGCCGGGTCTTCGGGCAAGACGATCTCCAGCATCAACTGGTCGGACTTGTCGAACGCGGTCTTCACCGCCTCGTCGAACCAGCTCAGGCCGGGTTTCAGCACATGGACGGTGCCGAAGAGATAGATGGTCGTATCCTCGTCCTTCACCACCCACAGCGCGGGGTCGGCGTCGGTCGTGACGGCTGCCGCAGCGACGGGCTCGGCTGCCCGGGCGGCATTGCCGCCGGGAAGGATCGCGCATTGGGCAAAGGGGATGACCGCGCAGGTGGCGACGAGCGTCCTGAACCAGCTTTTCATGGGAGAATTACCTTTCGTTTCGGCTCTTATGGCCTCGGGGTGCACGGATATGGAAGGGGTAATCAACGGAATTTGAACCACAAATAGGCGATTGCATTGACGACCATCGACAGCAGGAGCAGCGGCATCGCCTCGACGGGCGGCGCAAGCTCCGCGCGCGCCAGCACCCACCACACGGGGCACGGAAAGACGAAGGCATAGAAGCCTGCGAGGCCGCCGAGGTGATAGGCATGGCGTTCGTGGTCGTCGATGTTGCGGTGATAGAGGACCAGCGACACGACGAGCCCGACCACCCACAGCACCGACAGTCCGACGGCGAGCGACGGGGCCAGCGCGCCATTGTCGAACAGCTCCGCCTCGCCGCCGGCCTGCAGCATGATGGCGGATGCCATGCCGAGCGCGCCTGCGAGGACGAGGCTGACCCAATAGAGCCGCTTGCGCGGCGACCATCGGCTGAACCAGTCGGCGTGGCGGCGGACATAGACCGCGAATGCCGCGGCGCCCAGCGCGATTGCGATCGCGGCGCCGACCCACGGGGCCAAAGCCGGGTCGCCGGCTTCGGCCGCTGCCTTGCTGTATCCGGCAAAGACACCGGCAAGCAGGGCGGTCCCGATGAAGATGGCGACGGGCCAACCCATGCCGGGCGCCGCGCGGTTCCGTGGATCATTTACCATTATCTTGTCCTTCATGGCCATCGTCGAAGATATCCTCGATCGGCATTTCGAAAAGCCGCGCGAGCTTGAAGGCGAGCGGTAGCGACGGGTCGTATTTCCCCGTTTCGATCGCGTTCACCGCCTGCCGCGAGACGTCGAGCCGGTCGGCGAGCTCCGCCTGGCTCCAGTTCCGCATCGCGCGCAGCACTTTCAATTTGTTGTTCATCCGCGCCTCGCCAGCATTTCCGTCCGAAGGACCATGGGTGTCCCATAGCGCATCAAAATGTCGGGGAAGGGAAATTTTGTCCTGTCCCTCGGACCATGGAGTTCGGGGCAACAGCTTGGGTGGGTCCTCGCCGGAACAAGGGACTGGAGCGCCGTCACCCGGGGTGGGCGCTCCAGCCCAGGTCGCCAGCCGTCACCGGGGAGGTACGGCACGAGCGAAGCTGTCCCAATCCTGTCGTTACCGGGCGGCGCCGACCATCAGCAGCGCAAGCTGCGTGCCCCGCTGGGCCTGAGCGATCGCGCGCTCGGCCTGCGGGCCGGCGTTCGCCAATGCCGCCGAAACGCACGCGGCTCGGCGGCTGTTTTCGGCGGTACCGCGAAGGCCCGCACGGCAGATGCTGCGAGCGGCGCTTCTCAGGCGGGTATCGAGACGCTGACGATCCGCAGCGTGTTCGAGATTCAGATCGCCGAGGCGGACTTCGACACTCGCGTTTTCGGTCCCGGTCGCCATGGCGGGTGCGGCAGCAGTGAGCGAAAGGGCGAGGATCAGCGTGCGGGTCATCATGTCTATGTCTCCTTGGATCGACTGGCTTTGGTCAGCTCAACCTGTCTAAATGTCAGGCATGCATGACTATATGTCGCGAATCACTGACTATGTCAATAACACCTTACAAAAAGTTTTGGAGACCTGACTAAGGCGCATATTTTCGTGGCCGACCGAGCGGCGGGGAGCCTTGACCATGCGCCGCCGCTGGGCCAATGCGGCGGCGATTTTTTGCACCTGCGAAGGAATACCGGCAGTGGCCGACGGGGCGGACAAGATACCACTCAGCTTTCAGGACATGATCCTGACGCTGCATGCCTATTGGGCAGCGCGCGGCTGCGCGATTCTGCAGCCCTATGATATGCGCGTGGGGGCAGGGACTTTTCATCCCGCGACGACGCTGCGCAGCCTGGGGCCGGAGCCGTGGAACGTCGCCTATGTCCAGCCGAGCCGCCGTCCGACCGACGGCCGCTATGGCGAGAACCCGAACCGGCTTCAGCATTATTACCAATATCAGGTGATCCTGAAGCCGTCGCCGGCCGACCTGCAGGAACAATATCTGGGCTCGCTCGCTGCGATCGGCATCGATCCGCTGCTCCACGACATCCGCTTCGTCGAGGACGACTGGGAATCGCCGACGCTCGGCGCATGGGGGCTGGGCTGGGAAGTCTGGTGCGACGGGATGGAAGTCACCCAGTTCACCTATTTCCAGCAGATGGGCGGCTTCGACTGCAAGCCCGTGGCGGGCGAGCTCACCTACGGGCTTGAGCGCCTCGCCATGTACATCCAGAATGTCGACAATGTTTACGATCTGCGCTTCTCCGACGCGGTCGGCGATGTCGCGGCGGTGAGCTATGGCGACGTGTTCCTTGAAAACGAACGCCAATTCTCGAAATGGAATTTCGAGGTTGCCGACACCGACACCTTGTTCGCGGGCTTCAAGGCGGCCGAAGAAGAGTGCAAGCGTGCGATCGCGGCGAATGTTCCGCTCGCGGCCTATGATCAGGCGATCGAGGCCAGCCACCTGTTCAACCTGCTCCAGGCGCGCGGCGTGATCAGCGTGCAGGAACGCGCCAATTA
>JALDYH010000144.1:0-10409 GCA_032154175.1 Sphingopyxis sp. | reverse complement strand
AGGTGTCGTGGACGTTCGCGACCCAGTGGCGCAGCGCCTCGTTCATCGCGTCCTTCAGCGTTTTTGCACCGCTCTCGACCGCGACGACTTCGGCGCCGAGCAGCTTCATGCGGAACACGTTCGGCTGCTGCCGCGCGACGTCGACGGCGCCCATGAAGATTGTGCAGGGCAGGCCGAACAGCGCGGCGACGGTCGCGGTGGCAACGCCGTGCTGGCCCGCGCCGGTCTCGGCGATGATCTTCGTCTTGCCCATCCGTTTGGCGAGCAGGATCTGGCCGATACAATTGTTGATCTTGTGCGCGCCGGTGTGGTTGAGGTCCTCGCGCTTGAGGTAGATCTTCGCGCCGCCAAGGTGATCGGTCAGGCGTTCGGCGAACCACAGCGGGCTGGGGCGGCCGACATAATGCTTCAAGAGATAGTCGAATTCGGCCTTGAAGGCGGGGTCGGCTTGCGCCGCGCGATAATGGCGCTCCAGGTCGAGGATCAGCGGCATCAGCGTTTCGGCGACGTAGCGGCCGCCGAACTGGCCGAAGTGCCCGCGTTCGTCGGGACCGGTGCGAAGACTGTTGGGAAGCTGGGTCATCGACCGGCGGCTTTAAGGAAAGCGGCGATCTTGTCCACATCCTTCACGCCGGGCGCGCTTTCGACGCCCGAAGAGACGTCGACAAGCGGCGCGCCGGTCGCGGCGATCGCTTCGGCGACATTCTCGGGAGTCAGGCCGCCCGCGATGCCCCAGTCCAGCGCATGTCGATGATTCTTCAGCAGCGACCAGTCGAAGCGCGTGCCGGTGCCACCGGGCATCGCGGCGGCGGGGGCATCGAACAATATCCGATCCGCAACGCCATGATATTTCTGTATCCGCGCGAGCGTGTCGGCGTCCTTCAGGCCGACGGCCTTCCAGATTTCAGCCGGAGCGAGCCGCTTCACGACGGCAAGCCATTCGGGTGTTTCGCTGCCGTGAAACTGTATGATGTCGGGGCGTATCATGCCAAGCGCATCGCCGGTGAGTTGCTGCGATGCATTCACCAGCAGCAGTGCAACCTTGACGTTGCCCGCGCCCGCACGTTTGCGCAACTCGGCCGCGGTCTTGAGGTCGACATAGCGCGGGCTCGGCTCGTAATGGTTGAGGCCGATGTGCGTCGCGCCGTGACGGATCGCGGCATCGACCTCTTCGAGCGTCTTGAGGCCGCAGATTTTGACGAGTGGTGGCATAGAGTTCTTATCCTGTCGTCACCCCCGCGGAGGTCGGGACCCCGCGGTGCGGCATGTTGCCACGTCGAGATCCCGGTCTTCGCCGGGAATGAAGGATGGGTTGGTTTAAAGCGTCGCTTCGATCTCGCGCGCGGCGAGATCGGGGTCCGCCGACTGGCTGATCGGGCGACCAACGACGAGGATCGAGGCACCGTCGGTCATCGCCTGCGCCGGCGTGACGACGCGTTTCTGGTCGCCAATCTTGCCGTTCGCGGGACGAACCCCGGGGACGACGTAGAACCCGCCCGGCCACGCCTTGCGCGCCGCCTTCACTTCCTGTCCCGAGCAGACGATGCCGTCGAGCCCGGATTCGCGGGCGAGCGCGGCGAGGCGGACGACCTGATCGTGCGCGGTGCCGCCGACGCCGATATCTTCGAGATCGGGCGCGTCGAGGCTGGTGAGCACCGTTACCGCGACGACCTTGGTATTGAGGCCTGCCGCCGCTTTCGCTTCTTCGAGCATCGCGCGGCCGCCCGCAGCGTGGACGGTCAGGATCGCCGGTTCAAGCGGACGCAGCGCCTGGATCGCTTTGGCGACGGTGTTGGGAATGTCGTGAAGCTTCAGGTCGAGGAAAATGGGCAGGCCGAGCTTTGCCATTTCATGCACCCCGTGGTGCCCGTTGGCGCAGAAGAATTCGAGACCGAGCTTCAGCCCGCCGACATGACGCTGCACCTTTTGGGCCAGGGTCAGCGCCGCGTCGAGGTGCGTGGTGTCGATGGCAAGGTAAAGCGGCGAGGTCATGGTTTGTCCGTGGAGAAAAGATCGGTGGGGGCAGGCGGTATATCGTTGACCGGCGCGGCAGGCGTAACCTCGACCGGCCGGTTGGCGAGCGCGCGCAGGTCGGCTGCCTGTCGTTCGCTCGCGTCGAGGCGGCGCTTCATCGACCAGCGCGTCGTGCGCAGCGCGATCCACATCGGCACACTGCCGATCAGGAACGCTGTGAGTATCAGCACCGGCAATTTGGTGTCGAGCACCTGACCCGGCCAGATCGTGACCGTGACAGGAATCCAGTTCGCCATCGCGAAGATGACCAGAACGGCGGTCAGGAGGATCCAGATGATCGTTCGCAGGATGCCCACTTCGTCTTGCTCCTCTGTCGGTCTGCCCCGACCCTATGCCAGATTGCCGCGGGATTCCAGTCCGGGGCTACGCCGCCCCGAACACCCGGTCGAAGATCGTGTCGACATGCTTCATATGATAGTCGAGGTCGAACAGCGCGGTGAGTTCGTCGGCCGACAGCCTGGCGGTGACGTCCGTATCGCCCTTGAGCAGTTCGAGCAGAGACAGCTGCCCGTCCGATTCCCATACTTTCATCGCGTTTCGCTGGACGAGGGCATAGCTGTCCTCGCGGCTTGCACCCGCCTGCGTCAAGGCGAGCAGCACGCGTTGTGAATGGACAAGGCCACCCATGCGATCGAGATTCTTCTGCATGCGTGCGGGATAGACGAGCAGCTTGTCGACGACGCCGGTCAGGCGGCCGAGTGCGAAGTCGAGGGTGATCGTCGCGTCGGGCCCGATGAAGCGTTCGACCGACGAGTGGCTGATGTCGCGCTCGTGCCACAGCGCGACATTCTCCATCGCGGGGATAGTGGCACTCCGCACCATGCGGGCGAGGCCGGTGAGGTTTTCGGTCAAGATCGGGTTGCGCTTGTGCGGCATCGCCGACGAGCCCTTTTGTCCGGGCGAGAAATATTCCTCGGCCTCGAGCACTTCGGTGCGCTGGAGATGGCGGACTTCGACCGAGAGGCGCTCGATCGACGACGCAATGACGCCGAGCACGGCGAAGAACATCGCATGACGGTCACGAGGGATCACCTGGGTCGAGACGGGCTCGATAGCAAGGCCGAGCTTGGCGGCGACATGGGCTTCGACGCGCGGGTCGATATTCGCGAAGGTGCCGACCGCGCCGGAGATGGCGCAGGTCGCGATCTCGGCGCGCGCGGCCTGAAGGCGCAGCTTGCAGCGCGAGAATTCGGCATAGGCTTCGGCGAGCTTGAGCCCGAAGGTGACGGGTTCTGCATGGATGCCATGGCTGCGGCCGATCGTCGGGGTCAGCTTGTGCTCATAGGCGCGGCGCTTGATCGCCTCGAGCAATGCGTCGAGGTCGGCGAGCAACAGGTCGGCGGCCTGGCTGAGCTGGACCGCGAGGCAGGTGTCGAGCACGTCGGAGCTGGTCATGCCCTGATGCATGAAGCGCGCTTCGTCGCCGACATTTTCGGCAACCCAGGTCAGGAAGGCGATAACGTCGTGCTTGGTGACGGCCTCGATCGCGTCGATCGCGGCGACGTCGATTGCAGGATTGGTGGCCCACCAGTCCCACAGCGCTTTGGCGGCGGATTTCGGCACGGTGCCGAGTTCTGCAAGGGCGTCGGTCGCGTGCGCTTCGATCTCGAACCAGATGCGAAACCGATTCTCGGCCGACCAGATCGCGGTCATTGCCGGCCGTGCGTAACGCGGAACCATTGATTTTCCTTCCTTTTCGGGCGCCTTGTCGTGGAATCCCTGCGGAACCACGACGGGCCGCCCCGTAGCAGGGACGGGGCGTTTCACCAAATCCCGAGGCGCTGCAACTTTGCCGAAACACGATGGGTTGCTCCTATGCCCCATCAGAAAGGCGACAGGTCGCACCGGCCATGGAAGTCGCCATTACAGGAGAATGAATGTGTTGAAACAAGTGCTTTTGATCGGCGCGGCGGCCATCAGTTTCCCCGCCCTGGCCCAGACGACCGCTCCGGCCGAAGAACCGGCCCCGACGACGCAGTCGCAGCCGGCGCCGACCGATACCACAACCCCCGCACCGGATAGTCAGCCGACTGACGATGCGAAGCCCGCGGATGAAGCCGCCCCGACCGAGGACGCCACCCCGAGCGATACCCCGCCTGCGGCTGAGCCGGCCCCCCCGGCTGATCAGCCTGCTCCGGACTCCGAAGAAGAACCCAAGCCGGATCCGCAATAACCCTTTCAAGAATCAGGAGTAAGATCATGTTGAAACAGATGCTTTTGATCGGCGCCGCCGCTGTGAGTTTCCCGGCGCTCGCTCAGACGACCCCGCCGGCGTCCGATCCGACGAGCCCTCCGACCTCGACCGAGCCGGCGCCCGCTCCGGCCCCGGATCCGGCAACCAGCCCGGCGCCGGCGCCCGACGCGTCGACGCCGCCGGCTTCGAGCCAGCCCGCACCGTCGGGTGCAGCGGCAACGCCGACCCAGATCGCGCAGATCGTCGAACAGGAATTCCCCACCTATGACGGCGATAAGAACGGCGACCTCAACGAAGCAGAATTCGGCGCGTGGATGAAGAAGCTGCGTGCAGCGACCGACCCCAGCGTTGACCCCGAATCGGCGGAGGTGAAGACCTGGATCGGACAGGCGTTCGCCTCGGCTGACGGTGACAAGTCAGGTGCAGTCAGCAAGACCGAATTGACCGGTTTCCTGTCGCGCGGCGCCTAAAGGCGTCCCGCGGGGTGGTGCAGCCGTCGGAGCGATCCGGCGGCTGCATCGCTGTCCAGCTCCCGCGCAGGGTGTTCATGTCCTCCGGGACGCGATCGGATCAGGCTGCTTTACCGCAATGATCGTCAAGCGGTGCTCGGCTCCCCCGCGGTCGGGCCAGTTGATCGACTGGCCGACGCTCAGGCCTATGAGCCCGGCACCGATGGGGGTCATGATCGATATCCGCCCCGCCGATATGTCGGCGTCACCCGGATAGACCAGATGCACGGCGCGTTCAGCGCCGCTTTTTTCATCGAGAAACGTCACATGCGATCCCATGGTGACGACGTCGGATGGTATATCGGCGCGGCCACAGATCGCAGCGCGATCGATTTCGTCGAGCAGCAGTTCATAGAAATGGATCGAATCGCGCTGCTGGTGCAGCGTGAGTTCGGTCAGCGCGTCGGCTTCGCTGTCGATCATGCGGATATGGGGCCTCGCGGCCCCGTTTTTTCTTTTGGTCATAACGCGGACTTTCCGGCAGGCGCGCGGCAATCGGCCACGCGCACCAATGTTAAACGGAAGGTGCCCCGGGCTCGGGGCAGTCGCGCCGGAACCCGGGGCTAGATGCCCGCGAGAAGTTGTCCTCCGTCATGACGGAAGCGGAGAAGGCTGCGCCGAATCTGCATGGATCCAAGGATGTCGAAGAGAGCGCAGGAAGTCAAATAAGGCGCGCATCGGCTGGAGCGCGCATCGGCGCGTCAGAGAAGCCCCATCGCTCGAAAACTCCGGAAATCGGCGCCGCCGATGATGATATGGTCGTGAAGCGCGATCCCCAGTTTTGCGGCGGCCTCGGCGATATTCCTGGTGATGGCGATATCCTGCCGGCTCGGTTCGGGGCTGCCGCTCGGGTGGTTATGGACGAGGATGATCGCCGACGCGCCGAGTTCGAGCGCGCGCTTGATGACTTCGCGGACATAGATCGCCGACTGGTCGATCGACCCCTCGCTCGCGAGTTCGTCACGGATCAGCATGTTGCGTGAATTGAGATAGAGTATGCGAACGCGCTCGACGTCGATCGGCCCCATGTCGGCGCGAAGCCAGTCGAGCAGCGCGTCCCAGCTCGAAAGGAGTGGCTTGTCGCGAAATTCGCCTTTCAGCAGACGCAGACCGGTGGCCTGGACGATCTTGAGCGCCGCGATGCCGGTGTCGCCCAGCCCGTCGATCCGCCGCAACGATTCGGGATCGGCGCTGACAAGCTGCGCCAGCGAACCGAATTCGCGTAGCAGCGCCTTCGCAAGTGGCTTGGTGTCACGGCGCGGGATGGCGAGTGCGAGCAGATATTCAACCAGCTCATAATCGGCGAGACCCTCGGCATCGTCGAGCAGGCGCGACCGCAACCGTCCACGATGCCCGAGATGATCCGGCGTATCCCCCATGGGGGGGGCAATAACCGCCTTGTGAGGCGCACTCAACGGTCATAGGGAAAGGAAGATGACGAACCGGATCAATTTCCTGCATCGAAACGGGATTTCCGGCGTTTCTGTCCTGAACGGGGCTGGGGTCGGAGGACGAAATTTATCCGCCATGACGTCATCGGCAGTATCCCATGACTGACGTGGACGTGGTTCCAGAGCGACGGTTCAAATACCGGACAATGCTGTTCAAGAAGCGCTGGCTGACTGCCGGTGCGGTGATCATTCTCGTCGCCGGTGTCTGGATTGCGCGCGAACCGATCGCCGACCAGTTCATCCGCGATGAACTCGACAGCCGCGGCGTTCCGGCCCGTTATACGATCGACCGGATCGGCTTTCGAAGCGAGATATTGTCCGACATCGTCATCGGCGATCCGAAGCACCCCGACCTGACTGCGAAAAGGGTCGAAGTCCTTCTCGGCTATGGCTGGCGGGGACCCTATGTTTCGGGAATCAATGCCGAAGGCGTCCGGCTCTATGGCCGGTTTGTCGACGGCCGTCTGTCTTTCGGATCGCTGGACAGGTTTCGCGATCCGACGAGTACGGACCCCTTTGCCTTACCCGACCTGTCGGTGGTCTTGCGCGATGCCCGGGCACGGGTCGAAACACCGTGGGGCGATGTCGGCGCAGCGTTGAACGGTGGCGGAAATTTGCGCCGTGACTTCACCGGCAAGCTTGCGCTCGTCGCACCGACGGTCGCGGCAGCAGGGTGCAGCGGCAGCGATATAAGCTTCTATGGAACCGTGCTGGTCCGCGATGTCCGGCCACGGCTCGTCGGCCCGCTGCGCGGCGCTACGCTGCGCTGCGCCGATGGCCGCTTTGCCGCGGCGTCGCCGCAGGTCGCGCTCGATCTGTCGCTGTCGGAGGATTTGCAAAGCTGGAAGGGCAAGGCCGACGCGAGCATCGTGCGGCTGGTTGCCGGCCCAGTCGAGGCCGACCGGATGGGTGTACTGGCGCGCTTCGACGGGACGGCGGTGCTGACGGTGCTCGATATCGATGCCGATATGGCACGACTGCGCAGCGCCGATTTCGCGGCCGATACCGTAAACCTCGCCGCGAAGGGGAGCGTTGGCAGCGCAGCACCCAAGTTCGATGGACGGATCGGCTTTGCGCGCGCGCGCGGTAGCGCCGCCCTGCGCCGTTCGCTCGCCGAGAGCGCGCACGGGCTGACGGGGACTCCGGTCGGGCCGCTGGGGGTGAAAGCGGCAGCAGCACTGAGCCGGGTGCTCGCCGATGCCAGCGGCAGTGCGGGCTTCGCGCTCGCGGGGGAAGGGCCGACGGCGCGTATCGATCTGGTCGCGCCCGAGTTGACGAGTGCGAGCGGCGCGCGTTTTACTGGCAGTGCGGACAGCCGCATCGGCTATCTCTATGGTGCGGACAAGCCCGCAGTGATCGCGACGGGACGGTGGAGCATCGCCGGCGGCGACCTGCCTTCGGGGACACTGAGTCTTGATCGTAGTGTCGAGGGGCGGGTGACGGGCCTCGCCAGTCTTGAACCATATAGTGCCGAGGGAGCACAGCTTGCGCTAACGCCGGTGCGTTTTTCTGGCGGCGCGGGCGGATTGATGCGCTTCGCTACAGCGGCGACGCTGTCGGGGCCACTCGCGGGCGGGCGCGTCGAACGGTTGACGGTGCCGCTGAACGGCTACCTGGCCCCAACTGGAGCGCTTGCGTTCGACGGAGGGTGCAGCCGCGTCGCGGCCGACCGCATCGACGTTAGCGGATTCCAGCTGGGACGAAGCGCGATCGACCTGTGCAGTCGCCCCGGCGCGCCACTGCTAAGCGCGGGACCTGATGGACTGCGCGGGAATATCCGTATTCCCGGCATCGCGCTGCGCGGGGCGAGCGGCAGTTCGCCGTTCAGCCTGAATAGCGGGGCTGTGAATATCGACCTTGCGGCAATGCGCTGGTCGCTGGCGCTCGCCGATATCAGGCTGGGCGAGGGCGAGAGCGTCACCCGTTTCGGCGCGCAAAGCCTGAGCGGGCGCGCCACTGCGCAGGGCATGGCGGGCGATCTGCGCGGGGCGAGCGCCAAGATCGGCGCGGTGCCGCTGAACATGAACGAGATCGCGGGGCAGTGGCGCTGGGCGAACGATGCGCTGACGCTCGACGGTGGGCTCCTGCTCACCGATGCCGCGCCCGATCCGCGCTTTTTTCCACTCGTCAGCAACGATGCCAATCTGCGTTTCGCTAATGGGACGATTGAGGCGAAGGCGGGTTTCAACGAGCAGAAGACGGGGACGAAAATCCTCGATACGGTCATCCGTCACCGGCTTTCCGATAGCAGTGGTTCGGCGGACCTCGCCGTCAAGGAACTGCGATTCGGCGACACGTTCCAGCCCGACCAGTTGACGAGTCTCGCGCTTGGCGTTGTCGCCAATGTTCAGGGATCGGTGGTCGGCGACGGGCGGATCGACTGGACCGCCGGGGGCGTTACCAGCCGCGGTACATTCGCCACCGCCGACACCAGCCTGGCCGCGGCTTTCGGACCGGTCACGGGGCTCACGACGACGCTCAGCTTCGATGATCTGATCGGGCTTCGCTCGGCACCGGGGCAGATCGCGAAGGTCAAGGAAATCAATCCGGGCATCCCGGTGCTCGACGGCGAGATCGAATATCGACTGCTCGGTGACAATCGCGTCCGGGTCGAGGGCGGAAGCTGGCCCTTTGGCGGAGGCAAGCTGCTGCTTCATCCGACGACGCTCGATTTCAACGACGCGAAGGCGCGGCGACTGTCGTTCGACATCGTCGGCGTCGATGCGGCGGTGTTTCTGCAGAGCTTCGGCTTCGACAACATCAATGCGACGGGCGTATTCGACGGCACGTTGCCGGTCGAGTTCGACGGGCTGGGTGGGCGCATCGTCAACGGCCGCATCGATTCGCGCGGCGGCGGCGGGACGCTCGCCTATGTTGGCGAATTGTCGAATCGCAATCTCGGCGTGATCGCCAATTTTGCCTTTGGCGCGCTACGCAGCCTCAAATATGACGATCTGACGATCATACTGAACGGGGATCTCGACGGCGAAATGGTGACCGATATACGATTTGGCGGCGTAGGGCAGGGCGAAGGCGCGACACGCAATTTCCTGACCAATCAGGTCGCAAAATTGCCGCTGATCTTCAATGTGAAGATCCGCGCCCCGTTCCGTCAGCTATTGACATCGGCGAAGGGGTTTTACGACCCGTCGCTGCTGATCGAACAGAATCTGCCGGCGCTGATGCGCGCCCAGGAAGAAGCCGATGCCGCCGCGAAGGCCGCACCCAACCCCGTTCAGCCCCCAGAAAGCGAGCCCGTGCGATGAAGATATCCAAGACTGGAACAAGGAGGCTGGCCATTGGAGGTCGGGGTTTGGTGATAATGATAGGCGGATCGGCCCTTGCGGCCTGTGTGCAGATCGATACGCCCGACAAACCGATCGAGATCAACCTGAACATCAACATCCGTCAGGAAGTGGTGTACAGGCTGGACGGCGATGCCAAGAAGCTCATCGAGCAGAATAGCGAGATATTCTGATGGGGAAGAATGAAATGCGTAATAAAATGTGGAAACCGACCGGACTGGCTCTCGCTGCAATTGCGGTGACTGCTGCCGTTGCGTTTGCAGTCCCGTCGGCGATGGCGCAGCGCGATCCGGCCTATGCCGCCGCGCGTGCCGCAGGGCAGATCGGCGAGCAGCCCGACGGCTATCTGGGATTCGCGACGACGCCGACCCCCGCGATCCGTGCGCTGGTTCAGGACCTCAATATCAAGCGCAAGGCGGCTTATACTGCGAGTGCGCAGTCGACCGGCAGCACGGTTGAGCAGTTCGCCTTTACCAGCGGCTGCAACCTGATCGCCAAGACCAAGGTGGGCGAGAAATATCAGACGCCCAGCGGCGCGTGGAAAACCCGCGACAGCGGTGCGCCCGAGCGCGACGCGCGCTGCCCCTAAGAGTCCAAACGCATTCCGGGACCCACGGGTCCTCAGATGCCGCCGCGCCCCTAAACGCGGCGGCATTTTTGCGTCCCTGCGCGGCGTCTGTTTTGTGCACCTGCGCACAAGCATTGACTTAATCGGGCGTCGTTCCTAAACGGACCGCGCCTTAGGGGTCCCCCGAATTTTCGGGCCTTTTTTCGCAGGCGGAATCGATGGATATCGGCTCTGTTTCAGGAGGATGGCGCAAATGACGGGGAACGGCAGCGATCCGGAACCAGCTTCGGAGGATTCGCGCCTGGTCTCGCTCGAAGAGCGATTGGACCGGGCCGAAGCCGCAGAAGC
>JALDYH010000143.1:0-10455 GCA_032154175.1 Sphingopyxis sp. | reverse complement strand
GTGCCGGTGGCACCGGTCATCCCTTGCGTGATGACCTTGGTATTCTTGTCGATGAGGATGGACATATTCTAATTCTCCTGGGGAGAGCCGGCCCGCCCGACGCCAAGCGCCGGGCGCGGCCAAAAGGGATCAGGCGAGGCTGGGATCCAGCGCCTTGCACGCGTCGAGCAATTCCTTGACCGCGTCGACCGAGACCTGCAGGCCGGCCTTGTCGGCGTCGTCGAGTTCGATCTCGACGATCTTCTCGACGCCGTTCGCGCCGATCAGCACGGGCACGCCGACATACAGGCCGTCGAGGCCGTACTGACCGTCGACATAGGCGGCGCAGGGCAGGATGCGCTTCTGGTCACCCAAATAGGCTTCGGCCATCGCGATGCCCGAGGCTGCGGGTGCGTAGAAAGCCGAACCGGTGCCGAGCAGCGCGACGATCTCGCCGCCGCCGCCGCGCGTCCGCTTGACGATCGCGTCGATCTTGTCCTGCGACGACAGGCCCATCTTGACGAGGTCGGGGACGGGGATGCCGTTGACGGTCGAATAGCGGACGACGGGGACCATCGTGTCGCCGTGGCCGCCGAGCACGAAGGTGTTCACATCCTTCACCGACACGTCGAATTCGTCGGCGATGAAGTGGCTGAAGCGCGCCGAATCGAGCACGCCGGCCATGCCGACGACCTTGTTGTGCGGCAGGCCCGAGAATTCGCGCAGTGCCCAGACCATCGCGTCGAGCGGGTTGGTGATGCAGATGACGAACGCGTCGGGCGCGTTGGCCTTGATGCCTTCGCCGACGGCCTTCATGACCTTGAGGTTGATGCCGAGCAGGTCGTCGCGGCTCATGCCCGGCTTGCGGGCGACACCGGCGGTGACGATGATGACGTCGGCACCGGCGATATCCTTATAGTCGTTCGTGCCGGTGATCTTCGCGTCGAAGCCCGCGATCGGGCCGACCTGCGACAGGTCGAGCGCCTTGCCCTGCGGCACGCCTTCGACGACGTCGAACAGGACGACGTCGCCCAGTTCCTTTTGCGCGGCGAGCAGCGCCAGCGTTCCGCCGATATTCCCGGCTCCGATCAAAGCGATCTTCTTGCGTCCCATGGCGCGCGGCACTCCCTTCCTGGCAAGCCCGGCAATTGGTTCACAGACCGGCGGGAGCACGGGCTAAAGCTCCGCTCCGGTCCCAAAGACTGGCGACGCCCTACGCCGATTCCCTTAACGAAACAACCGCCAAAAGGACGAAAAACAGCCTTTCTTTGCTAATAGTTCGCAATAACTATAAGACACATAACAACTCTCCTTCTCCCGTGAAAATGGCAGCAAAGTGCGACAAGGATATGATGATTTCGGGATGCCGATATGTCCCGTCCCCGTACGAAAGCCGGCTCTTTGAGCAGCTTGTCCCACACCGGCGGCCATGTTAGCCTAGCTAAAGCTTGGCGCGACAGACGGATATCCAGCAGGGGCCGGTTAACTCTCCCTTATAGCAGCACTGTTAGGCACGAGGCGTGACCCGGGCAATCATCAGCTTCGACACCGAATTGTCCGCGGGACTGTTTCAGCGCGGTGCCGATGCGCGCGCCAATTTCGAAAGCTCGATTCTTGGCCGCTGCCGCGACGGCGATTTCGGCATTCACTTCCAGATGGACATGCTTGAGCGCCACGGACTGACCGGCGTGTTCTTCGTCGATCCGATGCCCGCGCTGGTCTATGGCCCCGGAGTGGTCGATGCGATCGTCCGGCCCGTCGTCGCGCGGGGGCACGAGGTTCAGGTCCATATCCACACCGAATGGCTCGCCTTCGCACGCTTCAATCCGGTCGGGCGACTGACCGGCCGCAATATCGGCGACTTTCCCCTGGCGGCGCAGAAGAAGCTGATTGCGCTGGCCCGTGATATCCTGGTCGGCGCCGGCGCCCCGAAACCTACCGCGTTTCGCGCCGGCAATTTCGGTGCGAACGACGACACGCTTCGCGCGCTCGCCGCATTGGGCTTCCGTTTCGACAGCAGCTTCAACGGCGCATACCAGGGCCATGGCTGCGACATTTCGCTCGACGCTGGCAACCTCGGCATGCGGATCCACAACGGTGTGTGCGAGGTGCCGGTCAGCGGCGTGATGGACCGCGCGAATCGTTTTCGTCCCGCGCAGCTTTGCGCGATGTCCGAAGAAGAAATGTGCGACGCACTCGACCATAGCGCAGCGAGTGGCGCAATCCAGTTTTCGGCGTTCAGTCACAGCTTCGAACTGCTCAGCCGCGACCGCGAGGTTCCCAATGGCCTCGCTATTTCGCGGATGGAGGCACTCTGCAGAGCAGTCGCGAACGATACGCGGGTGACCAGCGGCGGTTTCGCGACGCTGCCTGGCCCGCCGGCGCGCCCGGGACGAATCGGGATCGCCGCACCCAAGCCGCTACGCACGCTCCGCCGCACGATCCAGCAGGCCTACGGCCATCTGGCGCACGAAGTCCGTTATGTGCGCGACCTCATCTATGTGACGGTCAACTCGTCGCGCTGGGGCAAGATATTAGGCGGTGTCTTCCTGGCCGTGGCCTAGCGCCAGATAATCATCCGATTGCATCTCCGCGAGCCGGCTCGCCGTCCGCTCGAACTCGAATGCGCCGTCGCCGGCGATATAGAGCTGGTCGGGCATCGCCGCGGCGCTCGCGAGCAGCTTGACCTTATATTCATAGAGCGCATCGATCAGCGTGACGAAACGCGCCGCCTCGTTGCGGTTTTCCGGCCCCATGCGCGGGATGCCGACGATGATCACCGCGTGGAAATGCCGCGCAACGGCGAGATAGTCGGCAGCGCCGCGCGCCTGCCCGCATAATTTCTTGAACGAAAAGACCGCGACGCCCTTCAATGCTTTCGGCACATGCAGCATCCGCCCGCCGCCAACGTCGAGTTCAAGGCTGGGGACATGCGCGCGATCCTCGGGCGGATAGTCGGTGAGGCGGAAGAAAGCGGCCGACAACGCCGCGCTGGCTGCATCATCGGCGGGTACGAACCAGCGTGCACCATCGCCCAGCCGGTCACGGCGGTAATCGGTCGGACCATTCAAACTCATCACGTCGAGCCGGTCCTCGACGAGCGCGATGAAAGGCAGGAAATGCTCGCGGTTGAGCCCGTCCTTGTAGAGATCCCGGGGCGGCCGATTCGAGGTCGCGACCATTGTCACGCCGCGGTCGATCAGCGCGGTAAACAGGCGCGAGAGGATCATCGCGTCGGCACTGTTGTTCACGACCATCTCGTCGAACGCGAGGCAGCGGGTATTTTCGGCGAGCGCGTCGGCGACGAGCGGGATGGGGTCGCCGCTCTCGCTTTTCCTGACCTCGCGCATCCGCGCATGGACGTCGAGCATGAACGCATGAAAGTGAACGCGCTTTTTCCGCTGAATATGAAGCTGGTCATAGAACAGGTCCATCAGCATCGATTTTCCGCGCCCGACCGCACCCCACAGGTAGACGCCGCGCAGCGCCACGGGTTTGCGGCCCGCCAGACGCCAGAGCAGGCTGCCACGCGGCGGCACCGCTTCGAGTTCCGCTTGTAGCCGGTCCAGTCGCTCGGCGGCCGCGCGCTGTTCGGGATCGGGCTTCAGTTCACCCGCGGCGACAAGGGCGTCGTAGGCCGCAAGGACCGTGATCACTTGCTACTCGCCTTGCGGATCGTCCCGGCAAAGGCCAGCACGATATGGCTGTCGCCCTCGCCCTGGACGACGAGCCCGCGCAGGAAGATCAGCCGGCCGGTCTCGCGCACCAGCTCGACCACCGCGTCGAGCGGCTCATCGACGCGGCCCGCGCCGACGAATTGCGTCGACAGATCGAGCGTCACCGAATGGCCGGCATTGAGCGAACCGAACTGGTGCGACGCCGCAAACAGCGCGATATCGACGAGCGCCAGCGTCACCGCACCATGAACATTGTCGCCGAGGTTGCTGTGCTTGCGTCCGGGGAGCATCCGCACTCTTGCGCGCGGACGACCATCCTCGGTCGGAGCCTCGACACGCACAGTCAGCGGTTCGATGAAGCTGTTGAAGCGTGTCGGGTCCTTGAGGTCCCAGCTCAGCCAACCGTCGTCCAGTTCCTCGGCGCTGAAATACTCGCGGCGCTTCGGTTCCTCGATCCCGTCGTTCACACCTGCCGCTCGGCCTCTAGCTTCTTGATCTCGGCGATCGCACGCGCCGGGCTCAGGCCCTTGGGGCAAGCGTTGGCACAGTTCATGATCGTGTGGCAGCGATAGAGGCGGAACGGGTCTTCGAGCTCGTCGAGCCGCTCGCCGGTCATCTCGTCGCGGCTGTCGGCGAGCCAGCGATAGGCCTGGAGCAGGATCGCGGGGCCGAGGAACTTGTCGCTGTTCCACCAATAACTCGGGCAACTCGTCGAGCAACAAGCGCACAGGATGCACTCGTAAAGGCCGTCGAGCTTTTCGCGCTCTTCGGGCGACTGCAGCCGCTCCTTGCCGCTTGGCGTCGTCGTCTTCGTCTTCAGCCAGGGTTCGATCGACGCATATTGCGCATAGAAATGGGTGAAATCGGGAACGAGGTCCTTGATCACGTCCATCGAAGGCAGCGGCGTGATCGTCACCTCGCCCTTCAGATCCTCGATCGCGGTCGTGCAGGCAAGGCCGTTCTTGCCGTTCATGTTCATCGAACAGCTGCCGCAAATACCTTCACGGCACGAACGGCGGAAGGTCAGCGACGAATCCTGCTCGCTCTTCATCTTGATCAGCGCATCGAGCACCATCGGACCGCATTTTTCGGTATCGATCTCGAACGTGTCGAAGCGCGGGTTTTCACCGCTGTCGGGATCGTAGCGATAGACCTTGAATTTCTTGACGGCGGTCGCGCCCTCGGCCTTGTGGACCTTGCCCGTCTTTTGCGGGCGGCTGTTCTTGGGCAGGACGAATTGGGCCATATCGCGGGGTTCCCTATGCAATCGGCCGCTGCCTAGACCCGATTGGAAGAGTCGACAAGGGGGTGAAGCAGGCAAACCAGGCGAAAGCCGCTGGCGGCGCGGCGGACGAATCGCTAGGTGCGGCAACGATGAGCGAAGACGTCGCCCAACCCCCCGTAACCAGCCGCAGCGTCGCGCGCGGGCTCGGCACGACCGTGCTGGCGCGCCTCGGTGCCGTGGTCGAGATCGTCGCGCAGCCGCTTTATGTCCTGATGTTCGGCCTCGCGGGCTATGGCCTCTACGCCGTGCTGTGGGCGGCGGTGAACCTGCTCGAGAATATCTTCGACCTCGGCATGACCAGCGCGATGCAGCGCACCGTGCCGCAATCGGCGAGCAACGCCGAGGCCGCGGCGGCGCTGCGTACCGCGATGATTTTCGGCGTCGGCCCATGCGTTGTCGTCGCGGCGATCATCGCCATCTTTGCTGCCGATCTCGGGCCGCTGCTCAATGTCGCGGACCACGACCGCGCACTGGTCACCCCGGCGATCCGCATCTTTGTCTGGGCGCTGCCGCTGTGGGCCTTTGTCGAGATCGCGACGTCGGCGCTACGTGCGCGCATGGTGTTTGGCGCCGAAATCCGGCTGCGGATCGTCTGGGAGCAGATGTTGCGGCTGGTGTTCGCAGGGCTGTTCTTTGCCCTCGGCCTCGGTCTCAAAGGCCTGTTCCTCGCGCATCTCTGCTCGCTCGCGATTACCGCGGCACTCAGCGTACGGCTGCTCGCGCGCCACTACAGCTTCGCCGACCTGTTGCAGGGTCCGTGGGTCACCGACACCACACGCAACACCTTCTGGGCCGGGCTTTCGATCCTGCCCTCGAACATCATCACGCGGCTGTTCGGCGATGCCCCGGCGCTGATCCTCAACATGCTGCTTCCCGGGGCAGCGGGCGCAGCGGCCGCCGGCCTGTTCACCATCGCGCGCAAGCTGTCGAGCGTCGTCCAGTTGGTGCGCATTGCCTTCACCTATGTCATGGCGCCGCTTGCCGCGAGCGCCGAACGCGAAGACCGGCGGCAGGTTACCGACATCTATGCTTATGCGACGCGGCTGATCTCGGCGATCGCGCTGCCGCTCGCCGCGGTACTTGCCGCGGGCAGCGCGTCGCTGCTCGGGCTGTTCGGCCATGGCGCACAGGCCGCACAGGCCGCGCTTGTCATCCTGCTGTTCGCGCGCGCCGCCGAAGCGGTGCTCGGCATTTCGGCGCCGGTGCTTCAGGTCGTCGCGGCCTTCCGCCAGCAGCTTACCGCCAGCATCTTCGGTGTCGCTGTTGCATTGGGCACCGGATGGCTGATCGTCGGCCATCTTGATCCGCTGACGGGCGTGACGCTGGCCACCGCAACCGGGCTGGTGGTGATGGCCGCGATTCCAACGCTCCAGCTCGCAATCGTCGAAAAGCTTCATCCCTTCGATGCCCAATTCCTGCCGGTGGCCTTGCGCGGGCTCGCGATCACCCTTGTGGCCGGAGTGGCGGCTGTTCTCGCCGACCTTCTGCCCGACCCGATCTCGCTGCCGCTGCTTGTACTGATCGCGATCGCCGCCATCTGGCTTGCGCTCCGCTTCGCCCTGCCGCTCGCCGACCGCGCCTCGCTCGGCAAGACGGCGCGTAAATTGCGCCTGATCGGACCCATCGAAGGATGAGCGAAGTGGCTCCCGTCCGTGTCGCGATCTATGATCTCGATCGCACCGTGCTGCGCACGCCTACCTTCACGCTGTTTCTGCTGTGGGCGGCGTGGCGCGAGGCGCCGTGGCGCCTGCTGCTGCTCCCCGCGCTCGCGTTCTTGATGATCGGCTATGCGCTGCGCCTCTACGGGCGCGACCGGTTCAAGCCCGCCGCGATTCGCCTGATGCTCGGCGCGAGTATCGCCCCTGCCCGCGCCGACAAGCTCGCCGCCGATTTCGCGCGCTGGCGCGTCCCGCGCGACGTCCCGCCGGGCGCGCAGGCATGCATCGCGCGCGACCGCACCGAGGGATATCGCCTGCTGATGGCAACCGCCGCGCCCGAATTCTATGCGGGCGCGATTGCCGATGCGCTGGGTTTCGACGCCATCGTCGCCTCGCGCCATCAGCGCGATGCCGCCCAAAACTGGCTGCCCATACTCGACGGGCAAAATTGCTATGGCGAGGAAAAGGCGCGGCGCGTTGCCGAATGGCTTGCAACCAATGCCAAGAACGGCGCCGCACATATCCGCGCCTATTCGGATCATGTCAGCGACGCGCCGACCTTTGCCCTCGCCAGCGAAGCCTGGCTGGTCGGGCGCGGCGACAAATTCATCCGCCTTGCCGCAAAGCACGGTTGGAATGCCGCCGATTTCGAAAATGCCGCGGTAGTCGAAGTCCGATAATGCGCATCCTGTTCCTTTTCATTGGCGAGCCGCATCATGTGTTCCATGCGCTGCCCATCGCGGCGGAGATGGCGGCCGCGGGGCAAGCGATCGACGTCGCTATAGCGAGTACGGACCATCTGCGGATGGTCGAGCAGGTCGCACTTGCCTATCCGGGATTCGCGCCGCGCATCACCCTGCTGGGCCAGAAGGGATTGGCTCGCTGGCTTCGTGACGTGGACCTCTTCCGGAATCCGCGCCTGCCGATGCTGCTCGATGCGCTGCCCTTTTTGCGGCAGTTCGATGCGATCGTCGTGCCCGAACGCACAACCACCACGATCCGACATTTCCTGTCGCGCAAGACGCGGCTGGTCTTCACGCCGCACGGCGCGGGCGATCGGGCCATTACCTTCGATGTGCGCGACCGGCATTTCGATTTTGCGCTCGTGGCGGGGGAAAAGAGCGAACAGCGGATGCTCGATGCCCGGACGATCCGGCCGGGCCATTATGCGGTAAACGGCTATGTAAAACTCGACCTGATGCCGCGGCTGCAGGCGACGCGCGAGCCACTGTTCGCGAATCACCGGCCGACCATATTGTACGCGCCGCATTTCAAGCGTGACCTGTCGTCATGGGACCGGTTCGGGCGCGACATCATCGGCCGGTTCGCGGCGCAGGACCGCTATAATCTTGTCGTCGCGCCGCATGTCCGGCTGTTCGCCGAGGCAAGCGATGCCGAGCGCGACGCGGTGACGGCGCTGGCGATCCCCGGCAAGATATTGATCGACCTGGCGTCCGACCGGCTGTTCGACATGAGCTATACCAGCGGCGCCGACATCTATCTCGGCGACGTCAGCAGCCAGGTCTATGAATTTCTCGGAACGCCGCGCCCCTGCCTGTTCCTCAATGCGCACGGCGTCCATTGGCGGGGCGATCCAGATTATCTCTTCTGGACGCTCGGCGACGTCGTGGACGACCTCGCCGCCCTGCCTGCTACGCTCGATCAAGCGGCCGCCCGCCATTCGCTTTATATCGACGCCCAGTGCGAAAGGCTGGCGGAATCGATCGGCGGCAACCCCGCTGGCGCCGCACAGCGCGGCGCCGAAGCGATCCTGCGCTTCCTTGCAATGGACGCCGGGCAGGATATGAGCGGCGGATGACCGAAGCCAAATCCCTGCCCGTCCTGACGCCGATCGGCGAAAACCCGACTCTGGTCTGGGGCATGTCCAATGCCGAACGGCTGCGGCGACTGGCGCGCGCCGAAGGCTTGCCCGAAAGCGCGGCTCCGTCCGGCGCGCAGCTATATGTCAATCTCGACTATGTCTTCGACCCGGTGTGGCTGCGGTACATCCTGACACTGCCCGGTGCCGTCGTGATGGATGGCAGCAACCTCGTGATGGCGCATCTGACCGGCGGCATTCGCCCTGAGGAGATCGCACAGCATCGCGATACACTCACCGTCATCGACTATCGCAACAATCCGCAAATCTATAACCGCCAGCTCCGCAAGCTCGACTGCCCGTTCATCCAGCAGTTGACGCCCGAAACGCGCCGCGAAATTGAGCGAAAGAGCTATTTCGGCGCCTATAAGGGCGTCACCGATGCGTTAACCAAATATCTCTGGCCCGAACTTGCGCTGTGGCTGACGCGCGGTGCCGCGAGCATCGGCATGACGCCGAACATGGTGACTGCGATCGGTGCGGCGCTGTGCGTCTACGCCACTTACCTCTTCGCCTATGGCCATTATTGGCAAGGGATGCTCGCGGGCTTCATCTTCATGGTGCTCGACACCGTCGACGGAAAGCTTGCGCGCTGCACGATCACTTCGTCGAAATGGGGCAATGTCGCTGATCATGGCGTCGACCTCGTCCACCCGCCCTTCTGGTGGTATTTCTGGGGCGTCGGGCTCGGCACCTGGGGCCTCGCACTCTCGAACCAGACCTTCCTGCTGGTCATGATCGCGGTTGTCGCGGGCTATGTGCTCCAGCGCGTGATCGAGGGGATGTTTATCAAGGACTTCGGCATGGACATCCATGTCTGGCAGAAATTCGACAGCGATTTCCGCCTCGTCACCGCACGCCGCAACCCGAACTTCGCGATCCTCTTTTTCGCGACGCTCGCGGGGCGCCCGGACATCGGGTTGATCGCGCTGGCGTGGTGGACCGTCATCTCGCTCGTCGTCCACGCCGTACGACTGGTGCAGGCCTATGCCGTAAAACGCTCGGGCCGCCCGATCGTCAGCTGGATGGAAGAAGCATGAACGAAACCATCACAAAATTCGGCCACCCCGCGACGCTGATCGCCGAATATGAGCATTGGGTCGTGTTGCTGCGCCCCGCACAACCGACGCTCGGCGCGCTCGTGCTGGCGGCGAAATCCGATGCCACCGCTTTCGGTGACCTCCCGGTCAAGGCGCATGCCGAACTCAAGGTGGCGACCGCCGCGATCGAGGCCGCGCTGGGCCAAGCGGTGGGCTATGCCAAGATCAACTATCTGATGCTGATGATGGTCGACCCGCACGTCCATTTTCACGTCCTGCCCCGCTATGACGGCGAACGCGGCGGTGCGGGTTTGACGGTCCCGGATGCAGGCTGGCCGGCGCAGCCCGACCTCGGTCAGGCGGTGAAGCTCGATGACGCACAGATCGCCGCGCTCGCCGGCTGGCTCAAACCCTATTTCGCGTAGCGGCCTTCTTCGGCCCATTTCGCGGTAAGCGCGTCGGCGGCTTCGACGTCCTGCGGGAAGTCGACTTCCTGCCATTCGAGCCCCTCGATCGACACGGTGCCGACGCGGTTGCCCTTGGCGATGATGTCGATCGCGCGCAGATACCAGCGCTCGACCCCGTCGGGGGTGCGCATCATCTGGTCGACCTGATTGCGGAAGATCGACGGGCCATCGCCGACGAACGCAAGCATACCGATCGACTCGGCATTGGTGTCGGGGGGCAGCAGCCGCTTGCCGATGTGATGCAGCCGGCCTTCGGCATCACGGTTCACCTTCATATCGTCGTCGTCATAGTCAGGCTTGACGTCGACGGTGACGTTGATCGGCTCGTTCGCGCCCGCGATCAGCTTCGCGACGATCTCGTCCGAAATGATGGTATCGCCGTTGAGGATGATGAAATCGCGGTCCATCTCCTCGCGCGCGATCCAGCAGGTGCCGAGATTGTCGGCGACCTGAAAGAAGGGATTGAACAG
>JALDYH010000142.1:0-10458 GCA_032154175.1 Sphingopyxis sp. | reverse complement strand
GAGAATTTCGCGGGCTGCGCCGTGGTCATCAGCCACGACCGCTTCTTCCTCGACCGTCTCGCGACGCACATCCTCGCGTTCGAGGGCGACAGCCATGTCGAATGGTTCGAAGGCAATTTCGAATCCTACGAAGAAGACAAGATCCGCCGCCTCGGCGACGATGCGACGCGCCCGCACGCGACGTCGTACAAAAAGCTGACGCGTTGATTTGATGGCGGGGGAGGCGGCTCCGATCTCGTCGGGCGCGATCCGCATGGACGCGGACGCGCTCAACGCCTTCATGGCAGAGGCCTTCCCTCAGTCGGAGCCCGGATCGCGCGGCCATGTCGTGTCGGCCGCACCGGGGCATATCCGGGCGCGGCTCGATCCCACCGACAAGGCGCTGCGCCCCGGCGGACTGATCTCCGGGCCGACGCAGATGGGTTTTGCCGACATGGCGGCCTATGCGCTCGTCCTTGCGCATATCGGCCCCGTCGCGATGGCGGTGACGAGCGCGCTTAACTATCAGTTCCTGCGTCCGTGCCGCCCGGGTCCGCTGTTCGCCGACGCGCATATGCTGCGTCTCGGCAAGCGGCTCGCGGTGATGGATATCCGTATCTGGACCGACGATTCCGACAAACCTGTCGGGCAGGCGAACGTGACTTACGCAATTCCCTGAAGGAATCGCCCAGAACGTCGCTCGCTGGTAAAGGGGCGCTGGAATCACAACGCCCGGGCCTCGTTTCCAAGACCCGGGCGCCTGTGACGAACACTCGCCATCCCCCTTTGTTGCAGGCCCGGCGAAAGGCCTGCACTCCCTGGAGCCGGGCCTTTGGGCCGCGTTGAACCAGAAGCCACGGGGTTAGGTCCGCTGGGGGGCTTTGTCACCCTCTGACGGGTGATCGGCCCTGCTTTTGCCCGGCGCTGTGACCTATGGGCAACACAATTTCGCAAATCATTTGCAGTTCTCCGCGATGCCGGCGGCCATTGCCAGCGATGCGAGCGCCGCTTAAAGCGGCGCAATGCGTGTCATTCCTCATGCGCCGCAAAGGCACACCGCTCCATGATCCTGCGTCCTTACGAACGCACCATCTTCAAACGCTATCTGCTTCCGCAACGCGGCGAAGGGTTTATCTTCGTCGCGGCGGCGTTCAGCTTTACCGCCGTCATGCTCGGCGTAGCGGCGCTGGTGATCGTGATGAGCGTGATGAACGGCGTCCGATCCGACCTGTTCGACAAGATCGTCGGGCTCAATGGCCATGCAGTGGTGCAGGGCTTTGGCGGCCGGATCGACGATTGGCAGGATGTGCTGAAGCAGGCGAAGGCGACCCCCGGCGTCGTTTCGGCGACACCGCTGATCGAGCAGCCTTTGCTCGGGACATTCAGCGGGCGCGTCGAGGGGATATTGGTGCGCGGCATGACCGTGCCCGATATCCGCAAGAATGAAACGCTGAACGGCAAGGTGCTGCAGGGCAGCCTGAACACGCTGACTCCCGGATCGGGCAATGTCGCGATCGGCAGCGAACTGGCGCGCAATCTGGGCGCAACCGTCGGATCAAACCTGACGATCATCAATCCTGCGGGCCGTTCAACGCCTTTCGGCACGGTACCACGCGAAATCAGCTACCGCATATCGGCGATTTTCGAGATCGGCGTCTATGATTTCGACAAGGCCTATGTCGTGATGCCGATGGAGGATGCGCAGTTGCTGCTGCTCACCGGCGATCAGGTCCAGATGATCGAAATCAAGACCACGAATCCTGACAAGGTTGGCGAGATATTGCAGCCGCTCGCGGAAAAGGTGGCGGCCAAGGCAGTCGTTTCCGACTGGCGATCGATGAACGCGAGCCTGTTCGAGGCGCTGTCGGTCGAGCGCGTCGCGATGTTCGTGATCCTGTCGCTGATCATTCTCGTCGCATCGTTCAACATCATTTCGTCGCTGATCATGCTGGTGCGCGCGAAAACGCGTGACATGGCGATCCTGCGCACGATGGGCGCGCCGCGCGACGCGGTGATGCGCATCTTCATGGCGATCGGACTGTCGATCGGCATCGCAGGGACGGTCGCCGGGATGGTCGCCGGTTTCAGCCTGCTCTATTTCCGGCAGGGCGTGCTGCGCGGCGTGGAACTCCTGACCGGCCGTCCGCTGTGGGATCCGTCGATCCGTTTCCTGACCGAACTGCCGTCGAAGCCCGATCCGTTCGAGATCACCGCGATCGTCATCATGGTGATCGTCTTCAGCTTCCTTGCGACGCTGTATCCGGCGTACAAAGCCGCCAATACCGATCCCGTGCAGGTGCTGCGTTATGAGTGATCTCGCGCTGGAACTCGTCGACCTGAAGCGCAGCTTCACGCAGGCCGACGTCACGATCGAAGTGCTGCGCGGGGTCAATGCGTCGCTGCGACGCGGCGAGATCGTCGCGCTACTGGGCCCCTCGGGTTCGGGCAAGTCGACGATGCTGCAGGCGGTTGGCCTGCTCGAGGGCGGCTTTGGCGGCACGATCCGCATTGACGGCGAGGATGTCACGCGCTTCGAACAGGGCGAGCGGACAAAGACACGGCGCGAGAAGATTGGCTTCGTCTATCAGTTCCACCATTTGCTGCCCGATTTCAACGCGATCGAGAATGTCGTGCTGCCGCAACTGATCCGTGGGGCAGGACAGGCGGAGGCCGAGGAACGTGCCGCCGACCTGCTCGGACGGCTGGGCTTGGGCGAGCGGCTGCACCACAAGCCGAGCAAGCTGTCGGGCGGCGAACAGCAGCGCGTCGCGGTGGCGCGCGCGCTGGCGAACCGGCCCTTGCTGGTGCTCGCTGATGAGCCGACGGGCAATCTCGACGAGGCGACCGCCGACCGGGTGTTCGACCAGTTCGTCAAGCTGGTGCGCGATCATGGCTCGGCGGCGCTGGTGGCGACGCATAACGAGCGGCTGGCCGCACGGATGGACCGCGTGCTGCGCTTGCACGAGGGGCACATCGAGGCGTAGTCTCGCATCGACAGCAGGGGACGGACCATGGCACTTTACGATCTTTCGGCGAAGCTTCCGGGCGGCGATATGCAATCTCTCGCCGATTATCGCGGCAAGGTGCTGCTGATCGTCAACACCGCGTCGAAATGCGGCTTCACCCCGCAATATGAGGGGCTGGAGGAGCTGTACCGCGATTACAAGGATCGCGGGTTCGAGATACTGGCTTTCCCGTGCAACCAGTTCGGGGCGCAGGAGCCCGGCGACGCGGCGGAAATCGCGAATTTCTGCTCGCTGACCTATGACGTATCTTTCCCGCTGATGGCGAAAATCGACGTCAACGGCGACGATGCCGACCCGATCTTCAAGCATTTGAAGAAGGAAAAGACCGGCTTGCTCGGCAGCGGGATCAAGTGGAATTTCACCAAATTCCTTGTCGACCGGAACGGCAAGACGGTGTCGCGCCACGCGCCGACGACGAAGCCCGAGCAATTGCGCAAAGAGATCGAGGAACTGCTGGGTTAAGCCTTGGCAGAATCACTGCTGTCACTGTAGCGTCATCCGATGGCCTACAGCCCCTTTGTTCCCCTGCGCGTCTTTTCCAGTTTCACCATGCTGGAGGGGGCGATCGAGCCCAAGCTGATCGCCAAGGCCGCGCGCGATCGCGGGTTTCCGGCGATCGCGGTCGCCGATCGCAACGGGCTCTACGGCGTCATGGCCTTTGGCGAGGCGTGCAAGGCCGCAGGGGTGCAGCCGATCGTCGGCACCTTGCTGAGCGTCGCGCGTCCGGGGCAGCGGCTCGCGAATGGCGCGCCGCTGATCGACTGGCTCGCGCTCTACGCGCAGGACAATCAAGGGTATGACAATCTGTGCGCGCTCGTGTCGGCGGCGCATCTCGGCCGTCCGGTCGAGCAGGACCCGCATGTCCTCCTGTCCGATATCGCGGGCAAGACCCACGGGCTGATCTGCCTGACCGGGGGCGGCGAGGGCGCGCTTGCGCGGCTGCTCGCGGGCGAGCAGAAGACAGCGGCGGACGATTATGTCGAGCAACTCGAGGCGCTGTTCGGGGGGCGGCTCTACATCGAACTGTCGCGGCGCGGCGATGCGACCGAGATCGCGGCCGAAGCGGCGCTGATCGACCTGGCCTATGCACGCGCGCTGCCGATCGTTGCGACCAATCCGGCGAATTTCGTCGAACCGAACTTCCATCCTGCGCACGACGCGATGCTGTGCATCGCGCAGTCGGCCTATGTCGAAAGCGAAGACCGCCGCGTTTCGAGCCCCGAAGCCTGGCTGAAGCCGGCCGAGGCGATGGAGGACGCTTTCTCGGACCTGCCCGAGGCAATCCATAACACGCTGGTCGTCGCCCAGCGCTGCGCGTTCATGGCGCCGAAGCGCGCGCCGATTCTGCCGAGCCTCGCCGGCGACCGCGAGGGCGAGGCGGCGCAGCTTGCGCAGGATGCGCGCGACGGGCTCGACGCACGTCTCGCGCATTATCCCGACCTGAGCGACGGCGAGCGCCAGACCTATGTCGAGCGGCTCGATTTCGAAGTCGGGGTCATCGTGCAAATGGGCTTCCCGGGCTATTTCCTGATCGTTGCCGACTTCATCAAATGGGCGAAGACGCACGATATCCCGGTGGGGCCGGGGCGCGGTTCGGGTGCGGGCAGCGTCGTCGCATGGGCGCTGACGATTACCGACCTCGATCCGCTCAAGCTCGGCCTGCTGTTCGAACGCTTCCTCAATCCCGAACGCGTGTCGATGCCCGACTTCGACATCGACTTCTGCGAAACGCGTCGCGGCGAAGTGATCCGCTATGTGCAGGAGAAATACGGCCGCGATACCGTCGCACAGATCATCACCTTCGGTAAGCTGAAGGCGCGCGCGGTGCTCAAGGACACGGGGCGCGTGCTCCAGATGAGCTATGGGCAGGTCGACCGGCTCGCGAAGCTGGTGCCCAACCATCCGACCGATCCGTGGACGCTCGAACGCGCGCTGAACGGCGTTGCCGAGCTTATGACCGAGTATAAGCAGGACGACGGGGTGCGTCGCCTGTTCGACATGGCGCGCCAACTGGAAGGTCTGCCGCGGCACAGTTCGACCCACGCCGCAGGCGTGGTGATCGGCGACCGTCCGCTCGACCAGCTCGTCCCGCTCTATCGCGATCCGCGTTCGGACATGCCGGTGACGCAGTTCGATATGAAATATGTCGAGACCGCGGGGCTGGTGAAATTCGACTTCCTCGGCCTCAAGACGTTGTCGGTGCTGAAGGAAGCGAAGCGCCTGCTCGCGTTGCGCGGGGTCGACGTCGATCTCGACGCACTCGCGTGGGATGACGAGGAAGTCTACGCGCTACTCCAGCGCGGCGAGACCGTCGGGGTGTTCCAGCTGGAATCCGAAGGCATGCGGCGCACGCTGTCGGCGGTAAAGCCGACCAATTTCGGCGACATCATCGCGCTCGTCGCGCTCTATCGCCCCGGGCCAATGGACAATATTCCGCTGTTCGGCGCGCGCAAGAACGGGCGCGAGGCGATCGCCTATCCGCATCCGCTGCTCGAAGGCATTCTCGCCGAAACATATGGCATCTTCGTCTATCAGGAGCAGGTGATGCAGGCGGCGCAGATCCTCGCCGGCTACAGCCTTGGCGGCGCCGACCTCCTGCGCCGCGCGATGGGCAAGAAGGTCCAGGCCGAAATGGACGCGCAGCGCGAGACCTTTGTGAAGGGCTGCGGCGAGCATAACCAGATCGCGCCCAAGGCAGCGAACGAGCTGTTCGACTTGATCGACAAGTTCGCTGGCTATGGCTTCAACAAGAGCCACGCGGCCGCCTATGCGCTGCTGTCGTATCAGACCGCGTGGCTGAAGGCGCATTATCCGCACGAATTCTTTGCCGCGTCGATGTCGTTCGACAGCCACCAGACCGACAAATTGTCGATCTTCATCGACGATATGCGCCGGCTCGACGTCGGAATCGCGCCGCCGTCGGTGAACGACAGCGAGGCCGATTTCTCCGTCGGGCGCAGTGATGACGGGCTGACCGTCCGCTATGCCCTCGGTGCGCTCAAGGGTGTGGGCGAGAAGGCGATGGAAGCGCTGGTCGCCGAACGCGCCAAGGGCGATTTCGCCTCGCTCGACGATTTCGCGAGCCGCATCGACCCCAAGCTGCTCAACCGGCGCCAGATCGAGGCACTGGCGGGGGCGGGGGCGTTCGACTGTATCGAACCCGACCGTCCGCGCGCTTTTGCCGGCGCCGAAAGCCTGCTCGCCTGCGCCAACAGCTCGGCGCACGAACGGTCGACGGGACAGGGCGGGCTGTTCGGCGGCGACGTCGCGATCGCCCCGGCGCTGCAACTGCCCGCTGCCGAGCCATGGACGCTCGCCGAGCGGATGACGCGCGAGAAGGACGCCTTCGGCTTTTATTTCTCGTCGCATCCCGTTGAACAATATGAAGCGATCATCTCGGCGCGAGGGGCGCGATCCTATGGCGATATCTGCGCCAATGTCGAAATGACGCCGGGAACGCGCATCCCGATGGTGATGGCGGCGATGATCGAAAGCGCGCGGCCGCGCGTCTCGCAGCGTGGCAACCGGTTCCTGAACCTGACGCTGTCGGACCGCAGCGGCCAGTTCCAGTCGAGCTGTTTCGACGAGATCGCGGGCAAGACGCTCGAGGCGCTGGCCGCCGACGGCGGCTGCGCGATGCTGTCGGTCGAACTCGACCTGCTCGAAGGCGAGGAGACGCCGCGCGTGACGGTGCGCGGCGCGCAGTCGCTCGTCGATATCGCGGCAACCGCGGCGCTGCAGTTAACCTGTCGTGTCGAGCTGCCCGAGGCGGTGCCGGAAATCGCGAAATGGCTCGAACGGCGCGACGACGCGCGCGGAAAGGTCGTGATCGCAACGCGCGATCCGCTGACCGGCGAAGATGTCCGTATCGAGCTGGGGCGCAACTTCGCGCTGGGGCCCGATACGGTCTCGCGCCTCGAAATGGTCGCGGGGGTCGCCGAAGCCGCGCTTTCACTTGTCGCGCCGCGCGAATTCCGGGTGCGGTAGCGTTCTGTGACCGCTGCCATCAAAACACCCGGAAGCTGCCTTTGCGGTATCGTGCAGTTCGAGATATCGGGCGGCTTTGATGCCTTTTTCCTGTGCCATTGTTCGCGATGCCGCAAGAATAGCGGGTCGGCGCACGGCGCGAACCTGTTCGCATCCAACGCGACCATCGCCTGGCAGTCGGGCGAAGCGAATATCGCATCCTATCGCGTGCCGGATACACGGCACGAGTGCAGTTTCTGCAGGACCTGTGGTTCGGCACTGCCCGGGGTGCGGATGGGCGGTGCGCTGCTCGTCGTTCCCGCGGGAAGCCTCGACGGGCCGGTCGATATCCGTCCGATGGCGCATATTTGCTGCGCGAGCCGCGCGGAATGGGACGTTAATCTGGCCGATGTCCCGCATATCGATGCTCTTCCCGGCTGAATCTGCGCTTTTCGCCTCTGCTGTGCCCTGTTTTGCCTTGCGCGCGCTTTGCCTCCGACCTTATCTCTGGGAGGCAACGATAAAATAGAGGATGCCTCATGATGGGAATGCAGGGCCAGCCGTTGCTGGTGACCAGCCTGATCGACCATGCCGCGCGCGAGCATAACGGCCGCGAGATCGTTTCACGTTGGGCCGATGGCAGCATGACGCGGTCGACGTGGGGCGCGGTCGGCGAGGATGCGCGCCGCTTCGCCGCCGCGATGACGAAACTGGGCATGAAGAAGGGCGATCGCATCGCGACGCTCGCGATGAACCACGGGCATCATCTGGTCAGCTGGTACGGTAGCGCGGGTATGGGCGGCGTGCTCCATACGGTAAACCCGCGGTTGTTCGACGAACAGCTCATTTACATCATCAACCATGCCGACGACCGCGTGTTGCTGTTCGACGCGATGTTCCTTCCGATCGTCGAGCGGTTGCGGCCGCAGCTTCCGACGGTCGAGCATTTCATCCTGTTCGACGCCCCGGCGCGCGAAGGCTATCTCTCGTATCGCGACCTGATCGACGCCGAGGACGGCAGTTTCGAATGGGTTAAGCTCGACGAGCGCGATCCGGTCGGGCTTTGCTATACCAGCGGGACGACGGGCAATCCCAAGGGTGTCCTCTACGAACATCGCTCGAACGTCATCCATGCGATCACCGAAATCCAGCCCGACGTCTTCGGCCTGTCGAACCGCAGCGTGATCCTGCCGATCGTGCCGATGTTCCATGCCAACAGCTGGGGCGTTCCTTTTGCGGCGGCGACGGTCGGCGCGAAGCTGGTGTTCTCCGCGACCAACGATGCGCAGGTGCTGTGCGATCTGATGCACGAAGAGGGCGTGACGCACAGCGCGGGTGTGCCGACGGTATGGATCGCGATGTTCGCGCATATGGACGCGACCGGCATCGGTTACGGCAAGCTCGAGCGCGTGATCATCGGCGGATCAGCGGCGCCGCGCGCGATGATCGAACGGTTCATGCGGGCAGGAATCGCCGTCGGTCACGCGTGGGGTATGACCGAAACGAGCCCGATCGGGACGATGGGCAAAAGGCCGTGGAACTGGGACGAGCTGAGTTTCGACGAACAGGTCGACATCGTCTGTCGGCAGGGCTGCCCGCCGTTCGGGGTCGAGCTCCGCATCGTGGATGACGAGGATCATGTGCTGCCGCGCGACGGTGTGACGAGCGGGCGGCTGCAGTGCCGCGGGCCGTGGATCATCCAGCGCTATTTCAAGGCCGATGTCGATGCCGCCGACGCGGAAGGATGGTTCGATACCGGTGACGTTGCGGTGCTGCACCCCGATGGCGTCATGCAGATTACCGATCGCGCGAAGGACGTGATCAAGTCGGGCGGCGAATGGATCAGCTCGATCGAGCTCGAAAATGCCGCGGTCGGCGCGCCGGGGGTACAGGAAGCCGCGGCGGTCGGCGTCTATCACCCCAAATGGGACGAGCGGCCGATCCTGCTGATCGTCAGGAAGCCGGGTGTCGAAACGAACGAAGCGGCGATCGTCGACTATCTGAAGGACAAGGTCGCCAAATGGTGGCTGCCCGACGAGATCGTCTTCGTCGACGAACTTCCGCACACCGCGACGGGCAAGATTTTAAAGCGTCAAATCCGCGACGATTACAAGGATTACAAGCTGAAGTCGCTGGCGGCGGCCTAGAATAGCTCCATCTGCCCGTCGCGTTCGGGCGGGCGGAACAGGTCGCTGCGGATCGGCGGGAAGCTCCGGTCCATGCCATGTTCGCGTGCGGCGCGTTTGACGCGGGTGCGGATCAGTTGCGCCCAGACGCCATGCCCCTTCATGCGCGTGAAGAAATTCGGGTCATTGTCGCGGCCGCCGCGGATGTCCTGCACCATGTGCATGACCTTGTCGGCGCGGTCGGGATAATGCGCGGCGAGCCAGGCACGGAATAGCGGGGCGACCTCGAACGGCAGGCGCATCAATATGTAGGAGGCGCGGATCGCGCCCGCCTCGGCCGCCGCCGCCATGATCGATTCAATCTCGTGGTCGGTGATCGCCGGGATGATCGGCGAGATATTGACCTGTGTCGGCACGCCCGCGTCGATCAGCTTGCGGATCGCCGCGAGACGGCGCCGCGGGTGCGGCGCGCGCGGTTCGAGCGTGCGCGCTATTTGGGGATCGAGCGACGTGACCGAAACCGCGACGCCGACCAGATCGTCGCGTGCCATATCGGCGAGCAGGTCGATATCGCGCAGCACGCGGTCCGATTTGGTCGTGATGATCAGCGGGTGGCGCGTTTCGGCGAGGACTTCGACCACCGACCGCGTGATGCCCCATTCGCGCTCGATCGGCTGGTAGCCGTCGGTATTGGTGCCGATCGCAAGCGGCGCGACGGAATAATTGCGCTTTGCCAGCTCTTCGCGCAGCAGCCTTGCGGCATCGGGTTTGGCGAAAAGCCTGCTTTCGAAATCGAGCCCCGGCGACAGGTCGTGGAAGGCATGCGTCGGACGTGCGAAACAATAGATGCAGCCATGCTCGCAGCCGCGATAGGGATTGATCGATCGGTCGAAGCCGATGTCGGGTGATTTGTTGCGCGCAATGATCGTCCTGGGGTGTTCGACCGTGACCGTCGTACGCAGCCTCGGCGCCTCGCCATCGATCTCTTCGGCCGCGTCGAGCCAGTCGCCGTCGGCGATGCGTTCGGCCGATCCCGTGCGCGTCGGGCGCAAATTGGTCGGGGCGCCACGGCCCGCGATCAGGGGGAGGGGTTTCAACGATTCCACCCGGAGAGATTAGTCCTCCAGTGGGAACAAATAAAGAACAAAACGCTTATTCGGTGAGCCGCGGCATCAGCTCGACGAAGTTGCAGGGCTTGTGCCGGCTGTCGAGCTGGGTCGACAATATGCCTTCCCACGCGTCGGTCACCGCGCCGGTCGAGCCTGGAAGCGCGAAGATATAGGTGCCGCGCGCGACGACGGCGCAGGCGCGCGACTGGATCGTCGAGGTGCCGATCGTCTGGTAGCTGAGCCAGCGGAACA
>JALDYH010000141.1:0-10558 GCA_032154175.1 Sphingopyxis sp. | reverse complement strand
GACGATTTCGGGGGTGATGGCGGGCGCTTGCTGAGTCATGGCGCGCCTTTAGCCGCACCCGCGCAAAACGAACAGACCCCATGATGCATTTTGCACCATGGAGTCTGCGGTCGGAGAGACGGTTCAGCGCGAGGCGAGGGTGGCCGACGGCTTCACGAGCGGTTCGACGTCGCGCAGCGCGAAGCTCACTTGCTGGGAGCCGACGGTGCCGCGGACGCGGTGCTGGCCGACGCGGAGGGTGAACGGCTTGCCGGTGCGTTCCTCGACACCGCTGATCACGCGGGTGTCGCCAACCTGCGTGACGGTGTAGCTATAGGTGCTGCCTTCATGCTCGAAGCGGTTGGTCGGCGCATCCTTGGCAAAGGCGATTGACGGCGCCAGCGCGAGCAGGCCGAGGGCGGGGAGAATATATTTTTTCATGATGCAAGTCCTTGTCGGTTGAACAAAACTTGCCTTCGGAGCCCCTCTCTTCTTGTGCGGTGCAACATGACTGGCGACGCGCGCGCCAGCAATTGCAAAAAACAGAACCGCGATTGCGTCGAAGCGAAGGGGGTCAGCGGGTCAGGAGCCGCCGATTGGCGCCTGTCCACGCCGCGGCCCCCGCGAGCAGCGCATAGGCGAAAAGCATCGTCGCAGGGATGGCGAGCGAATAGACGGGTTCCTTCGGGCCGAACCAGTCGACCGCCTGCGCAAAGGCGAGCAGCCCGCCAAGTATCCAGAGCCGCCCGTTTCCGCCCGGCGCTTCGGTGCGGCGCAGATAATAGAGAAGAGCAGCGCCGATCAGCAGGATCTCCAGCGGCATTGCGATGAGCGGATGGTTCCAGAGACCGAGACCGAATTTGGGAGGCGTGCCATAGAGCGTCAGATCGGGAATATGGACGATGAGGTCGATGAACCAGTGCGAGACGACGACGAGCGCGGCGCCGATCGCCGCCTCTTTGCGTTTGGTCGCGAACCACACGAGGGCGCCAAAAATCTTGGCCCAGATAATCGCACCCAGCAGGCTGTGCGTGAAGGGCATATGATAAAGGTCCATCGGGTTCATCGCGGTGATGCCCGGGACGATCCGCATCGCCTCGACACCCGGGATCAGCAGCGCGGCGAAACCGATGTCGACGAGCTGCGCCGCGACGAACAGCGTCCCGAGCCCCGCCGCCTTCGGGCGGGCTGCGGCGATCAGCGCCGGGGCGAAATGGCCGATGAACATGGCGCGAGGCTATAGGGCAAAATCACCACGTCAAGCTTGACCGCGAGGGGGCGAACGGGCCAAAGCAGGGCGCATGACGGATACCCCCGAAACCGCCGGCACGCCCGAGATCGCTTCGCTGTCTTTCGAAGCCGCGATGGGCGAGCTCGAAACGATCGTTCGGCGGCTCGAAAGCGGCGATGTCAGCCTGGAGGAATCGGTGGCGCTCTATGAACGCGGTCACGCGTTGCGCGGCCATTGCGAGGCGCGGCTGGCGGCGGCGCAGGCGCGGATCGAACAGGTCAGCCTGGGAGCCGATGGCCGGCCGGCGGGAACCACGCCCTTCGGCGAAAGCTGAATCACGGTGGCGTCCGTCGACAGCGAAGTTTCGCACGGAACGCAATTGCTCCTGAGCGCCCAGGCGGAGGTCGCCGCGGGAATCGACCGGTTGTTCGACCAGTTGCTTCCCGTCCCGGCCGACCCGCGCGGACCGCTCTATGAAGCGATGCGGCATGCCGCGGTTGCCGGCGGCAAGCGGCTGCGTCCGCTGCTCGTGCGCGCGGCGGGCGACCTGTTTCATGTCGACCGGGCGCTCAGCCTGCGCGTCGGTGCGGCGGTCGAGGCGATGCACGTCTATTCGCTCATCCACGACGACCTGCCGTGCATGGACGACGACGACATGCGCCGCGGCAAGCCGACGGTGCACAAGGCGTTCGACGAGGCGACAGCGGTGCTCGCGGGCGATTCGCTCCATGCCCTGGCGTTCGAATGGCTGTGCGATCCGGTGACGAGTGCCGACCCCTTCGTTCGCGGCGAACTATGTTGCGAACTCGCGCGCGCGGCCGGGCCGGCAGGCATGGCAGGGGGGCAGATGATGGACCTCGCCGCCGAGACCGCGAACTTCGACCTGCCGACGGTCACGCGGCTGCAGCAACTCAAGACGGGGGCGCTGATCGCCTTTTCGGTCGAGGCAGGCGCGATCCTTGCGCGCATCCCGCCCGAGGGCCGCGCGCCGCTGCGCGGTTATTCGCGCGACATCGGGCTCGCGTTCCAGATCGCCGACGACATCATGGACGTCGAGGGCGACGAGGCGCTTGCAGGCAAGGCGCTGCACAAGGATGACGCCGCCGGCAAGGCGACGTTCGTTACCCTGATGGGACTGGAGCGCGCGCGCGAACAGGCGACCGCGCTGGTCGAACAGGCGATCGGGCATTTGTCGAATTTTGGCGAAGAGGCGGCGCTGCTGCGCGCCATCGCGCGCTATGTCGTGGAAAGGGACCGTTGATGCGGGTGGGGGTTTATCCGGGGACGTTCGATCCGATCACGCTCGGCCATATGGACATCATCCGGCGTGGTGCGAAGCTCGTCGACCGGCTGGTGATCGGGGTAACGACGAACATCACCAAGTCGCCGATGTTCGACGACGACGAACGCATCGCGATGGTGAAGGCCGAGGTGGCGTCGATCGAAGGCGACATCCGCGTCGTGGGCTTCAACTCGCTGTTGATGGATTTCGCCGAGCGCGAGGGGGCGAACATGATCGTGCGCGGGCTGCGCGCGGTCGCCGACTTCGAATATGAATATCAGATGGCGGGGATGAACCAGCAATTGAACGACCGCATCGAAACGGTGTTCCTGATGGCCGACGTCGGCCTGCAGCCGATCGCGTCGCGGCTGGTCAAGGAAATCGCGATCTTTGGCGGCGACATCCGCAAATTCGTGACGCCTTCGGTGCGCGATGCCGTGGTCGCGCGTATCGCCGAGCGGGGCTTGCTTCAGGGCGAGCGCTGATACCGATCATTGAGCGTTCAGCTTTTTCCGGCTACGGCGCGCCATCGGGGCGCAAATCCAGTTTATTTTTCCAAAGGCCGATCCAGCATGAAATCTTCCTTCCGCCCCTTGGTTCTTACGGCGATGGCGTTCGGTCTCGCGGCTTCGGCCGTGGCGCAGGACGCGCCGCCTGCGCCCGGACCGAATCCCGAGGAAAGCCAGCCGGTGCCGCCTGTGGAAACCCCGGCTCCAGCGCCGGTGGAAGCGCCGCCCGCGGCTCCAGCGGCGACCGATGGAACACCCGCGGCGGAAGTCCCGGCGGTGCCGTCGATGACCCCCGACCAATATATCGGCGTCCCCGAATATATGCTCAACCTCGACCTTTCGACGGGCGGCCGGGTCGTGATCCAGCTCTATCCCAATGTCGCGCCGAACCATGTCGAGCGCATCAAACAGCTCGCGCGCGCGGGCTTTTACGACGGGATCAAGTTTCACCGCGTGATCGACGGTTTCATGGCGCAGACGGGCGACCCGACCGCGACGGGGCAGGGCGGCTCGCAGCTTCCCGACATCAAGGCCGAATTCAACCCGACCCCGCATCTGCGCGGCACGCTGTCGATGGCGCGCGCGGAGAGCGAGGACAGCGCGAACAGCCAGTTCTTCATCATGCTCCAGCCGCGCTTCTCGCTCGACCGTCGCTACACCGCTTTCGGCCGCGTCGTGTCGGGCATGCAATATGTCGACGCGATCCATAAGGGCGAGCCGCCCGAAGTGATGTCGCGCATGGTTCAGGTGTCGGTCGCGGCCGACAACAAGCCGATGCCGCCGGCGTCGATGCTGGTCGAGACGGTGCCGCCGCCGGTGGTCCCCGCGCCGGTCAGCGTCGACGAGCTCAACGCCCCGATCAAGCAGTAAGCGCGGGAACGCGCGCGAAGACCATGCGCGTCGACGCCTTCGATTTCGATCTGCCGAACGAGCGCATCGCGCTACGCCCCGCGCGGCCGCGCGATGCCGCGCGGATGCTCGTCGTCGACGGCGGCAGGATCGTCGACGCCGGGGTTGGCGACCTGCCCGCATGGTTGCGTCCCGGCGACTGCCTCGTCTTCAACGATACGCGGGTGATTCCGGCGCAACTCGAAGGGCGGCGCGCGCCAAGGGAAGAGGATGGCGCGCAGGGCGCACGCGGGGCAAGGATCGGCGCAACGCTGCACAAACGTATCGACCTGCGCCGCTGGCAGGCGTTTGTCCGCAACGCGAAGCGGCTCCGCGTCGGCGAGACGGTCGATTTCGGCGCAGGGGTCGCGGCGCTCGCCGAGGAGCGGCTCGCCGACGGCAGCTTCATTCTGGCCTTTGCGGGCGACGAGCCGGTCGAGTTGTTGCTCGAGCGTGCGGGCACGATGCCGCTGCCGCCCTATATCGCGGGCAAGCGCGCGACCGACGAAGACGACCGCAGCGACTATCAGACGATGTTCGCGCGCGCGGACGGCGCGGTCGCGGCGCCGACCGCAGCGCTGCATTTTACGCCCGGGCTGCTCGATGCGCTCGCCGCGGCGGGCGCCCTGACCGAGACGCTGACGCTGCATGTCGGCGCCGGAACCTTCCTGCCGGTGAAGGCCGACGACACCGAAGACCATGTCATGCACGCCGAATGGGGGCGGATCGACGCCGACACCGCGGCGCGGCTCAATGCGGTACGCGCTGCGGGCGGCCGCGTGATCGCGGTCGGCACCACCAGCCTGCGCCTGCTCGAAAGCGCGGCGCAGGAGGATGGCATGATTGCGCCCTTCGCGGGCGACACCGCGATCTTCATCACCCCCGGCTATCGTTTCAAGGCGATCGACGGGTTGATGACCAATTTCCACCTGCCGCGCTCGACCCTGTTCATGCTGGTGAGCGCGCTGATGGGACTGGAGACGATGCAGGCCGCATACGCGCACGCCATCGAAACGGATTATCGTTTCTACAGCTATGGCGATGCGAGCCTGCTGCTGCCGCGTCAGAGTGACCGGTCGGCGTAGATCGTCATCGCTTCGGCGATGAATTCGGGACAGCCGGGCAGCTTTTCATCGTCATAGGTCCCCCGGAATTCGGGGTTCTCGACATAGTATCGGCCCAGTCGCCTGAACGCCGCCGCATCGGGGGTCCAGCTGTGCGAAACCCATTGATAATGCCGATGCGTCACCGCCTGCACCGCGTCGGATGCGGGGGCGGCGCCTTCGCGGAACAGACGCTGGAAATCGGCGCGGATCGTTTCCATCTCGGTCTGGATCGCCGCGACCTGTCCCTTGCTGAACGATCGCGCCTTCGCCGCCGCCGCCGCGACCGCGTCCTTGCCCCAAAATTCCTCGGCCTCGCGCTGCCAGCGGTCGCGCGTTTCGGGGGCGATGCCGGCGTAATAGTCATTGTCTTGCATCTCTTCGTCCTTTTCCAATGATGCGATCGTGCGATCGATGGTTTGGATGAGGCCGCGATAATGTTCGATCCGCGCGTCCAGCGCCGTGCGATGGCCGCGAAGCGCCGCCAGCGGATCGAACGCCGGATCGTCGAGGATCGCGGCGATCTCGACGAGCGGCAGGCCCAGTTCACGATAGAAGAGGATCTGCTGAAGCCTCAGCAGTTCCGCCTTGCCGTAATATCGATAGCCGTTGGCGCCGACATGATCCGGCTTCAGCAGGCCGATCGCGTCATAATGGTGAAGCGTCCTGACGCTCACCCTTGCCGCCTTGGCCACCTGTCGAACCGTCCGCACCTTATCGTCTCCTCATCCGGGACGATCCTATCGGGGATCACGCAGCGTCAGGGTCAAGCGGTTTGTTTGGCGAGCGCTTGCCGCGGAGCCAGGACCTGGTGACGGGTCGGTGATCGCCGAAGGTCACGAAACATCGATTGTAACTAAGTTTGTTTCGTTGTCCGGTTCGACAGCGAGGCAAATCGCACTGCCGTTTCGTGCGTCCTGGCAACGATATTTCCGTCATTCGTCGTCTCGGGATACCGAGGGCGCGCGCGAAGCGGGGTTTGATCATGCCCGTGCCAGTCGCGGCGGCTGTCGCATATATGCAGGCTAAATATAGGATATATATAGATATATTTCCATGTTTTTGGTATCGGTCGGAGCGATAAGGACTTGCTGCTCCGCTGTTCGATTTCGGCACAGCTTGGTCCATCGGGCAGTTTGCCGGAATTTACGGCCCGGGCGCTCGCGGGGATGATCGATCGCGCCCATCGCATGAATCTTGTCAAAGTCGGTTTTATTTAAGTCTTTATTATATAAGGTATTTATCCGTTTTTCTGGAAAATTTGGTTAGTTAAATCAACTTTCGATTTAGATGCTGTCGACGGATGGTTGATCCGGAAATCCATGATTTTGGTGCATCTTTAGCGCTTTAACCAGTCATAAACGGTTGCGCTGGCCGGTTGGTGGTTTAATTACTTGTTAACTGCTGAGGGCGAGTCGCAGACTGGAAAAGTCTCTCTCGGCGGTTGGGGGAGCGATAAAAGGGCGCCGTCGCCGGCGCCCTTCGCTTCAGATGACACGACCAGTCTGTATGAGGGGAATTACCATGAAGAAGCTTTTTGCTGTGGCCGCCATGTCGGCCATGCTGTCGACGCCTGCTTTCGCTGCGGATTCGGATTCGGAATCGTTCGACATCAATGCGAGCGTTGCTGAAACCTGCACGATGGAAGGCATCGACGACATCGAACTCGGTACGCTGTCGATCAACACCAATGCGGGCAGCAACGCGCTGTTCCTCAACGGTGCGTCGGCCGACAACGCCGGTGAGTTCTGGCTGAGCTGCAACGACACCAACCGCATGTCGATCGTTCCGACCCTGGGCAAGCTGAAGAACCAGACGCGTACCCTGCAGTCGGGCGATGACGCCGGCTTCAAGGACACGATCAACTATTCGGTCGCGGCCCTGAACTACCGCAACGGCTTCATCCAGCCGTCGTACAACAGCCTGCTCGGCCCGATTGGCCAGAACCAGAGCCGCGGTGCGATCCATCGCAAGATCGACATGGGCGCCCTGGTGACCCTGCTCGGCAACCTCGATGCCCGTCCGCTGGCCGGCACCTACAAGGATACCGTGACGGTCACCGTCACGACCATCTGATCCTGATCGCAGGGGAAGGGCGCCGCCCTTCCCCTGTTTGTTTGCCGGGCCGCCATGTCCAGACATGATGCGGCCGCCTCGAGGATATATTCCATGAAGAAATTTCTTATCGTCTCGCTCGGCGCCATGCTCGCCTCGACGCCCGCCTTCGCCGCCGATTCGGACAGCGAATCGTTCGACATCAACGGCAGCGTTGCCGAAACCTGCACCATGGAAGGCATCGGCGATGTCGACCTTGGTACGCTGTCGATCGACACCACCGCCGGTTCGAACGCGCTGTTCATCAACAACACGTCGGCTGAAGACACCAACCCGTTCTGGGTCAGCTGCAACGAAAGCAACCGGATGCTGATCGACGCCGACCTCGGCGTCCTGAAGAACCAGACGCGTTCGCTGCAGTCGGGCGATGACGCCGGCTTCAAGGACACGATCAACTATTCGGTCTATGCGCTGAATTATTTCAACAGCGGCGCTGGTCCGCAGCATAGCTCGGCTGCAGGCTCGACCGGCCAGAACACCACCCGCGGTGCGATTCATCGCCAGGTGGAACTGCGCGCACGCGTCCGCAAGAACGAAAACGAAGATGCCCGCCCGCTGGCTGGCAATTATGAGGACACTGTTACGGTCACCGTAACGACGATCTGACAGGATTCGTCAAGCAGATGAGGAAGGGGGAGCCTGAGGCTCCCCCTTTCAGTCTGGGGCGATGTTATCTTGCAAGATGCGTTTGGGGGAATTGGTCTTGTTCCGGAAATCTTTGATGCTGGCGCTCGCCGCCGCAACCTTGGCCGTGAGCGCCAGTCCTGTCGAGGCGGCCCGGGTAACCCCGATGACCGTCGAAATGGCACCCACCGGCCGCGGCTCGACTGCGCGGATCGAGGTCACCAATTCCGAAGACCGCAACCTGCCGGTCGAATTGCGGATGTACCGCGGCGATGTGAACGAGGCAGGCGAACTGACGCTCACCCCGGCCGACGACAAGTTCGTCGTCTTTCCGCCGCAGGTCGTGATCGCGCCGAATGCGCAGCAGGTTTTCCGGATTCAGTATCTGCCCGGCGAGCCGCTGACCAAATCCGAAGTCTATTACGCCGCCGTCACGCAGATTCCGGTCGACCTCGATCCGACCATCTCGCGTATTCAGGTGGTGATGCGCTTCAACGTCCTGGTCAATGTGGTGCCTGACGGCACCAAACCCGATCCGGTCGTCACATCCGCCAAGGCGCTGGTTCGCGAAACGGTGGTGCCGCCCGACGAGCGGCTTCCGGTCGAACAACAGAAGCCCAAGACGGTGACCGAACGCGGCGTCGAAGTCCGCATCGAGAATCGCGGCACGCGCTTTTTCGCCGCAGGGCGCACCGGATGGACGATTGCCGGCACGCGCGAAGACGGCACCGCCTTTTCGGAATCGCGTACCGCGGGCCGGATGAGCGATGCGATCGGCTTTGGCCTTGTACCGCCCGGGGGGGCACGCATTTTCTTCGTTCCGGTCGAAGAGCCGCTGCGCGCGGAGGGCGTCAGCATCAAGATCGGAGAATAACGAAGGCGACGCGGGGCATTCAGGGGGGTGGTTTAAGTTGAGACGCTATTGTTCAAGCATCACATTGGCGTTGGTCGCGCTTCAGTCGCCCCATGCCTATGCCGCGATGCAGGATCAAGGGCCGCCCGCTGCCACGCCGCCTACCGTCACAACCGCGCCGCGCTGGACCCAGTTGCAGTTGCCGTTGGTGCGCAATGGGCAACTGAGCGGCGATATTATCGCCGAAGTGACGCCCGACGGCCAGATCCGCTTTGAACGCGCGTCGCTGATCGAGCGTCTTTCCCCCTATCTTTCGCCTTCGGCGCGTGAAACTTTCGGCGCGTCTTTCGCGCAGGCACCTTTCCTGACCCCTGAGGAACTCGAAGCGGCCGGCGTTTTCCTCCGCTACAATCCCGCCCTGCTCGAAGTCACGGTCGAGCGGATCGATCCCAATCTGGCGGCGGTGCAAACGCTCGGGCCGGTCATCACCGAAAGCCGCGTACCGGTCACGCGGCAGCCCGAAGACTTCAGTGCCTATCTGAACGTCGTGGGCGATTTTCGCCTTGAAGATTTCGAGACATTCGAAGATCCGGGGGTCCTGGTTTTCGGCGCCGCCCGCTTTCGTGGCGTCGTGGTCGAATTCGACGGCGGCTATGACCGGTCGATAACCGGCGGCCAGGGCAGCGGTTTCTATCGCCGGTCGGCACGCGCGGTCTATGACGAGGTCGACAAGCTGCGCCGCTGGAGCGCCGGCGACCTTCAATTATCGGGCATTCCGGTCATGGCAGGGGCTCTGCTTGGCGGCGTCGCGGTGGAAAAGGGTCGGCGGGTGTTTTCGGGCGCCGGTCCGGTCACCCAATTGGGCAGCCAGCAGATCCTGCTCGATCGCGATGCGACGGTCGAGGTGATGGTCGACGGCCAGCAAGTGCAGACGTTGCAGCTTGCGGCCGGCCCCTACGACCTGTCGCAACTGACGGCCCAATATGGCGGACGCAATGCGCAATTGTTCGTAACCGACGTGACCGGGCGGCGGCAGTTGGCCTCGTTCGATCCCTTTTTCGACCCCGTCGACCTGGGGTCGGGCGAAGATGAATATAGCGCGGGCGTCGGCTTCGTCGCGCGCGCGTTCGAAGCCTCGCCGAAATATGGCGGATTGCCGGCCTTTTCCGGTTTTTATCGCCGCGGCGTGACCAACCGGATGTTGCTGGGCGGCGCCTTGCAGCTGTCGGAGGATGTGCAGGTTGCGGGTGCGGAAATGGTCGTGTCGCCCAACAGGATTCCCGGCCGCATCGAGTTGTCGGGCGCCATCAGCACGGGCGACGGTTTCGGTTATTCGATGCGCGGCGCGTACAGTCTGCAGCTTGGAACGGGCATGCAGGGCCGGCAATTTTCGATCAGCGCGGATTATCGCAGTGCCGGCTTCCAGACGCTGACCGACGCGATTGCCGGGGACCGGTTCGAAACGTTGAACCTCACCGCCAACTACGCGCAAAGCCTGGGCGAACAGACGACGCTCGTCGCGGGCGCCAACTGGTTCCATCGGCCGGGCTTCAACAGCACGCATTCGGTCTATGCCGATGTCATCCATCGCACGGAGAAATTCCGCGTCACGGCGGGCGTCGAATATGGCAAGGGACTGAACGAGAATAATTTCGGCGTCCGGCTGGGATTGACGGTGCCGCTCGGCCGCCGCACCCGCGCCGAGGCCAATTACAACAGCCGGCGCGAACAGTCGCGCGCGTTCGTGACGCGCAGCTACGAGGATCGGGTCGGATCGTTCGGTTACGATGTCGGCATCCGCAAGTCGAGGAACGATGCCACCATCGATGCGATCGCCAACTATGTCGGCAACCGCTTCTATGCGCGCGGCTCGGTTACGTCGGGCGGCCCCGGTTTCGGCCAGATCGACGAGCGCCAGCAAGCGCGACTCCAGGTCGGCACGTCGATTGCCCTTGCCGGCGGCGACGTCGCGAT
>JALDYH010000140.1:0-10583 GCA_032154175.1 Sphingopyxis sp. | reverse complement strand
GACAATGCCCGGCTCCACGACGAGGCGCGGCGCGAGATCGAACAGCGGACGCGCGCCGAAGCGGCGACCGAATTGCTGCTCCACGAGCTGCAGCACCGCGTCAAGAATACGCTTGCGATGGTGCAGGCGATCGCGTCGCAGACCTTCCTCGGCGCGCCGACGCACGAACGCGAAGCTTTCGAGGACCGGGTCGGTGCACTGGCCGCGGCGCACGACCTTCTGACCCGGCACAATTGGAGCAAGGTATCCGCGATCGAGGTCGTCCAGCGCGCACTTCGCGTCTTCGGCGAGATCCGGCCGGGACGGATCGCGGCCGATGGTCCGGACGCGATGCTTCCGGCCGGCAAGGCGCTTCTTATCGCGATGGCCCTTCACGAACTTGGAACCAATGCCGTCAAATATGGCGCGCTGTCGAACGATGCGGGCAGTGTCGCGCTCCGCTGGGAAACCGAGACCCGCGACGCGCGCGAATGGGTCAATTTTTCCTGGACCGAAGCGGGCGGACCCCCGGTTTCGCCGCCGACGCGGCGCGGCTTCGGCTCGCGCATGGTCGAGCGGGCGCTTCGCAGCGAGCGCGGCCAGGCCGAGATAGGCTTCGAGCCCGACGGCGTGCAATGCATGATCCGGCTGCCCCTCTGAGGCGCGGCGCGTCGCTATCCCGCGCACTTGAAAACATAGGTTAAAATAGCGCGGAAAATCGCGCTCCCGGCCGATGCCGGCCGCAACCGCGGCCCATTATGCGGCGTTGCAAAACCGGGCGATGACTTGATCGAAACTCCACACGGTAGCGCGCGGTGGAGCGCGTTGCCTGCACTTGTGCCCATTCCGCGGGGGGTGAAGAAAAGGTCAGACGATGAAGTTCGACAGCGAAGATAGTTTCTGCACCCGGTCGGGTCAGGAAGATAATCATCCGGCAGCGACCTCTCCTCCGCGCAGCCGCCGGCGCGTTGCGCTCGTGGGCTGCTTCCGCCCGCGGCTTTGCGGCATCGCGACCTTCACCGCCGACAGCTATGATTATCTGAAGCATCAGCGCCCCGATCTCGACATCGATATTTATGCGATGCGGACGGCCGCGCGCGACGCCGACGATCCCGATGTGCGGCTCGCTATCGATGAACAGGATTCGGCAAGCTATCGGCAGGCCGCCGATGCGATCAACGCGAGCGGTGCCGATGTCGTGTGGCTGCAGCATGAGTTCGGCATTTTCGGCGGCGTCGCCGGCGAACTCGTCTTTGAACTGATCGACCGGATCGCGGCGCCCGTCGTGGTGACGCTCCATACGGTGCTTGCCGAGCCGGGTGACGAGCAGCGCCGCGTGATGACTCGCCTTGTCGCACACGCATCTCGTCTCGTCGTGATGAGCGAATTCGGGCGGCGCACCTTGATCGAGGTCTATGGCGCCGATCCCGACCAGATCGCGCATATCGAGCATGGGACCCCCGACCGGCCGCTCCGCGAGGCCTCGCATCTGCGTACCGAGCTCGGGATCGGCAACCGGCCGGTTCTATCGACCTTCGGACTGCTCGGCTCGGGCAAGGGGCTCGAGACCGCCATTCGCGCGCTCCCCGCAATCGCATCGCAATTTCCCGACGTTCTCTATCGCATCGTCGGCGCGACGCATCCCAATCTTATCGCCGCCGAAGGCGAAGCCTATCGCGAGAGTCTTGTGGCGCTCGCCGAAAGCCTGGGCGTCGCGGGCAACATCGCCTGGGACAACCGCTTTCTCGGTATCGAGGATCTCCTCGACCAGATCGAACTCTGCGACGTCTATATCGCGCCCTATCCCAATCTTGCGCAGGTCACCTCGGGCACGCTGGCCTATGCGGTGGCCCTCGGCCGCCCCGTGGTGTCGACGCCCTTCGTTCACGCCAGGGAATTGCTGGCCGACGATGTCGGTATCCTCGTTCCGCCATGCGACAGCGACGCGATCGCCGAGGCGGTCCGCCTGCTGCTCTCGGTACCCGAAGAACGCCGGGCGATCGGTGCCCGCGCCTATGCGCGCGGACGCCGGACGACATGGCCCGAGATCGCGAAGCAATGCGGCGCGGTTCTCGACGCCGCAATGGTGAAGCTTTCGAGGGCCCGTCAGATCCGGAGTACCCCCAATCCGGCCGGCATCCGGGCGATGTGCGACGATGTCGGCATGCTCCAGCACGGCATCGGGATCGTGCCCGACCGCAACCACGGCTATTGTCTCGACGATAATGTGCGCGCGCTGATGTACATGAACAATGCGCGCGCGCCGTCCGAGGCGGATGAGCTCAAGTCGCTTCGTTTCGCAAGCTTCATCCAGCACGCCTGGAACCCCGATGCGACGGCCTTCCGGAACTTCATGGGCTATGACCGGCGCTGGATCGAGGATATCGGGTCGGAGGACAGCAACGGCAGGACCCTGTGGGCGCTTGGCCATACGGCGGCGCGTGCACAGTCCGCGGAGCTGCGCGCCTGGGCCCGCGACTGGTTCGAGCGCGCCGCCCTTATGGCCGATCGTTTCAAGAGCCCGCGCGCGCTGGCCTTTGCGCTGCTCGGCGCCGACGAGCTGCTTGCGCACGATCCGGATCATGCGACGGCGAGAGCCATCGTCGAGCGTGGGGGCGCGTTCCTCCACGCGTTGTGGAAGTCGGCGCGCCGCCCGGAATGGGACTGGTTCGAGCCCATACTCGCCTACGATAATGCGCGGCTTGCCGAAGCTTTGCTAAGGGCTGGCAGGCGCCTGCCGTCGCTGCCGCTCGAGGAGGCCGGTCTGGCTGCGCTCGACTGGATTTGTGCCCGGCAGACGAGCCTCGAAGGCCGGTTCCGACCGGTCGGCTGCGAGGGCTTTGGCCGCCCAGGCACGATCCTCGCATATGATCAGCAGCCGCTTGAGGCCTGGGCCACGATCGAGGCCTGCGGTATTGCGCATGTGCTCACCGGCAACGATATCTGGCGCGCACGCGCCGAGGCGGCCTGGCGCTGGTATCTCGGCGAGAATGATCGCGGCAAACCGCTTGGCGATCCCGCTACCGGCCGATGCCGCGACGGGATCACGGCGCGCGGGCTCAATCTCAATGTCGGCGCGGAATCGCTGCTTGCCTATCACCTCTCGCATCAGGCGATGACGCGCTTCTTCTGGCGCGAGCGCGAACTGTCGGTGATACCGGACCCGGTGTCGCTCTATCCGATCGCGGCCGCGCGGTGAGCGGGCATAGCGAAAGCCGATCGGCCCCGGGGCCCGCTGTCCCGGTGCCGATCCGGCCTGTCATTCTCTGCGGCGGCGCGGGTACGCGGCTGTGGCCCGAGTCCCGCGGCGACCGCGCCAAGCAGTTCCTGCCGCTCGCCGGCGATGTCAGCCTGTTCGAGCAGACGCTCGATCGGGTTTCGACGTACGATGGTTTTTTGCAGCCCTTGGTCGTTTGCGGCGCGTCTCATGTGGAGGCCGTTCGTGAACGGATCGGCGAGCGCGAGGCAATGCTTCTCGTCGAACCGGAAGCGCGTAACACCGGTGCCGCCATCGCCTTGGCCTTGGCGATGTCGCCCGATGACGAACTGCTGCTGGTGATGCCGAGCGACCATGTCATTTCGGATGTTGCCGCATTTCATGCCGCCATCGCGCGCGCCACCCGGCTGGCCCGCGGCGACTGGAGCGTGACCTTCGGAATTACGCCCGATCATCCCGATACCGGCTTCGGCTATATCGCGCGCGGTGCGTCGCTGGGTGACGAGAGCTATGTTGTCCGGCGCTTCATCGAAAAGCCGCCGCTAGCCGACGCCGAAGCGATGCTGGCAGCCGGCGGCTACAGCTGGAACGCGGGAATATTTCTCTTTCGTGCCGGGCGGATGCGCGAGGCGATGCTCGCCCATTGCCCGGATATCTACAAGGCGGCGGCCGAGGCGGCGGCGTCGGGTCGGCGCGACGGTGATGCGCTCTTCGCGGACCGGGAGCGTTTTGCCGCGGCGCCCGCGACTTCGGTCGATTATGCCGTGATGGAAAAGGACGACCGCGTCGCTGTCGTGCCGGTGTCCATGGGCTGGTCGGACCTCGGCAGCTGGCAGGCAGTGCACGCGCTGGCACCGGACAGCGACGCGGATGGCAATGCTGTTCACGGGGACGCTTTTCTGCACGAATGCAGCGGCACGCTGGTGCGCGCGGGCGGCCGGCGTGTCTCGCTGATCGGCGTCGAGAATATGGCGGTCATCGTTGACGGCGACGATATATTGGTCATGCCGCTCGACCGCGCGCAGGATGTGCGGCACGCGGCGTCGGTGCGGGACTGAGGTGGCGGATCGGGCGGGGCCTTGTCCCTAAGTCTCGGAGATCGTCTCATCCTCGATGGCGGCCTCGATCATGCGCGCCCAGACCTCCGCGTCGCCCGCTGCGACCATGCGACCGCTCGGCTCGCGCAGCGTCTTGAGAACCGCGAGCGCCGCGTCGCTATGATCGGGCCAGGTCATGTCCACTTGCGCTGCGGCGGAAGAAAGATCGCCCTCGGCGTTGCGGCTGAGCGCAAGCCCGGCAAGCACGCGGGCAATGCGTTCGACGGGCGCGGTCTGGGCGGCATCGAGAAGGGCGGCGCGGTCGGTTGTCATGATCATCTCCTTCACCGGACAAACGCGCCGTGCACGGGCGCAGTTGCCGGATAGACTTCCAATTCCACATGCAAGGAACCGCTAGATGAAAGAATTGATCGCCTTCGATCTCGACGGCACCCTCGCTGAAAGCAAGCAGCCGCTCGAGCCCGCGATGGGCGAAGCGCTCGCCGATCTGCTGGGTGTGGCGCATGTCGCGGTCATATCGGGCGGCGATTGGCCGCAGTTCGACAAGCAGGTGGCGAGCCGCTTGCCACCGCGCGCCGACCGGTCGCGCCTGTGGCTCATGCCGACAACCGGAACCAAATTATACGTGCATCGCGGCGACGCGTGGGAGACGGTCTATGCCGAACTCTTCGAAGCGCGACAGCGGGACAGGATACTCGCCGCGTTCGACGAGGCGCTCGAAGCGACGGGCTTCACGCCCGAAGAGACCTGGGGCGAGCGGATCGAGGATCGCGGCAGCCAGATCACTTTTTCCGCGCTGGGGCAGGAGGCGCCGATCGATGCGAAAGAAATCTGGGATCCCCACTTTGCCAAGCGCAAGATCATCCAGGCCGACCTTCGCCGCCGCCTGCCAGGGCTTTCGATCAACATGGGCGGCGCCACGTCGATCGACATCACGCGAGAGGGTGTCGACAAGGGATATGGGCTGAAGAAGCTCAATGAGGCGAGCGGCATCGCGCTCGAGGCGATGCTGTTCATCGGCGACGCGATCTTCCCGGGCGGAAACGATTATCCGGCGAAGGAGATCGGCCTCGACACGGTGCGCGTACGCGATCCGCAGGAAACCCTTGCTGTCGTCGAGGCGATCGTCGCCTGCCAGAAGTGACACCGCGAGTGCGCGGTTCGCTCAGTCCCAGCTGATCGTGAGCGTGCCGCTTGCCGGCACATTATAGTCGAGCCGGTCGGCATCTTCCTGGTGCGGCCGGATCACATCGCCGTCGGCCGATGCGACGCGCATCGGCGTGAGCTTGCGCCGCTTGCGACGGACGAAGCTGAGGCCCGCGGTACAAGTCTCGCCGCCATCGAGCATGATCGTCATCGTGCGTTCGCCCGTTCGCTCGCTCGCCCGGACGAAATGGTTGCAGAAGAGCAGGAAGGGCGCGCTTTCGACATGATGGAAGGCGCGCGTCGCAAAGATAAGCGCTGCGCCGGCGCCATAGATTTCCTGCCCCACCTGGCCCGCCGGTTGGCCGTCGGGATAGAGGTCCTCGAGCGGGAAGCTGAGCGCCCGGTCGACATGGCCGTTATTCTCGCGCTGCTTTTTCGAAATTGCTTCGGGGGGCAGCGCGTCGGGATAATAATACCAGGCCCGGTCGAGGGTATATTTGCAATATTCTGCGATCAGCATGCGTGCGGCGGGCTCGAGATCGGGACCACTGTCGGCGAGATAATGTTCAAACGCCGCAAAGCTGTCGAAGCATTCGTAGATCGCCATATAGGGGGCGTCCTGCAGGCAGGTTGCGCCGAGGAAATTGCTGTAATGCCTGGCATGGCCGATCCGGCTCTCCCAGATCTCGCAATGGTGGAAGAAGCTGGCGAGATAGACATAGCTTTGCTCGCGATAGACCTCGCGGTTGGTCGCGCGCCACAGCCGCATGCAGGCGGCCGCGCCCCAGGCGGTCAGATTGGCTTGATAATTGATGTCGAAGCGCAGCCCGATCGCCGCATCGATCGCCGCGCACGCCTCGTCGAGGAAACGCTTTTCGTCGGTGAGTTCGAACGCCTGCAGCATGACCCAGGCATAGACGCCGCCAACATCGGTCTGGCCGCGGCCGTCGGCGCCGGCGGTTTCCTCGATCACCGAAAAGTCGGTAACCTTGTACTGGATCGGCCATTTATAGTCGAAATGCCGCGCGGCCTTGATCGCATAATCGAGCGAATTCAGGAACAAGCGCCTTGCCTTTGCATCGCCGTCGAGCGCGAGGCGGCCGAGATTGAGCAGCGGATGGTAGAGATACCAGCTGTCGACCGCGTCGGCGTCCTTGTCGTCGCCGACATTGGGCAGGTAGCGCCGGATCGTCTCGAGATCGCGGTCGTAGAATTTGCCGACGCCGGCCAGGAACTCGGCCTCGAGCGGGTGGGGCTCGCCGTCCCATTTTCCCCATTCGTGGATCGCCTGCGCGACGGTGAGCTGCACCATCGCGTCGGGATATTCGGCGTCCGTATAAGGGTGGATGTAGCGGTGCCCGTAGTGGCGGATCGTTGCCTCGGGTGCTTCGTCCAGATCGCGCAGCGTTTTTTCGGCGCGGCCGATCCAGTCGCGATATTCGGTCGGCGGGAGATCGAGGAGGCGATAGGCCGCGCCGAGCATCTGGAGAAATTGCCGCGCGCTGTCGCGCTCGTCCTGCGGAAAATCGGGACGGAGGACGAGGATCGCATCCGACATCGTCAGCTTCTTGCCTGCCGCGAGCGGTTCGATCTCGCGTATCTCTTCGGGCGCGGGGCTGGGAAGCTGCAAGCCGAGCTCGGGCCAGACGCCGCCGACGACGCCTTCGGGCTTCGTCCCCGTCGCGTCGAAATAGTCGGCGAGCGAGGTCAGATTCTGGAAATAGAGGATGTTGCCAAAGGCGGGATCGTCGACCTGGAAATAGAGGATCGCGGTGTTGAGCCCGCGCTGCACCGCCTCGACATGGCCGCGCGCGCCGAGCGGGTCGTCGTCGCGGTCGACCGGCAGCAGATCGCGGGGCGCTTGCGGGAAAAGGGTCGGGGCGGCGGGGGTGAATTCGCACGTCATCTGAAGCTGGACCGGCACATTGACCCCCGCCTTGACGCGAATTTCGGTGCGGCCGAGCGACCCGGTGATCCGGATATGCGCGAGGTCGCGGCCGTGCGGCGCGAGCGATTTGACGTCGTCGCCGTCGAAAAGGGGCGCTGCGCGGAGAGCCAGGCCGCCCTGGCCGCGGCGACGGACGAGCAGCCAGATCGCATCGTCGGCGCCCGCGACCGTCACCTCATAGTCGCCGATCGTGAAGGCCGCGAGTTTCTTCGTGGCCGCGGCTATGCTCGCCTGCGCCCTGAGCAGGCTTGGCGAGACCGCCACGCGCTCGTCATCATGGTCTTTGCTCGGGTGACTCAAGGCCCGGTTATTCAATTGTCTTGCCTCCGCTATCTGTCGTGAAAGCGAACCCGGAGCGTGATCGTTCCGCGGCGTTGATGCAGGTTAAGCGGTTTCTGGCGACGCCTGTCGAAGCGCCTTCAGGCGATGCCCGGTTCGGCATCGCCGCGCCGGTCCTGGAGGCGCCGATAGCGCCGCCGGACGCGCATTTCGCGCATCAGGCCCGACGGCACTTCGGTGAGCGCCTTCAGCCCGGTGACGGTCGAGAAATTGTGGATCGTCCCCCGCGTCTCGCGGAGCAGGTGGCGGACCATCTCGTCGCGCCCGATTTCGCCGGCCTCGCGAACGAAGCCCAGCCGGTGCAGCGCATAGAGTCCGAAGAGCGCCGACAGCAGAAAGTAGAAGTCCCAGTTGCTCAGCGCGAGCGAAAGATAGGTGTAGACGCCGTCGGGACTGGTCCAGCGACCGACCAGCTCGAGCTCGCGCGCCGCGAAGAAGTCGGCGAGCATCCCGCCGAGGATCGGCGCCGATCCCGCGGCGATCGCGGTCACCACCGCGCTCGCTGCGAGATAGGAGGCGGCTTCGCCGCGCGGCGACAGCTTGAGCGCGATATTCGCGGTCGCGAGCGTCACACCGGCGACTGCGGCGCCCATCAGCAGATGGAGACCGGCGAGCCAGGCGAGCCGGAATGTGCCGTCCGAAATCTGCGATCCGCCGATCATCGCTGCGATGCAGAGGATGTAAAGCGGCGCCGCGACGAGCAGCACCGACTTGTTCGCGAAACGATCGGCAAGCACGCCCCAGTTGTGAAGCGCGAGGGCGTTCGCGACCTGGCTCGCGATCGACAGCGCCATCACCACGGTCATGTCATAGCCGAGCTGGCGGACGAGATAGACGGTGAAAAAGGGCGTCGCGAAGTTGATCGCGAATTGCCACGTTCCAAGGAAAAGGATGAGCTGGCGGAAATTCGCGTCGCGGAGCGGGCGGTGGAGTTGCTCGGTCAGGCCGCGTCCGGATCCTGCGGTATCGGGCATGCGCGGCTCGGGCATCCGCGCGGCGATCCACGCGCTGAAGAGGCCCGCCGCGCAGCCCCCGGCGTAGAGCCCGGCGAAGGCGAAGTCGCGCATCGGGCCTTGCTCGGGCGTCCATTCGAGCGCGAGCGCGGCACCGAGCCCCGCGAGAAGCGTGGTGACCGTCGCGTAGAAGGTCCGCCGTGCGAAAATGCGGCCCATGCGTTCCTCGGGTGCGAGATCGCGCATCCAGCTGTTCCAGGCGCAGCCGCCGACCGCGCCGAGGACGCAGAGAATGAGGGTTGCCGCGACAAGCCCGGGCAGCGCGAGCGCGCCCGCAAAGGGCACGAGTGCCATGACGCCGAGCATCGAGCGGCCGACGAGGCTCGACAGGACCGCGATCCGCTTGCGTTGTCTGATGCGTTCGACCAGCGCGATCGCGGGGACCTGTGCGAGCTGGGCGAGAAAGGGAAGGGCGGCGAGAAGGCCGATCGTCGCATTGTTCGCGCCGAGGTGAAGCGCGAAGGCGGTGAGCACGACGCCGGTCGTGAGCGCGGCGGTCGTGTTCGAGAAAAGCGCCTCGACGACGAGTCGGCGGAGCCCGCGTTCGAGCTCTTCCTCGCCAATGGCGGCCTGCGGTTCGAGCATCGGGCTTCTTCCTGATCGCGGTTTGGCCTCGGCTCAGACACCCGTCTGCGAATGCGGCGCGGCGACCGGCTTGGACTCTGGGGACTCGCGCTGGCGGAGGAAGATGGAGAGGACGACGAGCACCGCGGTCGAGAGAAATTCGCTTTGCCAGTTCTGGAACGATTCGAACCAGAGCTGCGGATCGCCGAGATAGGCGATGACGGTCGGCGCCGCCTCGCCATGCTCGATCGCTTCCTGTGCCGCCGCCTTGGCGCTTTGCGTCCAGTGCATGATGAACGACAGGAGAAACAGCAGGCCGAGCGCGATGCCGAGCGAGCGCGCATAGAGCGCGCGCGCCAGTCCGCCCTTTCGCAGGACCGATGGCGCGCCGGGTTTCGATGCCTGCGCCGCCAGATCCTCGTCGCGCGGCGGCTCGTCGGGATCCTTGGACTCCGCCGAGCCGCGCTGGATCAGGATCGCGGTGAGCACGACATAAGCCGACATCTGGAGAAACTCGCTTTCCCAATTTTCGAACACCGTCGACAGGAATTCGGGGCTCAGCGTGTAGGTGGCGAGCGACAGGGCGGGCTCGCCGTGCCGCGCTGCATCCTCGATCGATACGCGCCATCCCGTCAGCCATTGGCCCAAGATGCTTCCCGCGAACAAGAGCATCAAAACGATCGTCAGGCCGTTATCCCGAATACGCTGCATGCGAAGCTCCATCGATTGCCGCCGGCCAAGCGCGAGGGTTCGGCCGGCTTTGCAGCAGAAATGAAAACCCGGGGGCGATGGTTGCCACCGGCATCGGTGCTTGGCGGCTACAAGGCGCCCCGGATCACCGAAACGCCCGCGAAAAAGCGTGGGTCCGCGTCACTTCTTAACCTGGAGCAAGTTCCGCTCGTCATGGCGTCCCGGACGCAACGCCAATCAGCTCGAACGAGGGGTCACTCATCGTCCCGCACCGGCGCGACTGCGACCATGACGACGGCGAAGCGAAGCGCGCCCTTCTCGTCGCTGACGTCGACGCGGAAATCCTCGGGGCCAAGCAGCATGTCGGGGTCGTCGGCGAGCAGGCTGCCGCCATAGCGCACGGCTTCGCGCCGGGCGGCCATATCGTCGGGAAGCTCCCAGCCTTCGTCGTCGATGTGGCGCTGGCCGTCCCTGGTGTGAAAGAAATAGCGGGGCATCGGGTGTCTCTCGATCGAGGGTTCAACGGCGATTGTCGGCGAGATCGCTGCGGTGGAGATAAAGCCCCGAGAAGTCCGATATCGTCTCGAGCGCCGCGAGGTCGCGGATGAACAGTCGTCGCCCGCGGCGGG
>JALDYH010000139.1:0-10612 GCA_032154175.1 Sphingopyxis sp. | reverse complement strand
TGACGCCGCGGGGGCCGGATTTTGCCTCACGAACTTTCCATGTTATCATCGACTTGTAGTCCAGCTGTAGGGAGTCGATGATGATCCGTTTGACCGCCAGCCTGACCGCGATCGCCCTGTTTTCTACCGCCGCCGCGGCGCAAGGCATCGACGTGAACTCGGCCGCCGATTTCGGCGCCAGTGCCCACTCCAACGCCGCGAAAATCTATCCCCGCACGCGCGAGGAAGAACGCAAATGGCTGCTCCAGCGGCTCGACGCCGTGTGCAACAGCAAGCTGCGCTCGGATCAGCGTCGCTGCGACCGCGCGTGGCGCATCATCGCCGATGGCTATGCCGAGTTGCAGGCGCGCCGCGCCGCCGAAGCGACCGCCGCCACCAACGCGTTGAAGGATTAGGCAACCGGCCCCACCCGTTCGTCAGGCTCAAGCCGGACCAGCGGCCGCTTCCGCCCCGTCAGCCGCGAGAAGAAGCGCGGTACCGGCGCATTTTCCTGCGCCCAGTTCCAGTATGCGACATAGGCCGGATCGGCGAGGAGATGCTTCTCCTCGGTCTTCGCGCGCCAGTAATAAATGCCGCTGACGAGGCCGAGCAGGATGACGTTGCGCGCGCCCTCGACCCAGCCGCCGGCCGTCACGAGGAAGGGCAGCGACCCCACCCACCAGCTCAGATTCTTCGAAATATAGGCCGGGTGCCGCGTATATTTATACGGACCATGCGTGATGACGCCGCGATGGGTCAGGTTCGAAAAGCGGATGCCGAACGCCATCGTCGCCCAGCTGTAGACCGCCGTGAGCAGAACCAGCACGATACCCCAGACGATCAGCAGATTTTCACGGCCCGCGAGCCAATGGCCCCAGTCGGACCCGTTGATCTGATAGTCGAGCGGACCGCCGTTCATCAGGATGAAGGGCGGATAGCAGACGAGCGCCGCGACCCACGCCATGCCATAGGGGTTGGCGGTGCGAATATGCGCATCGAGCGGCTTCAAGGTCAGGATATAGCCGACCGTCGCGATATGGACGTCGATCAGATAGAGGAAATTGATCGCCCACAGCCCCGTCATATAGGGATTGGCGAGCACCTCGCTCATCGGCACGGTGACGAGCGCCGAGAAATTGCCCGGTACGATCGACAGCATGAACGCCGTGAAAAAGCCCTTCACCGCCCAGGCGCGCAGATGGTGCCCGATCGCGCGCGCATCGACGGGTTGACCCGGCGCGATCAGCCAGCGTCCGAATTGCCAGCAGCCGTCGCGCGGTTCGATCATGCGGCGGTCGAGCCACAGCATATAGGGCACCGACACGAGCAGCAGCCACGGCGCGACGGTTTCGAGCAGGTTCATCGAAAAGGCGTAATTGCCCTCCCAATAATAGCGCATCGTCGCATAGATCAGCGCGATCAGCCCCCATGTCGCCCACATGCCGGCAAGCTTGGTCAGGCTGATGTCGAGCGTCTCGCGCCACGGCCGCCGCCGCGCCCAGTCGATCCCGGTCGACGGATTGCGGTGCACCTTGTCGACGAAGACCGACCACAGCACCATCGGCAAGCCGCAGGCGAGCACGCTCGCGATCGCCGAATTGGGACCGTTCATCGCCCCGCGATTGCCCCAGTCGATACCGACGAACGCCGCAATATCGGGCGCGAAACGCGCGATGAGCAAATAGCTTACCAGACCCGCGAGCCCGACGATCCCGACCCCCGCGCTGACCGCCGAACGCGGCCGCGCGCCCGCGGGCACAGACGGGGCGGTTGCCGATTCGACGGCAGCGGAACGAGCAGATTCGGCCATGATATTCACCGCTTAACCCTACCCAAAATTGGTAAGCAAGCCGTCAATATAATTGGCCGATTCGCGGGCGGTTTCCTGCCAAAATGGCAGCATTCCCACCCCCTGACACCGTTCACCGCGCGATGGTTTCGACTCGGCCCGAGTCGCGCCCCAAAGATTCGCACCGGCGCAACCGGCCTGATAAGGCGCGCTTCAATCGGGGCGGAGGGCTCCAATAACAAACAAGATGGGGTCGCCACTTGTCATCGCAAACAACGGGCCTGCGCCAGTTGCGCCAGCGCTTTTCTGCGCTGTTTCAGGACCATGAAATCTTCGTTCGCACGCACGGGCATGTTCGCTTCCTGCGTGTCAGCGCCGTCTGGCAAAAGCGCGTCGCGCTGATCGCCGGACTGGTGCTGCTCGCATGGGCCGGTGCTACGCTCGCGGTGCTCGTCAACCAGCTGCTCAGCTCGGGCGATCGTGCCGCGGTTGCTCAGCAGCAGGCCGCCGCCGCGGCGTCCGAAGCGCGCATCGCCAAATATCGTGACAATGTCGCCGAAAAGGCCGCCGATCTCGAAGACCGGCAGGAACAGCTCGAGGAATGGTCGAAGGTCCATTTCGGCGTCGAGCCGGCCGCGACGACGCCCGAGGCCGGAGCCGAAGGCACGGCACCCGCCGCCGGGAAGACGCCGCTCAAGACCAGCGCGATGATCGACCCGAACCTGCCCCCCGAAGCGCAGATCCTTGCCCGGCTTGAAGCGCAGCAGGAAGATTTCGCGACGCGCCTGCTGACCGCGGTCAACGGTCGCGCGACGAAAGCGGAAGGCGCTGTCGCCAAGCTGGGCATGAATCCCGCCGCGCTCGTCCGCAACGCCGCAGCCGGCCGCGGTGGTCCGTTCATCCCCTATCGCAGCCACACGGGCCGCGCGAGTTCGCTCGGCAAATCCTTTGCCGCGCTCGAAAGCGCGTTGTTCCGGATGGAAGTGCTGGAACGCACGCTCGTCGCTATCCCGTCGGGTCAGCCCGCCAATGTGCTGATGCTGTCGTCGAGCTACGGCTATCGCAGCGACCCGTTCACCGGCGCCGGCGCGATGCATTCGGGGCTCGACTTTCCCGGTCCGATGGGCAGCCCGATCCTCGCCGCCGCGCCCGGGCGCGTCGTCTTTGTCGGGCAGAAGTCGGGTTACGGCAATGTCGTCGAGGTCGATCACGGCCAGGGCATCCTGACCCGCTACGCTCACCTGTCGGGCTTTACCTCGACCGTCGGCGCACAGGTCGCCGCGGGGCAACAGATCGCCAAAATGGGCTCGACCGGCCGTTCGACCGGCAGCCATCTGCATTTCGAAGTCCGTTTGAACGGCGTCGCGGTCAATCCGCGTCGCTTCCTGGAGGCCAAAGCCGATGTTCTCGAAGTCAAAGACGACGCCCGACAGCGAGTCGGCGCCATCACTGCCAGTCGCAGTGCCCGCTAAGATGGCGACCGGCGCCCGCCACACGACCTTTTCGATCCTTGGATCGGACGTCGTCGTCACCGGCAATGTTGTCGCCAGCGTCGACCTGCACGTTGACGGCAAGATCGAGGGCGACCTGAAGTGCGCCAATCTCGTCCAGGGCGAAGCGAGCGAGATCAAGGGCTCGGTCGTCGCCGAGACCGCCAAGATCGCGGGCCTGCTCGACGGCGCGATCGAGGCCAAGACGCTGATCGTCCACGCCACCGCGCGGATTACCGGCGACGTGACCTACGAGAGCATCACGATCGAAAATGGCGGCAAGGTCGAGGGCAAGCTGAGCCATCGCCGCCACGGCGCCGCAGCAAAAGCGCCGCCGCCGCTGGAAGTTGTCGAGAACAAGTCGGCGTCGGCCGGCTTCTGATCCTCCGGGAGCCGCGCGGAAGCGCGGCCCTCAATTCGAAATTGCGATCTCCCGGCCGGGTTCGGTCACATCCTCGTACCGCTGGACGACCACCTTGTTACGGCCCCCCCGCTTGGCATCATAAAGCGCCGCGTCGGCAAGCCGGTAGAGCTGCTGGAAATCGCAGGCGGGCCGCACTTCGGCGACGCCGACGCTGGCGGTAACCAGCCTTTCGCCGACCGTCTCGCTATGGTCGCAAGCGGCGATGCCGCGCCGGATGCTCTCGGCGAAACGATTGAGGATGATCCCTTCCATCCCGATCGTCAGCAGGCCGAACTCCTCGCCGCCGAGCCGGGAAACGGTACACATCGGCCCTTCCCAGCGCTCGATCCGGCGGGCGATGCCGCACAGCACCACGTCGCCCGCATCATGGCCGTAAATATCGTTGATCGATTTGAAGCGGTCGATGTCGACAAGCAGTAACGCCGCGGGAAGGTTGTCGGCCCGTGCACGCTCGAGCAGCGGCGTCACGCTCTCGACGAAACCGCGGCGGTTGGGCAGTCCGGTGAGCGGATCGCGGCGCGCCAGTTGCTGCGCCTGCGCTTCGGCGGTGCGCGCATGGTCGCGTTCGATGCGCAGATGCGCGAGCCGGCGCGTGGCAGCGGCAGCAAGCCACAGCGCCTGCCAGGTCGCGGCGCAGAGCACGAGCAGCTTCGATCCGCCCCCCCAGAAGCCATCCTCGATATCGACGATATGGATGAACGCCAGCACCGCCATCGGCAGGCCCCACGCACCAAGGAAATCGCGCGCTTCGACCGAACCGCGTCGCCAGGCCCAGCCGAGATAGGCGGCCACAACTATCAGGTCGGCGATCACCACCAGCCCCAGAATCTCGGCGAGCAGCCCCAGGCTGCCGCTGCGTATCAGCGCGAGCGGAATGCCGGCAAGCCCGACCCCGAGACCGAGAACAAGCGCCGTCGACCGGAGCCATTTCGGCGCCGCTCCCCGGTCGACTGCGGTCACCGCGCTCGCCGTCGCCATCGCGATAGCGAGGCAGGCCAGGAAGGTTCCGATTTGCGCCGACACGGTGCCGGCCATTCCGGGCAACAGCGCGAGATGCACCTGCGACCAGGATGTGCCCCAAAGCAGCATCGTCCCCGACCAGGCGGCCTGCCATGCCAGATATTGACGGCGCACCGCAAAGGCGAGCGACGCGCTGTAGATGCAGCTGACGAGCAGCAGCGTCAGCGCGGCGCTCACGGCCGCGGCCATGCCCGCCGACTGCATTCCCGCCTCCGCTTTCGGGATCAGCCTTGCGCGCACGAATTCATGGCTGGCGAGGCGATCAAAGCGCATCGTCACCGCAGTCAGCGGCACGGCGCGTTCAGGCGCTTCGAACAATATCTGCCCGCCGGCGCGCCAATGCGATTCATAGTCGCCTGCCCGCACTTCCTGCCAGCGCGTCGAACCGTCGGCATAGGAAAAGGCGACGGCAAGACGGTCGAACCGCGACTGGTGCACCATCAGCGCAACATCGCTGCGACGGGCGCCCGGTGCATCGAGAGCGGCGCGAAGCCAGAGGCTTCCCTGTTGGTAGCCCCGGGGCGTTCCGCTGCACGAAAAGCGAAGCGCCGGGAGACGGTTGTCGAGAGTGGCAATACCGCTTTGCGCATGGCAAAGGTCACGGTCGACATCGAGTGTCACGGCAGCGGCCGGCGGCGCCCACAGGGCGAGCGCAAGCATGGCAAAGCCAAGCCCGAGCCGGCCGCACAGGTGCGCCAGAAGATGTGCCGCCGCGATCATCCCTACCCCATCGCATCAATATGTTCGAAAATGTTTACCATCATCGGCGGAATTGCGCGAGCCTAAGGGCGGCCGACACGCATCTTGACCGCGATCCGGTCGCCGAGGCCGATCCCCTCGGATCGCTGGACGGCTACCTTGATCGGCAGCAGATATCGCCCGTCGCGGGGAAAGAGCGACGTGGAAAACCGCGTGTCGCCGATCGTCGCCACGACCGGCACGACGCCCCAGCCATAGCTTTCGGTCATCGCGGCATAACGGATGGCGCCAACATGTTCGTCCGGGACCGGCGCAAAAAGGAAGGGCGCCGGCCCGCGCCATTCGATGATGACGGCCTCGAAGACGATCTCCTCCATCAGTTCCTCGGCGCCTGCCGGCGGTAGCTGAGAGCCTCGGCGATATGGATGCGCCCGACGTCTTCGCTGCCCGCCAGGTCGGCGATCGTGCGCGCGACGCGCAGGATTCGCGTATAGCCGCGCGCCGACAGCCGCATCGCTTCCGCCGCCTGCGCGAGCAGTTTGCGCCCCGCCTCGTCGGGGGTGGCGACCGCTTCGAGCAGTTCGCCGTCGATCTCGGCGTTGGTCCGTGCCTTGTGCTCCGCATAGCGTGCAGTCTGCACCGCGCGCGCCGCCGCGACACGCGCCGCGACCTCGGCGCTGCCCTCGGCGGGCGGCGGCAGAACGAGGTCGGCGGCGCTCACCGCCTGCACCTCGACGTGAAGGTCGACGCGGTCAAGCAGCGGCCCCGACAGCTTGGCCTGATAATCGGCGGCACAGCGCGGTGCGCGGCTGCACGCGAGCGCCGCATCGCCAAGATGGCCGCAGCGGCACGGATTCATCGCCGCGACGAGCTGGACCCGCGCCGGGAAGGTGACATGCGCGTTGGCGCGCGCGACGCTGACCTCGCCCGTCTCGAGCGGCTGGCGCAGCGAGTCGAGCACCCCGCGCTGGAATTCGGGCAATTCGTCGAGGAAGAGCACGCCCAGATGCGCAAGGCTGACCTCGCCCGGACGCACCCGCAGCCCGCCACCGACGAGCGCGGGCATCGATGCCGAATGATGCGGGGCACGGAATGGCCGCGCACGGACAAGGCGCCCGCCCTCGAGCTGTCCCGCAACCGAGGCGATCATCGACACTTCGAGTGCCTCCGCAGGGGTGAGATCGGGGAGGATGCCCGGCATGCACGCCGCCATCAGCGACTTGCCCGCACCCGGCGGACCCGACATCATCAGATTATGCGCGCCGGCGGCGGCGATTTCGAGCGCGCGTTTCGCGGTTTCCTGCCCCTTCACCTGGCGCAGGTCGGCGGCACGCACCGGCGCTTCGACTTCGCCCGGCACCGGCGGCGCCAATAGCGATGTCCCCTTGAAATGATTGAGCAGCGACAGGAGGTCGGGCGCGCCCAGTACTTCGACATTGCCCGCCCATGCCGCTTCGGGTCCCTGCACCGCGGGGCAGATCAGCCCGAGCCCGGCGCTCCCCGCATGGATCGCCGCAAGCAGCACGCCGGGCGATGCCGCCACCCGCCCGTCGAGCCCGAGTTCGCCGACCACCACATAGGACGCCAGCGTCTCGGGATCGACGACCCCCATCGCGCCGAGCAGGGCGAGCGCGATGGGCAGGTCGTAGTGCGAGCCCTCCTTGGGCAGGTCGGCGGGCGACAGATTGACGGTGATGACCTTGGGCGGGAGCGACAGGCCGATCGCGGCGATCGCGGCGCGCACGCGCTCGCGGCTTTCGCCGACCGCCTTGTCGGGCAGGCCGACGACGACGAAACGCGGCACGCCGGGCGTGATCTGGCATTGCACCTCGACCCCGCGCGCGTCGATGCCGAGATAGGCGACGGTAGATACGATTGCGACCATATTCCCCCCGGAACAGCACCCGTGTGCCCCCTTTGTTCCCACTCCCTCTTTAGGCCGGGGAGCTGGAAGGTCGAGTCTTTTTCGGAAGTTGACGAAGGCGTCGCGCAACATCCTGTCAGCCAGACATTTGACAACATACCAACTGGTCGGTATGGTGATTCGCATGACGACCAACCAGCCCCCTTCGATCCCTCAGCGTCCGGCCCGCGGCCGCGGGGATTAGCGCGGGCGCAGGCCTCGCCGCGGGGCTCCCCTCGGCGGGCGGCGGCACTCGCGCGGAACGCGGGAGCGCGCGCGACAAATTGATCGCCGCCGCGCACGCGACGGTCCGCAGGAAGGGCTATGCCGCGACGACGGTCGACGAGATTTGCGCCGTCGCCGGCGTTACCAAGGGCGCTTTCTTCCATCATTTTGCGTCGAAGGAAGCACTGGCGGTCGCCGCGGCCGAAGGCTGGACCGAGCGTGCCCGCCCCATGTTCGAAATGCCGCCGCACACCAAACTGGTCGATCCGCTCGACCGCCTGCTCGGCCACATCGATTTCCGCTTTTCGATGCTCGACGGCCCGGTCGAGGATTTCACCTGCTTCGTCGGCACGATGGTGCAGGAAGCCTATGGCACGAACCCCGCGATCCGCGCGGCGTGCGAGGCGAGCATCAACGCCTATTGCGAGGCGCTCGCCCCCGACATCGAGGCGGCGATCGCACTCCACGGCATTTCGCATGGCGTCAGCGCGATGAGCCTCGCGCGCCACGTCCAGGCGGTGCTGCAGGGCGCTTTCATCATGGCGAAGACCACCGACGACCCCGCAATCGCACGCGACAGCGTCACCCACCTGAAGCGTTACATCCTCATGCTGTTCGGCAGAGGCTGATCCACCCATCCCCCAAGAAGCGAAGTAGAGAGAGGAATTCCCCAATGCCCCAGATGATTTTCGTGAACCTGCCCGTCACCGACCTCGACAAGTCGAAGGCCTTTTATGAAGCCGTCGGCGCGGCGAACAACCCCGCCTTCACCGACGATACCGCCGCCTGCATGGTGGTCGAGGAAGGATCGATCCACGTCATGCTGCTGACGCATGAAAAATGGGCGACCTTCACGTCGAAGAAAATCCCCGACGCGCACACGACCGCGCAGGTGCTGATCTGCGTCTCGGCCGAGAGCCGCGACGCGGTCGACACCCAGGTCGACAAGGCGGTCAAGGCGGGCGGCAAGGCCGACCCGACCCCGACGCAGGATTTCGGCGGCTTCATGTACGGCCGCAGCTTCGAGGATCCCGACGGCCATATCTGGGAAGTGATGTGGATGGACCCGACCGCGATCCCTGCCGACGAGCCCGCTGAAGCCGAAGCATAATAGACGCCAAGGGAGGAGGAAGAGATGACCGATACGACCCCTGGAAAGGGACAGCTGATCGCCGGCCGCGTGCTTAGCGGCCTTGTGACCCTCTTCCTCCTCTTCGACGCCGGCCTGAAGCTGGTGTCGCCCGGAACGGCGATCAAATATAGCCCGCCGGACCTCGGATGGCCGCTCGACGTTCCGACCATGATCATGCTCGGCACGCTGCTGCTGATCCCGACCCTGCTCTATATCTGGCCGCGCACGGCGATCCTCGGTGCGATCCTGATCACCGGCTATCTCGGCGGCGCGGTCGCCACGCATGTGCGCATCGGCAGCCCGCTGTTCAGCCATATCCTGTTCGGCGTGTACCTCGGCCTGATGCTGTGGGGCGGGCTGTGGCTGCGCGATCCGCGGGTGCGCGCGCTGATCCCGCTGCGAACCGGGACGAAACAATGAGCTTTCAGGCCTATATCGACAATGTCGAGGCGAAGACCGGCAAATCGGCCGCCGCCCTCAAAGCCATCGCGATCGAAAAGGGCCTCGCCGACGAAGCCGGCCTTGCCCCGGGCATCAAGGCCGGCGCGATCATCGACTGGCTGAATACAGATTATGACCTCGGCCACGGCCACGCGATGTCGATCGTCGCCTGGATCAAAGGCAAACGGTCCTAGTCTCCGTCTATAGAAGAAGAGGAATAGTCCGATGACAAATCACTCCTCCCACCGGAGCCTTGTTTCCACATTCGCATTGCTCGTCGCCGCGACAGCCGCCACCGCACTGCCGCAGCCAACCCGCGCGCAGGCGCCCGCCTCCATCGTCGCGGCAGCTCCGGCAACGGCCGGAAATGGCGACGTCGATGTGAACGGCGCGCGCATCCATTACCAGCTGTATGGCGACCTTGCGACGGGCAAGACCCCGCTGCTCGTGCTCCACGGCGCCTTCATGTCGAGCGACGCAATGAAGTCGCTGATCGACCCCCTGGCCGCCACGCGCCCGGTGATCGCGGTCGACGCCCGCGGCCATGGCCGCTCGGGCGGGGTCGACGGCAAATTGAGCTATGACCTGATGGCCGATGACGCCGCCGCGGTGCTTGCGAAGCTCGGCGTGAAACAGGCCGACGTGCTCGGCTATTCGATGGGCGGCTCGACCGCGATTGCGCTGGCGGTCCGCCATCCGGGACAGGTCGGCAAGCAGGTCATTCTGTCGGGAACCTCGCGGCTCGACGGCTGGTATCCCGAAGTGCTGGCCGGCATCGCGCAGATAACCCCCGCGACATTCGCCGGCAGCCCCATCGAAACGGGTTACAGGAGCCTGTCGCCAACGCCGGATAAATTTCCGAAACTGGTCGAGAATATCAAGACGCTCGACGCCACACCCTTCGCCTATTCCGACGAACAGGTTCGCGCGATCCCCGGCAAGACGATGGTGATCATCGGCGACGCCGACGGCGTCAAGCTCGACCATGCGATCGCACTGTTCAAGCTGCGCGGCGGCGGCGACATCGCGGCGGCGACGCAGGGCTTCATGACCGAAGCGCCGAAGGCGCGGCTCGCGATCCTGCCCGCGACCTCGCACGTCGGCATTATGAGCGAGGTCCCCGCGATCGTCGCGACGGTCGTGCCCTTCCTCGACGACGCCAAGCCGCCGATGCCGACGTTCTGACCGCAACCCCTCTTCCCGTCATTCCGGCGAAGGCCGGAATCTCGATAGTGCGGATGGGAGCAAGGATGAGATCGTGACCAGAGTCACGTGCCTAGGGTCACCCTTCGCCGGGATGACAAAAAGATAATGAGAGGATTTCACATGCCCGTAAACCCCAACGCCAGCATCGAAGTCACTGCCTTCGACTGGGTGCCCGATTTCGCCCGCGGCTACGTTCGCGACCTGCGCCCGCGCTGGGCGTGCGAAGAAATCGGCCTCGACTATGCCGAACATCTGATCAGCGCGATCAACCGCCCCGCCGACCATTTCCTGTTCCAGCCATGGG
>JALDYH010000138.1:0-10618 GCA_032154175.1 Sphingopyxis sp. | reverse complement strand
GTGTCGTCGGCGCCGCCCTCGGCGCCGGACAGGGGACGAAGGACTATCGTCCCGGCGCCGCCGATATCGCGCGCACGCAAAAGGATTTCGCGGGCGGGGCGGACGAGTTCCGCTTCGTCGTGATCGGCGACCGGACGGGCAAGCACCGCCCGGGCGTATTCGAGGATGCGATGGACAAGGTCGAACGGCTTCGCCCCGATTTCGTCATCAACATCGGCGACCTGATCGAAGGCAATAGCGAGGATCTGGCGCAGCTCGACAAGGAGTGGAAGGAGGTCAATGCCGCGATCGGCCGGCTGAGCGTTCCCTTCTTCTATGTGCCGGGCAATCACGACCTCACGAACGAGGTGCAGCGCACCGAATGGCGCAAGCGGCTGGGCAAGGACTATTATAGCTTCACCTACAAGAATGCGCTCTTCCTCGTGCTCAACACCGAGGATCCGCCGCAGCCGAAGATTGCGCGAATGAAGCTGTTCGAGGAATATGGCGGCGATGCGATGAAAGCGGTGTTCGAGGCACTTCAGGGCGATCCGGCCAGGGCCGAGGCGTTGTTCGCGAGCGACCCGAAGCTTGCCGAACTGGCGGGAAAGATCCGGAGTTCGGAAAATGTCGCGTTCAGCGCCGCGCAGGTGAAGATGGTGCGCGACGCGCTCGCGAAGAACCCGAAGGTGCGCTGGACCTTCGTGCTGATGCACCGCCCGGCATGGAAGGTCGATTCGCCGGCGTTTCGCGAGATCGAGGCCATGCTGAAGGCGCGGCCGCACACGATATTGGCGGGTCATTTCCATAAATATGCCTATGAGACGCGCGCGGGCACGGACTATATCCAGCTCGGCACCACGGGCGGGATGCCGGGTGGGGCACCCGGCGATCCTGCGGTGGTCGATCACGTCATGTGGGTGTCGCTCGCCGATGGCGCGCCGCGTGTCAGCAATCTGAAACTCGACGGCTTTTTCGGGAAACAGGGGCCAACCCCGATCGTCCATCCGGACTGATCAAACCGATCCAGAATATGGAGATTGTTCCGCAATGAATTTCACCGATCTTTCGCCCGCGCTCGGCGCTCCCGGCACTTCCGTCATCGTCACCGGGGGCGCATCCGGGATCGGGCTGGCCTCGGCGCGCGCGCTGGCGGCCGTTGGCCGGGCGGTCGCGCTCTGGGACATCAACGCCGGCAAGGCCGGGGGCGAAGCCGCGGCGATCGCGCAGGAGTTCGGCGTAAAGGCCGTCGGCATCGGCATCGATCTCACCGACCTTGACGCCTATCGCGCCGCGATCGCAGCCAGCCGCGATGCGCTCGGCGCGCTCGGCGGGCTCGTCCACGCCGCAGGTATCGTCGACACGGCGTCGCTGGAAGGGATCACGCCCGAAAGCTGGGCGGCGGGGATCAACACGCACTTGCGCCCGCTCGCGCTGCTGACGCAGCAGCTCCATGGCGATTTCGCAGCAAATCCGGGCTCGGCGATCGTTGCGATCACCTCGATCAACGCGACGCTCGGCAACGCGATGAATCCGGTCTACAGCGCGGCCAAGGGCGGGATGCTCTCGCTCGTCCGCTCGCTCGCCGACCGTCTGGCGCGTGACCATATCCGGATCAATTCACTGTCCCCCGGCCAGATCATGACGCCGATGATGAAGCCTGCGGTCGACAATCTGCCGGCTGGCTATTTCGAAAAGCGCATCCTGCTCGAACGCATTGGTGTGCCCGAAGAAATCGGGCGCGTGGTCCGCTTCCTGCTCTCCAGCGAGGCAAGCTACATCACCGCCGCCGAACTTGTTGTCGATGGCGGCAATATTTCGTCCCAACGCGGCTGATCCACGGACGGCGACTCGGAAAGAGAGGGAACCGGGCGGCGATTCCGCTGTCGCGACCCGGTTTTCAATTTGATCGCGCATAGGCGTCGGCTGGCGACACACTCCGGTAGAAGGCGACACACTCCGGTAGAAACAGCAACGGTGACCGAAGTTTCCCAATGATTCGAGTGCCTATCATACTCATGCCGGCGCGCCATTCCCCAAGCCGCCGGTCGGCATTGTGCCCGATCCCGGACATCAGCAGGCGTTTTGCGGATTCCTGATGGCGGACCGGCCGTTTTTCGACACCCGATATCAGGCGACCATGTTCTCTAACGGCGCAACGGCCGCAGTTGGGTTCGATCGTGTTCAGACCGGGATGTGTGGCAATCGGTGTCCCCGGGATGGGGTTGCCTATGGCGGCAGCCTGCGGCAGCATCGAAGCATACTCGAGTTCGGACTTCCATAACTGACGCGCTCGCGCGCGAAGGAGGACAGATGCTCCAGGGCAAAAAACTGGTTCAATCCATGTTTGCGCGGCACGGCTACAGGATTGTAAGGTCAGAATCCGGTATGCAATATCGGCCGACCTCGGCCGACGCGCGCAACTCTGTCAGCTTGCTCGATGAAATACTTCCGGTGGTGCAACATAACGCGCTGACCGGCGAATGGCCGACACCGGAATTTCTCGAGAATTACTTCGATGCAAGCCGTCTTGCGATGGCTCGCCTGCTGCTTGATCAATGCGATGCAGCGGACGTCGAAATCGCGGGCAAGCGCGTCCTGGACATCGGGTGCCACGCAGGGTGCCTGCTGCGCCTCATGCGCGCAAGATATCCGGGAGCCTCCCTCTTCGGATGCGACATCAGCGATGTGAAGCTCGCGATGGCCAAACGGGCCTGCCCCGACGCCGAACTGTTCTTCAGCGCGCTCTCGGACCTTCCCGAGGCATCGCGCTACGACGTGGTGTTTCTGATGGAAGTGCTCGAGCATACGGTGGATCCCGAAGCGGTTGTCCGGCGTCTGCTCGATATTGTGTCAGCCGCCGGCACGCTCATATTGACGGTTCCCGATGGGCGGCAGGATCAATTCCCCGCCAAGGAGTATAATGCGGAGTTTGATTCCTACGCGGGCCACATCAATTTCTGGAGTCCGGAGAGCTGGTCCTATTTCCTGATGCGGATCGCTCCCGAGTGGAAACTCCGTACAGGAACACTGTCGACCGGACATTTGTTCGCAGCATTGAGCATGGAGAACAGAGCGATCTAGACGCCCGTTTCGGTTCCCTTCTCTCCGAAGGCCAACAGGCCGCAACGACCTGATCATGCTTGTGGTCCCGGCCCTTCGAAAACAGGCCCCGCCCTGTACAGGGCGGGGCAGTGGGGAGGTTTTCCTTGTACAGGAAAGGGAGAGGCCGCCGGCGCAAGGGACTGCGAACAGCGGACAGGCGCCCTAGAATGTATCGATGTTACGCACGCGTGACGTCCGGCCGAAATTCATTGTTCCACCGCGATTCGCGGTGACGCTGGCGGGAGGCGACCGGCGGGTCCGGATCTTCCCGGGCCGCAGGCCCGAATGCCGTGTCATAGCTTGGCAATCTTGCGGTCATAGCGATGCGCGAAGGCAGCAAGGAGCCTTTGCAATGGACGACAGCCTTTCCAATCTCGACCGTATCAAGGAAGAAATCGCGGACAGCTTTGACGAGGAGCTGGAGATGGAGATGGACGAAAGCCGGCTGGAGACGCTCCTTGCCGACATGTCGGACCATCCGGATCGCGAGGCGCTCGACCGGCGGATTTACTTTCGCGAATTGTTCCGGCTGCAGCATGAGCTGGTCGTCCTGCAGGAGTGGGTCGTCCAGCAGGGGCTGAAGGTCGCTGTGCTGTTCGAGGGGCGCGATTCGGCAGGCAAAGGCGGCGCGATCAAGCGCATCACCCAGCGGCTCAATCCGCGCGTCTGCCGCGTCGTCGCGCTGCCCGCGCCGAGCGAACGCGAGCGCTCGCAATGGTATTTCCAGCGCTATGTGCCGCACCTGCCTGCGGCGGGCGAGATCGTGCTGTTCGACCGGAGCTGGTACAACCGCGCCGGGGTCGAGCGGGTGATGGGCTTTTGCACCGAGGATGAGTGTGAGGAATTCTTCCGCTCCGTCCCCGAGTTTGAGCGGATGCTCGTCCGGTCGGGGATCATACTCCTCAAATACTGGTTCTCGATCACCGACGAGGAGCAGCAATTCCGCTTCCAGATGCGGATCCACGATCCGCTCAAGCAATGGAAGCTGTCGCCGATGGACGTCGAATCGCGGCGGCGCTGGGAGGATTATACGCGTGCGAAGGAGGATATGCTGGAGCGCACGCATATCGGCGAGGCGCCCTGGTGGCTGGTCGAGGCAGTCGACAAGAAAAAGGCGCGGCTGAACTGTATCAGCCATCTGCTCGAGCAAATACCGTATCGCGAGGTCGAGAAGCCGGCGGTCGTCCTGCCCGAACGCGTGCGGCATGACGATTATGCGCGGCATGAAATCCCGCCGGAGATGTATGTGCCCGAGCGCTACTAGGGACGGCGCCTGAGCAGGAGCCAGGTTGCGGCCGACGCGGCAACCGCGGCAATCGCGGCGACGAAAGTGCCAGCGGCGGTGTGGGCGAAAGGGAGACCGCCGGTGTTCATTCCGAAAAATCCCGTCACCAGCGTGGCGGGAAGCAGCAGCGCGCTGATCACTGACAGGAAGTAGAGATTCTGGTTGGTCTTTTGCGCAGCCTGAAGGTCGAGTTCGTCGCGCAATTGACGAAGCTGCGCCTGCGTGCTCGCGACGTCGGTATCGAGGGCATGGAGGCGCTGGACGTGGCGCTCGGCAACGGGAGCGAGGATCGCAGGAAGGTCGGGATCCTTCTCCAGCCGGTTCAAGGTCGCGCGCATCCCGGCAACGAGACGGTGGAGCCGTGCACCGCGGCGGCGGACCGCGATCAGGTCGCGCGTTGCGGGGTTCATCCGTTCGTTGAGAAACTCGTCCTCGGCAGTCTGGATATCGAGGGCGAGACCGTGGACGTGCTGGCCGAGGCCATCGATCATCGTCCCCACGACCAGATTGAGCGCCGCGGCGCCGTCGCATACGTCGAAACCGGAGGCGATGCGTTGACGAACGATATCGGCCGAACGGATCGGATGATAACGGCCGGTGAGCATCAAGGCGGGTGTGATCACGATATGAAGCGCGCCGATCTGCATTGTCTCGGCGGCATCGAAATCGCGCTCGAAATCCTGGAGGACGAGGCCGACGACCCCTTCCTCGACGATCGCCTGCTGATGCGTCTCGCGCGCCAGCATCAGGTCGTGGACCGGACCGGGCAGTTTCGTCGCGCGTTCGAGCCAGCGCAAGGTGCGCTCGTCGGCAAGATTGAGGTGCAGCCAGCGGAAGCTCGCATCTTCGCTGGCGTCGCACTCGTCGATCAGACGCGTGCCCTCATGGGTGCGGGCGCAGCCCCAGACGAGGCCGGGCTGCATGACGATCGACCCGAAGTCCGGGGCGGGGGCCTGGCCTTCGCTAGCCGTAACGATACCTCTCAGAAGATCGCGCTCAGCAGCGCGTAGAGCCCGCCTGCCAGCAGGATCGAGACGGGCAGCGTCAGAACCCAGGCCATGAGCAGATTGCGAATCGTCGACATCTGCAGCCCCGACCGGTTTGCCGCCATCGTCCCCGCCACGCCCGAGGAGAGAACGTGCGTGGTCGATACGGGCAGCCCGAGCATGTCGGCGGCGCCGATCGTCCCCATCGCGACGAGTTCGGCCGAGGCGCCTTGCGCATAGGTGAGGTGCGACTTGCCGATCTTTTCTCCGACGGTGACGACGATGCGTTTCCAGCCGATCATCGTGCCCAGCCCCAGCGCGAAGGCGACCGCGATCTTCACCCAGGTCGGAATGAAGCGCGTCGCGCTGTCGAGCGAACCTTTATATTCGGTGAGCGCTTCGCTCTGCGCGTCGGTGAGGGCGACATTCTTCTCCTTGCCGAGGCGCTTGATCGCTTCGGAGGTGAGGTACATGTCATTGCGCATATTCTCGGTGGCAGCAGCCGGGACCTTGGCGAGCGAACCATAGCCGCTGACCTGCGTTTCGATCTGGTCGATCAGTGACCCGAGCGCGGGGATGGTTTCGGGTTTGAGTTGCTTGTCGGCGATATAGGCGGTGACGGCCTTGCGGGCATCGGTTGGCGGGGCCGCGCCGCCGCCCTGCGCGGCCAGCACGGTCTCCGCGGCATTGGAGTTCACGACAAACTCCTGGACATATTTCTCGGGCACCGCACGATTGAGTGCATAGGCGGTGGGCACGGTGCCGATCAGGATCAGCATGATCAGGCCCATGCCCTTTTGGCCGTCGTTCGAACCATGTGCGAAGCTGACGCCGGTGCAGGTGAAGATGAGCAGGCCGCGGATCCACAGCGGCGGCGGGGTGTCGCCTTTTGGAGCTTCATAAAGTGCCTTGTTGCGCACGAGCACTTTCATCGCGAGGAAAAGCAGCGCGGCGACGGTGAAGCCGAGCAAAGGCGAGAGGAGGAGCGCGTAACCGATCTCGGTCGCCTTGGTCCAGTCGACCCCGGCGGTGCCGCTTTTGCCGTGGAGCATCGCATTGGCAATGCCGACGCCAATGATCGATCCGATCAGCGTATGCGAACTCGACGAGGGAATGCCGAAATACCAGGTCGCGAGGTTCCAGACAATCGCGGCGATGAGCAGCGCGAAGACCATCGCGAAGCCGGCGTTCGATCCGACCTGCAAGATCAACTCGACGGGAAGCAGCGACACGATGCCGAAGGCGACCGCGCCGGTCGACAGCAGCACGCCGAGGAAGTTGAAGAAACCCGACCATACAACGGCGTAATTGGCGGGCATCGAGTTGGTATAGATCACGGTCGCGACCGCATTGGCCGTGTCGTGAAAGCCGTTCACGAACTCGAAACCGAGCGCGATAAGCAACGCCAGGAAGAGCAGGGCAAAGGGAAGGAACGCCGTGGCATGGACCCCGGCCGCAGCCGCGTCGGAATAAACGCTGTAGCCGACATAGCCGAGCGCGACGATTATCGCGGCAACAAAGCCGAGATTGCCGGCGGCACCCAGTCCCTTGTCGAGATCGGGGCGTTCGAATTTGGCGCTGTCGAGTGTTGCTGCGTCGGCGGTCGTGGCATTCATAAGGGACCTCCCCGGAGTCGGATGCCGTGCCGGGCTATGCCTCGCCGATGACATTGATGTGACGGGGGGAAACCGGATATTCCGGCGCAAGCGTCAGCGGGGTGGATTCGGAGAGTCCCGCTGCAGCCCTGACAGCCGCAAAGGCTATGGTCCGCCCGCGCCGTCCTTGGCGAAGGCGGGGGCCTTTTGATCGACGCGTGTCATGGCAACCAGCGCAAGCAGCAACGTAAACGCGGCGAATGCCATCGTGTAGATAGGCTCCCCGGGGAACAGCAGCGTCATGATCGAGCCCATCACGGTCGCGACGAGCAACTGCGGAACGACCACGAAGATATTGAAGAGGCCCATGTAGACGCCCAGCTTGGCTTGCGGCAGGCTGGAGGCAAGGATCGCATAGGGCATCGCAAGGACCGACGCCCAGAAAATACCGATGAAAATCTCGCTGACGATCAATTGCACGGGGTCGCGCAGCAGGAAAAAGCTGGCATATCCCGCTGCGCCGCATGCGAGTCCGACCATGTGAGTCCGCGCCTGCCCGAGGCGGCGCGCGAGCCATGGTAGCAGGGTCAGCGCCGCGATCGCTGCGACGCCGTTGTAGATCGCAAACAGTTCGCCGACCCAGTTGCCGGCTTCCTGATAGGCGGCGCTGGCGGCATCGGTCGTGCCGAAATGATATTGGGCGACGATCGGCGTCGTGTTGATCCACATGATGAACAAGGCGGACCAGCTGAAGAACTGAACGAGCGCGAGGCGTTTCATCAGCTCGGGCATCCCCGAAAAATCGCCGACGATGCTCGAGAGCATATTCTTCTCGTTCCCCGCCCGCGCGAGCGCGATGGCGAGCAGGCTCGCGGCGCCGTAGCCGATCAGCAGCGCGCCGAGCAGCAGCACTTCGCGCAGCAGCGCGAACTCGACCTGGACCAGCAGGACGGCGATGCCCGCCGCGATCCAGACGAGGCTGCTCTTGTAGCCGTGCGAGGCGAGCGCGCGGACCGCCGGGCCCCCGGCCGCGCCGTCGTGCGCTTCATACGCCGCCATCGCGGCGGGATCATGTTCGCGCGTCGTGACGACGGTCCACAGCACCGAGAGGAACAGCGCGAATCCGCCGAACCAGAAGGCATAACGCACGGTATCGGGAATCTGCCCCGGCGGCGCGACATTGGCGACGCCCATCGCTTCCATCAGCGACGGAAACAGCGAACCGACGACCGCGCCGGCGCCGATGAAGGCGGTTTGCACCGCATAGCCCACGCTGTGCTGGTCGCGCCGCAACATGTCGCCGACGAAGGCGCGGAACGGCTCCATCGAAATGTTGAGCGAGGCATCGAGAATCCACAGCATCATCGCTGCGAACCAGATCGCGGGGCTTTCGGGCATCACGAACAGGGCGATCGCGGCGAGGATCGCGCCAGCAAGGAAATAGGGGCGGCGGCGGCCGAGACGCCCAAGCCATGTGCGGTCGCTCATATGCCCGATGATCGGCTGCACGAGCAGTCCGGTCAGCGGCGCGGCGACCCAGAGGCCGGGCAATTTCTCGATATCCTCGCCCAGCGACTGGAAGATCCGGCTCATATTCGCATTCTGCAGCGCGAAACCGATCTGGATGCCGAAAAAGCCGAAACTGATATTCCACAGGCCGGCAAAGCCCTGTCTCGGCTTGTCCATCATGCGTCTCCCCTTGCGGCCGTCGCTAGCGGCTCTTGTCGCGCCAGGGTGTTGCAGCGCGTGCGGGAGAGGGCAAGCGCGGCGGGGCTACGTATACGAATACCTTGAGTCAGACCGCGGTGCTCTGCCGCTTGATCAGCCGCGCGGGCAGCATCCGCTGTTCGACCGGCCGATCCTCGATGCGCGCAAGCAACGCGTCGACGAGCAGGGTTCCGGCGCCCTTCATGTCCTGCATCACCGTGGTCAGCGTCGGCGAAGTCAGGCTGGCGGCGGGGATGTCGTCGAAGCCGATCACCGCGACGTCCTGCGGCAGGCGCAGCCCCGCTTCGGCGAGCGCGCGCATAGCACCGATCGCGATCAGGTCGCTCGCGGCGAAGATCGCGTCGAACGACTGGCCGCCCGCGAGCAGCGAATGCGCGGCGGCATAGCCCGAGTCCTCTGATGACACGGCGTCGCGCTGGAGCGCCGGGTCGGGTTCGAGACCCGCGCTGCGCATCGCGCGGCAGAGGCCGTCGTACCGGTCCTGGAATTCGGGCGCATGGTCCGACGCATCGCCGAGGAAGGCGATCCGCCGCCGCCCGATCCCGACCAGATGCGCGCCCGCCTGCTCGCCCGCGCCGATATTGTCCGACCCGACGGTGAGCCCGATGCCGTCTTCGGATACCGATCCCCAGCGGACGAACTTCGTCCCCATCTCGACGAGGTGTTCGAGCTTGGTGAGGTAGAGTTGGTAGTCGCCGTAACCGAGCAGGATGATCCCGTCGGACCGGTGGCTGTCCTGATAGGTGACGTGCCAGTCGTTGTGCATCTGCTGGAAACTGATGAGGAGGTCGTATCCGCGCCGCGCGCATTCGCGCGTGATCGACCCCAGCATCGACAGGAAGAAGGGGTTGATCATCGATTCGTCGGGGGTCGGATCCTCGAAGAAGAGCAGCGCGAGCGTATGGGTGCGCTGCGAGCGCAGGCTCGATGCGTTCTTGTCGACGGTGTAATTGAGTTCGCGCGCGATGCGTTCGATGTTGGCGCGCGTCGCGGCGCTGACCGATTTGCTGCCGCGCAGCGCGCGCGACACCGTGGGCTGCGAGACGCCCGCCAGATAGGCGATGTCGAAACTCGTCGGCTTGGCCGAGGGCTGGCGCCCCATGTCTCTCTCCCTGACGCCGCGGCCTTGTCGACGGCCGCCGCTGCCGCCGGAGACTAGCGATTGGTCCGGTCGATGCCAAGAATTTGCATCGGACCGAAACGGCGCATTTTCGCCGCAAAAAGCGTGACATTTCGGCGACAGCGCCGTCGACCGCATAATATGCGTATACGTATACCCACTGGCCGTGTCGGCCGATTGGTTCCAATTGCGATGCGTCGATGGGAAAACCCGGGGCTTCAGCGAGAGGATGTCGCGCGGCGCGATTGCCGCCCCCTTTTGCCGTTGCCCGGGTCAGGCCACCCGTCGCAAAAGGGGACTTTCGAATGACCAGATCCAACAGCCTTCGCCGCGGTGCCAGCGCCATCGCGCTCGGCTTTGCCATGACCGTTTTTCTGCCCGGCGCGGCGATGGCGCAGGATGCAGACACCGCCCCCGTCGCCGACGAAGCGCCGGCTGAAGGCGAAATCGTCGTCAGCGGCATTCGTGGCGCGATCAACAATTCGGTGCAGGCGAAGAAGGCAAACACCTCGATCGTCGAAGTCGTCTCGGCCGAAGACATCGGCAAGCTGCCCGACCTGTCGATCGCCGAATCGCTGTCGCGCTTGCCGGGCCTCGCGACGCAGCGCCTCGACGGCCGCGCCAATGTCGTGTCGATCCGCGGCCTTGCCCCCGATTTCACCACGACGCTGCTCAACGGCCGCGAACAGGTGTCGGCGAGCAACAATCGCGGCGTTGAGCTCGACCAATATCCGTCCGAACTGCTGAACGGCGCTATCGTCTACAAGACCCCCGACGCGTCGCTGATCGGGCAGGCGATCGGCGGCACGATCGACATGCG
>JALDYH010000137.1:0-10823 GCA_032154175.1 Sphingopyxis sp. | reverse complement strand
GGTCGATGCGGCTGATATGCGCGTCGAGGTTGACGCGGATGCACGGCCATTTGAGTCGCGCGGCGACCTGTTCGATATGCGTCGACTTGCCGGTGCCGTGATAACCCTGCACCATCACGCGGCGGTTGTATTTGAACCCCGCGAGGATCGCGAGCGTCGTGTCGCCGTCGAAGACATAGGCGGGGTCGAGATCGGGGACGCGCTCGTCGGCCTCGCTGAACGCCGGCACTTTCATGTCGATATTGACCCCGAAGACCTCGCGCGCGTCGATCTCGGTATCGGGCGCCGAAAGGAGCGTCGAACCGTGATGGTCGGGAAGGCTGTTCGGGATATCGGTCATGACAAAGGTCCAGCAAGGCAAACAGGAAGAGTCGCCGCTGACCGGCGCTTCGCCGTCGCGGTATCGTCATGGGTTGCGGCTTGCAACGCCTTTTCAGAGAAGACCGAGCGCCTTCATCACCGCCGACTGGTCGTAATAGGGGCGTTCGCAGAGGATCTTGTCGCTGCCCGGGACAAACTCGAAGCTCGCGGCCATACGAATGCGGAACGCCTTGCCGGTCGGTTCTATCGTCCGCACGCCGAGCTTCAGCGGGCCAAGGTGCGTACCGGTCAGCCAGAATTCGACCAGAACCGTATTGGTGGTTTCATCGGCCGCGATGGCGATGACCTCGTTCGCCTGATCGGGGAAAGGTTCGCGCGATGCGGCGAAATAGGATCGCACCGCAACTTCGCCGTCGAAGATCGTTCCCGGCCCCATCAGTTCGTAGCGCGGATGATCGAAGGTCGCGATGACGCCGTCCCAGTCGTGCGCGATTTCCAGCGCCATATGGCGGCGCACCACCTCGATCCGGGCTTCGTCAAGGTCGGTCATCGCACGTCTCCTTATGCAAATGCCTTCGTCTTGCGCAGCAACTGATACGCCGCGACGACTTCGCCCAGCCGCGACTCGAAGCTGCGGTCGCCGCCGTTGCGGTCGGGATGATAGCGGCGGACGAGCTCGCTGTAACGCCGCCTGAGCGCCGCGCGATCGGCGTCGGCGGAGAGGCCCAGCAATTGCATCGCTGCATGTTCTTCGCGCGAAAGGGCGGGATTGGCCGCCTCGCGCCGCGCCTCGTCCATGCGCTGGCGAAACCGCGCGCCCAGCGCGTCGATCGGATCCCTGAAATCGGCCCAGCGCGGGGGCAGGTCGGCGCTGCCCGCGGCGCGAAAGCTTCGACTCTCGGTTTCCCAACCCGCGGTCGGCGATTGGGCTTCCATGATCTGGTCGGCACTCATCCCCTCGAAGAAATTATAGCCCGCGTTGAATTCGCGGACATGGTCGAGGCACAGCCAGCGATATTGCGGCGGGCCGTCGGGCGAACGGGTCCACGCCATCGGCGCCCGAAATTCGCCCCGTTCGCGGCATCCGGGCGCGGCGCAGGCTTCCTCGCGCGGGACGCGGCCATGAAAACGGGAAGGGCGTGCAGAAGAAGGCACAACGGACTTTCGATGGGTGCTGGAGGTCTTATAATTTGGCGACGAAGCGCCTATGGTCAACCCCATGAGCAGCAAAGGCCCCGTACAGCAAGAGATGGAAAGCCTGCTCAGCGCAGCCTTTCCCGACGCCCATTTCGTCCTGAGCAACGACAGCGCCAGCCATCGCGGCCACATGGGCGACGACGGCAGTGGCGAGTCGCATTTCAGCCTGACGATCGAATGGGCGGGCTTCGCCGGCCAGAATCGCGTCGCGCGCCAGCGTGCCGTGAACAAGGCGCTCGGCGACCTGCCGGGGCAGCGTGTCCACGCGCTCGCCATCAAGGCGACCGTGCCGGGAGAATGACGATGCCCGAGAAGGTGAATCTCGCCGCGGCTTTCGCCACTTTTCATGACCACTGGAACCCGCGCGTTGCGGGTGACATCAATAATTTTCAGGTCAAGCTGGTGAAGTTCGACGGCAAGTTCGACTGGCACCATCATGATGCCGAGGACGAACTGTTCCTCGTCGTCGCGGGCCGGATGAAGATGGGCCTGCGCGATCGCGACGTAATCGTTGAGCCCGGCGAATTCATCATCGTCCCGCACGGCACCGAACATTGTCCCGAGGCCCTGGACGGCGAATGCCAGGTGCTGCTGCTCGAACCGGGTTCGACGCTCAACACAGGCAATGTCGAAACCGAAAAGACAAGGAAAACATTGGAAAGGCTCGATTGATGTTCGACATCATCACCCCCTCGACCCACGACCTCGGCGCCTTCGAAGTGCGCCGCACCTTGCCGAACAAGGCGCGGACGATGGTCGGCCCCTTCATTTTTGTCGACCAGTTCGGCCCGGCGCATTTCGACGTCGGCCGCGGCATGGACGTGCGCCCGCACCCGCATATCAACCTCGCGACGGTCACCTATTTGTTCGAAGGCGCGATCGACCATCGCGACAGTCTCGGTACCTTTGCGACGATCCGCCCCGGGGCGTGCAATCTGATGACCGCGGGCAGCGGCATCGTCCATTCGGAGCGTACCCCCGCGTCCGAACGCGCGACCGGATCGGCTATTTCGGGGATGCAGACCTGGCTCGCGCTGCCCGACGGCAAGGAAGAAATCGACGCCGCGTTCGAACATGTCGCGAAGGACGATCTGCCGTTGATCGAGGACAGCGGCATGTCGGCGCGCGTGATCATGGGTAGCCTGTGGGGCGCGACCTCGCCGATCACGCAGCATGCCGCGACGATCTACGCCGATATCTTGATGGATGCCGGCGCGACGATCCCGATCGATGCCGAGGCCGACGAGCGCGCGGTGCTTGTCGCGCTGGGCGACGCGAGCCTCGATGGCGAGGCGCTCGACCGCTACAGCCTATATATTCTCAAACCCGGACGGGCGATGACGCTGCGTGCCGAGACCGGCGCGCGCGTGATGCTGCTCGGCGGCGAGGCGTTCAAGACGCCACGCCATGTCTGGTGGAATTTCGTGAGCTCCAGCCGCGATCGCATCAACGAGGCGAAGCAGGAGTGGAAGGATCGGAAATTCCCGCTCGTCCCCGGCGACAGCGAAGAATTCATCCCGATCCCGGAGGTGCCCAAGACGGTCAGCTATCCGTGAGCCTGTTGCTGGCGCTCGCGCTCGCCGCGAGTCCCGAACCCGTCTTCGCTTGCAGTTTCGGCGCCAAGCAGTTGACCGTCACGCAGCAAGGCGATGCGCTCGTCTATCGCTATGGCACGAAGGCCAGGGCCGAATTGCGGATCGTCGCCGATGCGCCAAGCAATCGCGTCTTCTATCACCGCACGCTCTATGCGCGCGCCGAGGATCAGACGCTGCGCTTCGTCAGCGGCGAGTATAATTATGTCGTCTATGCGCATTGGTCGGCGCCGAGCATGGGGATGACCGAGGAAAGCAGCACGCCCGAAAATTTCTATGGCGGGCTGACGGTGATGCGCGGCGAGAAAGAGCTGACGTCGCGCCGCTGCAACAGCGGTGGCGACATGCGCGAATGGCCGATCTTCAAGACGCTGCCGCAGGATGAAACGAACATGACGCCGCCCGGGTAGCGTCCTCCTGTTTGTTGCAGCTTGCCAGTCGCGCCGATCCCCGCCAGATTGGTTTTGAAAAGAAACCAAAGGAGCGACATCGATGATCGGCGATTTCGAACAACAGCGCGTGAAGCTTTCGACCGGGGTTGAACTCGACGTCGTCGACATGGGCCCGAAAGACGCCCCCGTGCTGATGTTCCTCCATGGTTTCCCCGAATCTCACCGCACCTGGCGCCATCAGCTGCCGCATTTCGCCGATCGCTTTCGCTGCATCGCACCCGACCAGCGCGGCTATCGCGGCTCGTCCAAACCGCAGGACGTCGAATCCTATAGCCCTGACAAGCTGATCGCCGACATCTTCGCGCTCGCCGACGCACTCGGCGTCGGTGAATTCACCATTGTCGGCCACGACTGGGGTGGCGCCATCGCATGGGGGGTGGCGCTCGGCGGCCAGCCCGGCGGGCTGCATCCCGCATGGGCCGGCCGCGTCACCCGCGCCGTCATCGCGAACGCGCCGCATCCCGGCATCTTCCAGCGCCTGCTGGCGACCAACGAAGCCCAGCGCGCGGCAAGCCAATATATCCGCACCTTCCGCGATCCCGCGAGCGATACGATCATCGAGGAACATGGCATCGCGGGCATCCTTGCGCATGCCTTTGCCGGGCGCGTGCCGAGCGGGGGGCTCCAGCCCGCTGACGAAATCGGCCGGCTGCTGAAGGATTGGGAGGATCGCGACAGCTGCCGCGCGATGATCAACTGGTATCGCGGCTCGACGATCAACGTTCCTGCGATGGACGAGCCTTATGCCGAGCCGCCCGCGACGCCTTTCCCGAGGCTCAATATCCCGACGCTGGTGATCTGGGCGCTCGACGACGTCGCGCTGCCGCCGTGCAACCTCGACGGGATGGAGGAACTCGTTCCCGATGTGGCGATTGTCCAGGTTCCCGATTGTGGCCATTTCGTGCCGTGGGATGCACCCGACGCGGTCAATCGGGCGATGGACGGGTTCCTGACCGGAAGTTGAATTAAGGTCTTCGTGCCGATCAAAAAAAGTGGCGGGCGGCGATCGCGCCACCCGCCTTTTGGGGGGTCTGTTTCTGCGTGTCTGGGGCACGCGTATTTAGTCTCGCTCACACCCTTTTATCTCGGCTGCGACTGGGGCCGAGGACTTTGGGTGGGGCGATTTAACCATATTATTGGGGAATATAGCAGGCTTTCACATTCTCCCATTCTTGCCATACTCAAGCAATGGAAGTGGGAGCCCTCAGGGTCGCCTCGATCGTTGACCGGATCGATGGCCCGTCGAACTGGACGATCGAGCGCGATGTCCATCTGCTGATCCTGTATGAATCCGGGAGCTATCACTGGCTCGAAACCTGGCTCGACGATCGGCGGACCTCGCTCGGCGATCCGCTTCCCGGGGAGATGTGGCTGATACCTGCCGGCCGTCGATATCGCGGAACGGCAAAGGGCGGCGCGGTCCGCACCATCGAGGTCGAGATCCCCGTGTCGCGGCTGGCTGTCGCGCCCGACACGCGTGCATTGGCGGCGCATCATGACCTGACGCTGGCGGCGCTCGTCCGCGCGCTGCTCGCTGGCGATGTCGCGGCCGCCGATCCCGTCGTCACGATCCTGGCCAAGACACTGGAAGGGATGGCGGGGCGTCCGGAATCGCCCGCTATCGTGCATCGCATCAACGATTTGATGGCCTTTATCCAGACCCAGCTCGAGGTGCCGCTGACCGTCGAGGACATGGCAGCCGAGGCGGGCATGTCGGTGAACAGCCTGATCGTCCATTTCGCCCGCGCGACCGGGCGCACCCCTGCCCAATATGTGCTGCGCCAGCGGCTCCGTCACGCCTGCTGGTTCCTGATGAATCGCCCGCTGTCGATCGCCGAGATCGCCTTTGCGACCGGCTTTTCGAGCCATGCCCACCTGTGTGCGATCTTTCGCCGCAAGATCGGCATGTCACCCGGCGAGTGGCGTCGCCGGCATCGATCGGATATCCTGCCAGCCGAAGGGGAGGAATAGGGATGTCGCACACCGTCATCATGCTGCTGGCCGGACTCGCGATGCTGCTCGTCCTGCGGCTGGCGATCAAGGATGCGTCGCGCGCGACACGGCTGTTCCTCATCCTGTGGCTGCTCGTGTCGATCGGCAATCTGCTCGTCGGCGTACTTCATGCCGGTTACGGTTGGGCAGAGGAGGCGGGGATCGCACTCTTCGTGTTCGGCGTGCCGGCGGCGCTCGCGCTGGCCGCACGCAGTTTCTGGCGCTAATTCTCGGGCCGCAGCAGGCAGCCGCTCGCACCTGCATAGCGCGCGCTGCGCGACGCGAGCAGCGGCACGCTGCCGGTGACCGTTCTGGTGGCGGGGTCCTCGCTCAACGACACCATTTCCATTCCCGGTTCGAAGTCGCTCTGGCAGCTTTCGAGGCTGCGGCCCTGCACATAACGGCACGAACATCCCACGCGTGCGGCATAGGCCGAACCCAGTTCGGCCTGCGCCCTGAACGACGGGAATTTCCAGACCGCGAAGATCGCGAACAGCACCGCAAGCACGACCGCCCAGGGCAGGCAGCCGCCCCAACGACCCGGTTTCCGGGGCTTTCCCGTCGGGAGCGGGGCCGGGGCCACGGATGACGGCGCCGTGGCCGGCGTCTCGCCCGTTGAAGGACCGGTCGGATTGGTGTTATTCACCAGCGCCATGATCACGAAAAAACGGCTGCTGGCAAGTGCCGCCCTTGCTGTGCTCGGCGTCTGGTCGCTGGCGCAGGCGGCGGGGCAGGGCAATCTGGCGCCCGCGTCGCCGGCACCGAAATTCGGCATGTCGCTCGATAGCGTCGCGGCGGCGGATACGCTGCAGCCGCTGCCCGCGCTCCCCGCCAACATCCGTGCGCGCGCCGATGCGCTGTTCACCGATGCCGACGAGGTGGGGCAGACACGCGCGCTTTATGTGCTGCGCGACGGCGAGCCGATCTACGAACGCTATGCCGCGGGCTTTGGCCCCGACTCGAAGCTGATCAGCTGGTCGATGGCGAAAAGCATCACCGCGGTGCTCACCGGCTTCCTCGTCGCCGACGGGCAATTGTCGCTCGACGGTGCGGCCCCGGTCGCAGCATGGCAGCGCAGCGGCGATCCACGCGGCGCGATCACCTTGCGCCACCTGCTCCATATGTCGTCGGGGCTGGAGCATGTCGAAAACGGCGATCCGATATGGCAGGGCGACACGGTTACGATGCTGTTCGGCGGCGGCGCGGAGGACATGGCGGGCTTTGCCGAAGCCAAACCTGCGGCGGCGCAGCCCGATGAGGTGTTCAACTACAGCTCGGCGACGAGCGTGATCCTGTCGGACATCATTGCCGATACGCTGACCCCGTCGCAAAATCCCGATGCGCGGCGCGATGCGATGCGCGATTTCATCGGCGGCCGGCTGGTCGAGCCGCTCGGGATGACCAGCCTCACTCCTGAATATGACGCGCGCGGGACGATGATCGGCGGGTCGATCATGCACGCGACCGCGCGCGATTATGCGAAGTTCGGCGAATTCCTACGCAACCATGGGGTAGTGAACGGCCAGCGATTGCTTCCCGAAACGTGGATGCGCTTCATGCTGACGCCGTCGGCGAACGACGCCGGCTACGGCGGGCACATCTGGCTGAACCGACGGCGCCCGGCGGGAGTGACGCCCGCGCTCTGGCCCGACCGCGGCCCGAACGACCTGTTCGCCTGCATCGGGCATCAGGGGCAATATATCATCGTCTCGCCGTCACAGCGGCTGACGATCGTGCGGCTGGGCGTCACCAGCGACGACCAGTTCCCCGCGCTGCGCCGGCATCTCGCCGATCTGACCCAGGCGCTATAAAAGGAAATCCCCGACCAGCGTGGTGACGCATGTGCCGGTGAGTTCGACCATGTCGCCGTCGAGGCGGCATCCGACATGTCCGCCGCGCGCGCTTGCCTGATAAGCGGCGAAACGGTCGCGGCCCAGCCGTACCGCCCAATAGGGCGTGAGCACGCTATGCGCCGATCCGGTCACCGGATCCTCGTCGATCCCGGCTCCGGGCGCGAAGGCGCGGCTGACGACATCGGCGCCCGAGGGATCGCCGGCGCCCGGCGCGGTCACTATATAGAGGATGTCGCCGCCCTTTTTCAGCGCCCGCAGATCGGGCGTCAGCGCACGCAGGCTCGCGGCGTCGCGATAGGCGATCAGCGCATAGCCGCCATCGTGCCACATCGTTTCGACCGGATCGCCGCCGAGCGCGCGAACGATATCGGGCATTGCCTTTGGCGCGGGCGTATAGGCGGGCAGCGCCATTTTATAGCCCTCGTCGTCGCCGTTGCGCGCGACCCGCAGGATGCCTGCCTTGCGCGTGCGGAAAAGCATGTCGTTTCGCCATTGCGCCGCCGATAGCAGGACGTGCCCGCTCGCAAGCGTCGCATGGCCGCATAGCGCGACCTCGACGCCCGGGGTGAACCAGCGCAGCTCATAATCGGCCTCGTCGCTTTCGTCGGGGACGAGAAAGGCGGTTTCGGCGAGGTTGTTCTCGGCCGCGATCGCCTGCAGCGTGGCATCGTCGAGCCACTCCTCGAGCGGCATCACTGCTGCGGGATTGCCGGTGAATGGCCGGTCGGCAAAGGCGTCGACCTGGGTGATCGGAAGGCGGCGCGGCGCGCTCATGGATACAGCAATCCTTTCGTCCAGCCATCGCCGGCGCGCCGGAACTGCGTGCGCTCGTGCAGACGGTGGGCGCGATCCTGCCAGAATTCGATAGCCGAAGGATTAACGCACCAGCCCGACCAGCGCGGCGGGCGCGGCACGTCCTGCCCCTCGAACCGCGTCTGCATTTCTTCGAAGCGCGCCTCGAACGTTTCGCGATTGTCGAGCGGTCGCGACTGATCGCTTGCCCAGGCGCCGAGCTGGCTGTCGCGGCTGCGCGTCGCGAAATAGGCGTCGGCGATGGCGTCGTCGACGGGAGCCACCGGCCCCTCGATGCGGATTTGCCGCCGCAGCGACTTCCAGTGAAAGAGCAATGCGACATGCGGGTTTGCCGCCAGCTCGCCGCCCTTGCGACTGTCGAGGTTGGTATAGAAGATAAACCCGCCCGGCCCATGTCCTTTCAGCAGCACCATGCGCAGCGACGGATGGCCGTCCGGCGTCGTCGTCGCGAGCGCCATAGCATTGGCGTCATTGGGTTCGCTGGCGCGCGCTTCGGTGAACCAGCTGTCGAACAGGGCAAAGGGATCGTCGCTCATCCGCGCGGTCATAATGCGCCGTGCGTACATGGTCGAGCGCGATATGGAGGGAACTTGACCTTCCGCGGCACATTACCACATCGACGTGCAATCGGGCTTCACGCCCAGTCACTTATCGGGCTACAGGAGCAAAATGGCCGATCCCTATTCCACCCTGGGCGTTGCGAAGAGTGCAAGCGAAGCGGAAATCAAGTCCGCGTACCGCAAGCTCGCCAAGGAATTGCACCCCGACAAGAACAAGGACAACCCGAAGGCGTCGGAGAAATTCTCCGACGTGACCAAGGCGTATGACATTCTGTCGGACAAGACGAAGCGCGCGCAGTTCGATCGCGGCGAAATCGACGGCGAGGGGAACCCCGCGATGCCGTTCGGTTATGGCGGCGGGGGCGGTTTTCGCGGCGATCAGCGCGCGGGTCCCGGCGGTTTCAGCGGCTTCGGGAACGAGAGTTCCGATTTCGGCGACATTTTCGAAGGCCTGTTCGGGGGACGCGGTGGCGGCGGAGGCGGCGGCCCGTTCGGTGGTTTCGGCGGGCGCAGCGCGCCGCCGCCCAAGGGCGCGAATGTCGCTTATCGTCTTTCGGTCTCCTTCATCGACGCCGCGACGCAGGCGCCGCAGCGCATTGCGCTCGCCGATGGCGCAACGATCGACCTGAAACTTCCTGCCGGCGTCGAAACCGGCACCCAGATGCGCCTCGCGGGCAAGGGACAGGCCGGCCCCGGCGGCACTGGTGACGGCATCGTCACGATCACGGTCAAAGACCATCCCTTTTACGAACGCGAGGGCGCCCATATCCGGCTCGACCTGCCAGTCACGCTGAACGAGGCGGTCAAGGGTGCGAAGATCAAGGTGCCGACGGTCGATGGCCCGGTGATGTTGTCGATTCCGGCAGGTTCGTCCTCCGGCAAGGTGATGCGTCTGAAGGGCAAGGGCTTCAGCCAGAAAAGCGGCGGCCGCGGCGATCAGCTCGTGCGGCTGATGGTCGACCTGCCCGCCGACGACGAGGCGCTGATCAAACTGCTCAGCGAATGGACCGATCCGCGCGACGTGCGGGCGGAGCTTGGCGTGTGATGCGTGGCTGAAGCCAGCGAGAAAAAGATCGTCGCCGCGCTCGAGCGCGAGGTCGCCGACGAGGTCGGCAAGGAATTTCTGGCCGAAGGCCACTCGCCGCACTCGCCCGAGGCGCGCGCCGAGCGGGACAAACGGATCAAACTGCGCGCGCGCGCCGAGGGAATATTGCATCGCGGGCGCGAAACGCTCGGTCCCGGAACGCGGGCCTTTCATATCGCCCGGCGCGTTGTCGTCGGAACCTATACGGACGGCTTCATTCATGCGGGAAACCTCGCATATCTCGCGCTGATCGCGCTTTTCCCCTTCTTCATCCTGCTGGCCGCGGCACTCAGCCTGTTCGGGGGTAGCGCCGGCGGCGAAGCGGCGGTGGAAACGGTCTTTTCGCTGATGCCGCCGACGGTCGCCAAGGCGCTGTCGGGACCGATCCGTGAGGTGATGACGGCCCGCACCGGCATTTTCCTGTGGCTGGGCGCGCTTGTCGCGCTGTGGACCGTGGGGAGCCTGGTCGAAACGATTCGCGATATCCTCCGCCGTGCCTATGGCACGCATTTCAGTCGCGGATTCTTTCACTACCGCCTGCTTTCAATCGGGATCATCACCGGCGCGGTCGTGCTGATGCTGCTGTCGTTCAGCATGCAGGTGCTGATCGTCGGGATCGAGCAATTCGTCACCCGCGTGCTTCCCCCCGCCTATCAGTCGTGGGGGGTTGTGGCGATTTCGCGCGGGGTATCGGGGGCGGGGCTGTTCCTTGCCATCTATATGCTCTTTTACAGTCTCACGCCGTCGAAATATCGCCGGCTCAAAAACTGCCCCAAATGGCCCGGCGCGTTGTTCACGACGTTCTGGTGGATCGGGGTCACGCTCGCGCTGCCGCCTTTGCTCGCCAGCCTGCTCAGCTATGACGCAACCTACGGCAGCCTCGCGGGTGTGATGGTCGCGCTCTTCTTTTTCTATCTCGTCGGATTGGGTATGGTGATGGGCGCCGAACTCAATGCCGC
>JALDYH010000136.1:0-10891 GCA_032154175.1 Sphingopyxis sp. | reverse complement strand
TCCGCCTGACCGACCGCTTCTTCCTCGGCGAACCGCAGATGCGCGGCTTCGACATCCGCGGCGTCGGCCCGCGCGTCATCCGCTACGGTGTCGACAATACGGACCCTGCGAATCCGAAGGTCATCACCGACGGCAGTGATCGCGGCCAGATCGACGATGCGCTCGGCGGCCGCGCCTATTATCAGGGTCGCCTCGAACTCGATATTCCGCTCGGCACCGGCGCCAAGGAACTGGGCCTGCGGCCGTCGATCTTCCTCGATGTCGGGTCGGTGTTCAGCGTGAAGCGCCCGACGCTGACGACGCTTGCGACTTTCACCGATCCCGCCGACGGCCTGACCAAGAATCTCTGTCGCAACTCGACGACGGGCAGTGTCAGTTTCGGGACGCTGGGCGCGCCGGTCGATCACGACAACAATCCGGCCACGCCGCCGATCCCGCAGACGGCTTATACCAATTGCCCCGACGGGACGACGTCGAACCTCTCGCCGTTCGAGGAACGCTTCTTCGGCGATACATGGATGCCGCGCGTCTCGATCGGCGCCGGGGTCAACTGGAACTCTCCTTTCGGTCCCTTCCGGATCGATTTCGCTTACGCCCTTCGCAAAGAAGAGGGCGATGACACCAAACGCTTCTCATTCAACGTAGGAACTCAATTCTAATGAAGAAAATCCTTGTCGCATCGGCACTGGCGATCACCACGCTGTCGGTCTCGCCCATGATCGCCGCCCCGGCCTTCGCGCAGGCGAAGGGCGTTGCCGTCGCCGACGTTCGCGTCGCCGCTGCGCGTTCGAACGCCTTCACCGTCGCTTCGCAGCAGATCGAAACGACCTACAAGGCGCAGATCGATCAGCAGACCACGCGTGCGCAGACGCTGCAGGCCGAAGTCAATGTGCTCGTCGCCAAATATAGCGAAGAGTCGAAAAAGACCCCGCAGAACCAGGCCGCGCTGCAGGCGGCCGCCAAGGCGGTTCAGGACAAGCGCCAGGCCGCGCAGAATGAACTCAGCCAGATCGGCGCGCCGGTCGACCTCGCCATCGCCTATGTCGAAGACCAGATCAGCGTCCGCATGAACGAGGCGATCAAGGCCGCGATGACCGCCAAGAAGGTCGACCTGCTCGTCAACCCCGAAGCCGTGATCGCGCGCGAAAACAACGTCGACATCACCGAAGCGGTGGTCGCCGAACTCAACCGCATCCTGCCCAACGTCTCGATCCAGGTGCCTGCGGGCTACCAGCCCGGCCAGCTCGTCCAGCAGCGCAACCAGCAGCTGATGGACGCCGCGCGCGCGGCGCAGGGCGCACCCGCCGCTCCGGCTCCCGCCGGCACGGCACCGACCACCCGCTAAGATCGTGGCGGACGGGGAAATTTCGGACGGCGCCCGGGGGCCGGTGGATATCCGCCGGATCCTGACGTTGTTGCCGCATCGTTATCCGATGCTGCTCGTCGACCGGGTGGTTTCGATGGTGCCAGACACCTCGATCCACGCGGTCAAGGCGGTGACGATGAACGAGCCCTTTTTCCAGGGGCATTTCCCCGGCCGGCCGATCATGCCCGGCGTCCTCATCGTCGAGGCGCTGGCGCAGGCCGGCGGCATCCTCGCGATCGAATCGCTCGGCCTCGCGGGCTCGGGCAAGCTCGTCTATTTCATGGGGATCGACGGGGTGAAGTTCAGGAAGCCGGTCGAACCCGGCTGCCTCCTCGACCTCCACGTCACCATCCTCCAGGCGAAGCGCAATATCTGCAAGTTCGAGGGCAAGGCGATGCTCGGCGATGCACTGGCGACCGAATGCCAGTTCACCGCGATGATCGCCGACCCGCCGAGCGACTAACCGCCCCTTGCCAAATCCCGCTTTCGCCGTTAGGGGACGCCGCTTCGCGTCCCCGGACGCACAGACTCATCAGCCAGCTGGTCGGAACCAGCGGCACAGGAGCTAGACCATGAAGACCGACATTCATCCCGACTATCACATGATCACGGTCAAGATGACCGATGGCACCGAATATCAGACGCGCTCGACGTGGGGCAAAGAGGGCGACACGATGACGCTCGAAATCGACCCCACCGCGCACCCGGCATGGACCGGCGGCACCGGCCGTATGCTCGACGCTGCGGGCCAGGTTGCCAAGTTCAACAAGCGCTTCGGCGGTCTCACCCTCAAGCGTTAATGGCATCGTCCTCGCGCAGGCGAGGATCAGCCTAAAACCTTCGCAAGCGCGCTTTGCCACCCGGCAAGGCGCGTTTTGCGTTTGCCGGCATCCAGCGCGGGCGTGAAGCGCGTCGCGGTACCGCGCATCGCCTCGGCCGCGCTCGCCAGATCGGGATAAAGCCCCGCGCCGGTCGCGGCGAGCATCGCGGCACCCAGCGCGGTGCTCTCGACAAAGTCGGGCCGCTCGACGGTGATATCCAGCATGTCGGCCAGGTCCTGCGCCATCCAGTCGTTCGCCGCCATGCCGCCGTCGATCCGCACTTCGGCCCAGTCGACTCCGTCGGCGGCGAAGGCCGATTTCAGGTCGTGCGCCTGATAGGCCTGCGCTTCGAGCGCCGCACGCGCGACATGCGCCTTCGTCGTCGCGAAATTCAGCCCTGATATCGCCGCCAGTGCATCGGGCCGCCAGTGCGGCGCGCCGAGCCCGGTGAGGGCAGGGACCAGATACACGCCGCCATTGTCGGCGACTGAACGTGCGAGGCCTTCGCTCTCTCCCGCGCTTGCGAGCAGGCCGAGCCCGTCGCGAAGCCACTTGATCAGGCTTCCCGCGACGAACACCGATCCCTCGAGCGCATAGGAGCGGACGTCGCCTTCCTGCACCAGCACCGTGGCGAGCAGGCGGTTTTTCGATACTGGCCGCGTCGTTCCGCTCGCCGACAATATGAAGGCGCCGGTGCCGAACGTCGCCTTGGTCTGCCCCGGCGACAGGCACGCCTGTCCGATCGTCGCCGCCTGCTGGTCGCCCGCCATGCCGCAGATCGGGATCGCGCCGCCGAACAGCACCGGATTGGTCGTGCCGACGCGCGTCGTGCAGCCGGCGATCTCGGGGAGCAGGCCCATCGGCACGCCGAGCAGCCCGCATAACTCGCCGTCCCAGCCGCCTTGGCCGTTGATGTCCATCAGCAGGGTGCGCGACGCATTGCTCGCGTCGGTGACATGCACCCCGCCGGTCAGGCGATAGACGAGATAGGATTCGACCGTCCCGACCGCGAGCCGGTCGCCCGCTTCGCGAAGCTGCGACCAATGTTTCAGCGCCCAGCCGATCTTGGTCCCCGAGAAATAGGGATCGAGCAGCAGCCCGCTCTTCTCCTGTGCCATGGGCTCATGGCCCGCTTCTTTTAGCGCCGCGCAATCGGCGGCGGAGCGCCGGTCCTGCCACACGATGGCGTTGGCTAGCGGTTCGCCGGTCGTGCGGTCCCAGAACACCACGGTCTCGCGCTGATTGGTGATCCCGATCGCGGCGATCTGATCGGCGCCGCCTGCCTGCGCGATCATCTCGCGCGTGCAGGCGAGGGTGGCCTCCCAGATTTCGGCGGCATCATGTTCGACGAGCCCGGGGCCGGGATAATGCTGCCGGATCTCACGCTGTGCGCTGCCGAGCGGGGTGCCGTCGGCGCCGAAAAGCATCGTGCGCGTCGACGTCGTGCCCTCGTCGATGACGATGATCTTCTCGGCCATGTCGCTCTCCCTCTTTTGCTTTTGATGCAGAAAGAACCGCGCCTCGACAAGGCGCGCGACACATACATTCGTAATCACCTTGCAAAATTGCGGGCACTATGCCATATATTGTGCAGCGCAGCATGGCGGGATAACCCGCCGTAACCACCGGCAGCGTGATTTCCCGCCCATTTTCAGGCGCGGGCGAGCCGGACCGGCGCTTTGTCCCCAGAGGCACCCTTTCACGCGGGTCGTTTCGAACCCGCGGCCCGTGCGCCGTCCGTTCGATCCGAACGGATGTGCCTGCGCGTCGCTCATAGTGAGTATTACATGACGACTTTTAACGACTTTGGCCTGCACGCCGACATCAATCGCGCGCTTGCCGCCAAGGATTATACGCAGCCGACCCCGATCCAGACGCAGGCGATTCCGCCGCTGATGAAGGGCCGCGACCTGTGCGGTATCGCGCAGACCGGCACCGGCAAGACCGCCGGTTTCTCGCTGCCCTCGATCCACCACCTTCTGACCTATCCGCACCGCGCCAACCCGCGCAGCTGCCGGATGCTCGTGCTCGCGCCGACGCGCGAACTCGCCGCGCAGATCGCGCAGAGCTGCCGCGACTATGGCCGTTTCACCAAGCTGTCGGTGACGACCGTCTTCGGCGGCGTGCCGATCAACAAGCAGATCCGCGATCTCAGTCAGGGCGTCGATATCCTCGTCGCCACCCCGGGCCGCCTGCTCGACCTGATCGACCAGCGCGCGCTCCGCCTCGACGACGTCGAAATCTTCGTCCTCGACGAAGCTGACCAGATGATGGACATGGGCTTCATCCATTCGCTGCGCCGCATCGCCAAGCTGCTGCCGTCGCGCCGCCAGAACCTCTTCTTCTCGGCAACGATGCCGAAGGAAATCGCGCACCTTGCCGAGCAGTTCCTCGAGGATCCGGTCACCGTGTCGGTCGCGCCGCAGGCGACCACGGCGGAGAAGATCCGCCAGTTCTCGACCTTCGTCGAGCAAAAGGAAAAGCAGGCGTTGCTCCATGCCGTCGTCGCCCGCGAGAATATCGATCGCGCGCTGATCTTTACCCGCACCAAGCACGGCGCCGACCGTGTCGTACGCCACCTTGCGGGTGCGAACATCAAGGCGATGGCGATCCATGGCAACAAGAGCCAGTCGCAGCGCACCAACGCTTTGCAGGCCTTCCGCTCGGGCGAGATCAAGCTGCTCGTTGCGACCGATATCGCCGCGCGCGGCATCGACGTGTCGGGCGTCAGCCATGTCATCAACTTCGAAATCCCGAACGTGCCCGAACAATATGTCCACCGCATCGGCCGCACTGCGCGTGCGGGTGCCGAGGGCATGGCGATCAGCTTCATCGCCCCCGACGAACGCACGTACATGCGCGATATCGAGCGCGTGACGCGGACCAAGTCCGAACCAATGCCGCTGCCCGAGAATTTCACCGAGCTGGTGCGCAACCTGCCGAAGCCGGTCCAGCCGCCGCGCGACACCGGCAGCAAGGGCCGCGATCCCAATCGCCAGCGTCAGGATGCGGCGCGCGGCCGCGGCGGCAACAAGCCGGGCGGCGATCGTGGCCCGCGCCGCGAAGGCCCGGCTGGCGAAGGTGCGGAAGGCCAGCGCAAGCGCCGCTTCCGCCCGCGCAACAAGAGCGTCGGCGCACATAAGGGCGCGGTCAAGCGCGTCGGTTGACGCGCTGAACAAATCTCTCATTACCGCTCGTGCCGAGCTTGTCGAAGCACCGTCCTTTCCTTAGGCATCATGCAAAGGAAGAACGGCCCTTCGACAGGCTCAGGACGAGCGGATGTTGACGGGCCGCTTCTCGTAAAAAGGGGAGTGGTCGATGACGGACGGCGAAGCAGCAGTTGCGGTCGATACCAGGCAGAGCGAACGCAAGGTCATCCTGGCCTCGTCGCTGGGCACGGTTTTCGAGTGGTATGATTTCTACCTCTACGGCCTGCTCGCGACGATCATCTCGGCGCAATTCTTCTCGGGCGTCAACGAAACCACCGGCTTCATCTTCGCGCTCGCGGCCTTTGCCGCGGGCTTTGCGGTACGGCCCTTCGGCGCGCTGGTGTTCGGACGCATCGGCGATCTCGTCGGGCGCAAGAATACCTTCCTCGTCACCATGGGCCTCATGGGCGCCTCGACCTTCCTCGTCGGTGTGCTGCCCAGCTATGCGTCGATCGGGGTTGCGGCGCCGATCTTGCTCGTCCTGCTCCGGCTCGTCCAGGGGCTTGCACTCGGCGGCGAATATGGCGGCGCCGCGACTTATGTCGCCGAACATGCCCCCGACGGCAAACGCGGGCTCTTCACCAGTTTCATCCAGACCACCGCGACGCTCGGGCTGTTCGCGGCGCTCGGCGTCGTCATCGTCATCCGCTCGGCGATGGGCGAAGAGGCCTTTGCCGACTGGGGCTGGCGCATTCCCTTCCTGATCTCGGTAATCCTGCTGGGCGTCTCGCTCTGGATTCGCCTCCAGCTCGAGGAAAGCCCGGTCTTCAAACAGATGAAGGAAGAGGGCACGACGTCGAAGGCGCCGCTCACCGAAGCGTTCGGGCGATGGGAAAACCTGAAATGGGTGATCGTCGCGCTGTTCGGTGCGGTCGCGGGACAGGCGGTGGTCTGGTATTCGGGGCAATTCTATGCGCTCTTCTTCCTTGAAAAGACGCTGAAGGTCGACGGCGCGACCGCGAACATCCTGATCGCCATCGCGCTTGCGCTCGGTACGCCTTTCTTCATCTTTTTCGGCTGGCTCAGCGACAAGATCGGGCGCAAACCGATCATCCTCGCAGGCTGCGCGCTTGCCGCTATCACCTATTTCCCGGCGTTCCAGATGCTGACCGAAGCCGCCAACCCCGCGATGGCGAAGGCGCAGCAGACGGCGGCGGTCACGGTCAACGCCGACCCGGGCGCCTGCGCGTTCCAGTTCGACCCTGTCGGCAAGGAGAAGTTCGAAAGCACCGGCTGCGACATCGCCAAATCGGCGCTGGCCAAGGCAGGGGTGAGCTACACCAGCGTTACGCGCGCGCGTCGTACCGGCGAAGCCGCCGATGTGTGGGTCGGCAATCGCGTGCTGGTCGCGCCCGAACCGTGGCAGCTTGCCGAGGAAGATCGCGCCGCCGCGGCCGAAGCCTTCCGAAAACAACTCGCCGCGGCGACCGCCGACGCGGGCTACCCGGCAAAAGCCGACCTCGACGCGATGAACAAGCCGCTCGTCGTCGCGATCCTCTTCTATCTCGTGCTGCTCGTGACGATGGTCTACGGCCCGATCGCGGCGCTGCTCGTCGAACTCTTCCCCAGTCGCATCCGCTACACCGCGATGTCGTTGCCCTATCATATCGGCAACGGCTGGTTCGGCGGTTTCCTTCCGACGACGGCGTTCGCGATGGTCGCGGCGACGGGCAATATCTATTACGGTCTCTGGTATCCGGTGATCGTTGCAGTGATCACGCTGGTTGTCGGGCTGTTGTTCCTGCCCGAAACCTTCCGCCGTTCCCTCCACCCCTAGGTCCCTGACCTTGGGCATAGATTGACCAGGCGCTCGCGCGCGCTAGGGTCGCATCCAGCCTTAAGGGGGGCATGATGATTGCCGACGACGTAGATTTCGATCCGCCGCCGCCACCGCGGCGTCCATTGTTCCGGCGCAAGCGGGTGCTGATCCCGCTCGCGCTGGTGCTCGCGATCCTCGCCACATTCTTCGCGCTGCGCACCGCCGATACCGACCGCGACGCGATGATCGCCAAATATGGCGGGCCGGGTTCGGCCTTTGTTGCGGGCCCGGCGGGGCAACGCGTCCATTACCGCGATCAGGGCCAGCGCGGCGGTCCCGCGATCATTCTGATCCACGGTGCCAATGCCAGCCTCCATACGTGGAAGCCGCTCGTGAAGCGGCTCGGCGCCTCCTATCGTGTCGTCACGCTCGACCTGCCCGGTCACGGCCTGACGGGCGCTACCCCCGATACCGATTATTCGGCCGAAGGGATGATGGATGCCGTCGATGTCGTTGCGGCCAAGCTCGGGCTCGACCATTTTATCCTCGGCGGCAATTCGATGGGCGGCTGGGTCAGCTGGCGTTATGCAATCGCACAACCCGCGCGCGTCGATGCGCTGTTGCTGATCGACGCCGCGGGCATGCCGCTGCGAAAGGGCGAGAAGGCGCCGCCGTCGAACGTCGGTTTCCGCATCCTCGAATATCCGTTCGGCCGATGGCTCGCGACACAGATCACACCGCGCATGCTGGTCGAACAATCGCTGCGCGGATCGGTTGAAAAACAGGAAATCGTCGATGACGCGATGATCGACCGCTATTGGGAACTGCTGCATTTCCCCGGCAATCGCGAAGCCACCGTGCTCCGCGCGCGGATGGACCGCGAGCCCGCGATGGCGGCGCGTGTCGGCGAGATAAAGGCGCCCACGCTGATCCTGTTCGGCGACAAGGACCGGCTGATCAATCCCAGCGCCGCAAAGACATTCAACGAACGCATCGCGGGATCGGAAGTCGTGATCCTGCCCGGCATCGGCCACCTGCCGATGGAGGAAGCGCCCGATGCGACCGCGAAGGCGATCGCCGACTTCCTTACGCGGCGGCTTGTCGTCCCGGCGCCTGCCGATCCAGAAACGCGCTGATCCGCGCCGAAATGGCGGCGGCATGGGTGAAGGGGAACAGATGCGATCCCGGCACGACCTCCAGCATCGCGCCGTCGATCTGTTCGGCGAGCATCTGGCCATAGCAGGCGGGCATCACGCCATCCTGCTCGCCGGTCAGCACCAGCGTCGGGACAGTCTTCAGCTCCGATAGAAATCCCACGCTGCTCCACCCCGCCATCGCGGCGGTCTGGTACGCGATGCCGAGCGGGGTCGCGGTCTGGATCTTCAGCCCGCTCGCCAGCATATCGTCATCGAACAGCGCGGCCCACCCGATCCCGGGTGCCCCCATCACCGGCGTCGTCGCCATCAGCACCATCGACCGGACTCGTCCCGGAAACTGGATCGCGATCTGCTGTGCCAGCGCGCCGCCCCAGCTGAATCCGGCGAGGTCGACGATTCGGTGGCCAAGGCGGTCGGCGATCTCCATCACCACCGCGGCGATCGTCGGCGCTGCATAGGGCAGCAGCGCGTCGGGCGAGCCGCCGACCCCCGGCATATCGAGCGTCCACACCTCGCGGCCATGGATCTGCGCGAGCAACGGCGCAGCCGCCGCGATATCGGCGCCGATGCCGTTCAGGAACAGCAGCGGTGTGCCGGACGTGCCCTCGCGCCAGCGCGCGACGCGCAGTCTGAGGCCGTAGACATGCTCGCTGCTGATGGCCGGGCGGCCGCTGATCCTGCTCATGGGCGGTGCCTTCGCATATCTGGATGACCGGCGAAAGACCGCTGATCTACTCCGCGGCCCGCGCGGTCTCCGCGGCCTGCTCGAAGCGCAGGCAGTCGAAAATCTTCGCGCCGGCGAGGAACACCGAACCGCTGCACGCGACGAGCAGCAGCTTGCCGCCGATCCCCGGATATTCGTGCAGATAGGCAGCGCCGCGCGCCATCGCGCCGACCGCGAGCGCATAAATGATCAGGCAGGCCTCGAAGCGGGTCTTGATGACGAACAGGCGTCCGATTTTTTTCAACATCACCATAGCCTAAGCAAGCGCCGTGCCACTGGCGCAAATGCGGGATTTGGCGCGCCGGGCTTATGGTAAATTGTAAGTTAATCCGACAGGCGGAGGCAAGCCGTGAAGGCATCCGCCCGGCGAAAAGGCTGTTCAATTCGTCTCGCGAACGCGGGCGGGCGCGCCCAGCGGGCACTCGAGCGCGGCGCGGTCCCAGCCTGCGGCATCGGCCGCCGCGCCATAGCTGCGCTCGAGGAAATCGAGCAGCAGCGCATCGGGCGACGCCGCGGTCTGCACCGCGTCATAGGGCAGGATATATTCGCCCATGCCCGCATCGAAGCGCGCGGCGTCGGGCACCGCATATTCCCGGAACCCGGGCGGTTCGGGATAGGCATAGGAATAAAAGGCGGGCTCGGGAAAGCTGTCGCCGCCCGGCCAGAAGCCCGCGCTGCTGACCTCGTGCGAATAGGCTTCGCGCGTCACCGGGTCGGGCAGGCCGGGCACGCCGCCCGGATGCGGCGGCGCCGCGCGGCCCGAAAAGCGCGTGACGGCGAGGTCGAAGCTGCCCCAGAAGAAATGCACCGGGCTCGCCTTGCCCAGGAATCCGCTGCGGAACAGTTTGAAGACGCGGTCGACCTGCACCAGCGCGCGCCAGAAACGATGTGCGGCATCGGCGTCATAGCTCGCGTGGCTCTCGTCGCGCGCGAACGGGATCGGATCGGGCACCTCGTTCGGCACGCCATGGATGCGCACCGCGATGCCGAGGTCGGTGAGCAGCCCGAGCAGCCGGTCGTGGAAATCGGCGACGCTGCGCGGCTCCAGTACCAGTTCGCGTTCCTGCCCCTGGCTCGTGCGGCAAATCAGGCGGTGGACGATGAAGTCGAACTCGATTTCGAGCAACTCATGCCCGACCGGAATCGGCGACGTGGTGAGGCCGCGTGCGCTGACATAGAGCGGCACCTGCCAGCCATGGTTGAGCCAGGGCGTCAGTGACAGGCGAATCTTGCCGACGATCTGTGTCCACAGCTGCAGCGTGATCGCGGTATCGCGCCAGTCCGCCCAATGCAGCTCGGGCCAGGTCGCGGATTGCTCGGTCGGTGACATCGCGGCTTCCTTCTCGACAGATCGTATCGCCGCCCCGCCGTGATGTTAGCCGTTTCTGCGCCTAAAAATAGCGCGGAATCGGTCCGGTCTGCGGCGTCTGGTCAGGGAGGGTGACCTGGACATCGTCGATATAGCACCAGCCCCAGCCTTCGGGCGGGTCATATCCTTCGATAATCGGGTGGCGGGTTTCCTGAAAATGGGCGCGGGCATGGCGGTGCGGCGAATCGTCGCAGCACCCCACATGCCCGCACGAACGGCAAAGACGCAGATGGACCCAGATGCCGCCGACCGCCAGACAGTCCTCGCATCCCTTCGCGCTCGGGACGACATCCTCGATGGCGGACTCGTGCTGGCAGCGTGTCATCGACGTCTCCCTTTCGCGTGGATCATCGGGCCGTGCAAATTCCGGCATTGTCTATATTTCGCCGCCGATGAAAGCGAAAGCCCGCTTGCCGTTGCAATGGTCGGCCTTGGGGTGGCTTCCAGACATTCGTCATCCCGGACTTGATCCGGGATCCACCGCGG
>JALDYH010000135.1:0-10908 GCA_032154175.1 Sphingopyxis sp. | reverse complement strand
TAGAGATCGTCGCGCTGCGGATCGTCTTCGCCCGGATCGAGCTGCGCGACGAGGAAGATTTCCTTGTCGCTTTCCATCGCGGTTTCGAGCGCGGCGACCGAGCGGTCGCGGCCGACGAACAGCGGCACGATCATGTGCGGGAAAACGACGATGTCACGCAGCGGAAGAAGGGGATAAGATTGCGTCATTACGGCTCCTGGACGGGCCCCGCGACCGGGCGCACCGCCCTTCTTATAGGTGGTTCTTCGCTAATATGGCGTAACTTGGCACGCATTCAATGTCGCTGTGCTGAACAGCGGGGCAAAGCCTGCTCAAAACGGCAGCTTGAAACCCGGGGGCAGCGGCAGGCCGCTCGTCATCTTGCCCATTTCTTCATTACTCGCCGCATCGGCCTTTTCGCGCGCGTCGTTGAACGCCGCAGCGAGCAGGTCTTCGAGCATCTGCTTGTCGGCGGGGACGATCAGGCTGTCGTCGATCGAGATTTCCTTGATGCGGCCCTTCGCGCTCGCGCGAATCCGCACCAGACCACCGCCCGACACGCCTTCGACCTCGACGCTGTCGAGCTTGGCCTGCGCCTCCTGCATCTGCGCCTGCACGGTGGCGGCGGCTTCCTGCGCCGCCTTCATCATTTCTTCGATCGATTTCATGGATTGGACCTATGGCGATTGTCGTCGGAGGGTTCAAGTTTTGCGTCCGGAAAAGCCGCCAAAGCGGCCTTTACGACCGGTAATTCGCGGATTCGCGCATCGTTGTCGGCAAGCGTCGCGGCGCGGATGTTGCCAAGACTCGGCCGTCCGTCGCCTTCACCCGCCCGAACCTGCCACCGGCTCCCCGTCGCGGCGAGAAGCGCGTCGCCCAGATCGCGCGGGAAAGATGCGCCGAGTGCGCCGGCGGCCGCAAAAACCAGATTGCCGGGTTCGAGTTCGATGATTCGCAAATGATCGTAGACATCGACCGCAAGCCGATGATTTCCCGTGCTTTCGAGGAGTTGATGGATCTGCGCCACGGTCAGTGCTGCGGCGGGAGACTCGGGGCTGGCCGCGGCTGACGGCTCGGCGCCCGCGCTCACGGGGGCGTCGATCACCGCAACGGGTTCAGCCGCCATGCTCTCCTGCCCCGCGGGGCCCGCCGGCGCTGCAAGCGGCCTCATCGGTACACCACCCTTTTCGAGCAGTTTCGCAAGCTCGCCGGGATCGGGCATCGACGCGGCATAGATCACGCGCAGCAGCAGCATTTCGAGATGCTCGAGCGGATTGTTCGCGCGCAGCACCTCGTCATGCCCCTTGAGCAGCAACTGCCACAGCCGGTTGAGCGGCGCGAAACCCATCTTCTGCGCCCAGTCGCCGATGCGTTCGCGATCAGCCTCGGCGAGCGCGGGGTCATCGTGTCGCGATACTTTGGCGAGCGTGATCGCGTGTGTCAGGTCCATCAGTCCGCGCACCATCGCAACCGGTTCGATTCCAAGCGCATATTGCGCCCGCGCCAGATCGATCGCGGCGCCTGCATCGCCATCGAGGATCGTTGCCATCAATTGGGCAATCGAAGTCCTGTCGGACAGGCCAAGCATCACGCGCACCTGATCGGCGCTAACCTTGCCGCCGCCATCGAGGTCGGCGTGCGCAATCGCCTGATCGAGGATCGACAGGCCATCGCGCACCGAACCCTCGGCCGCATTGGCGATAAGCCAGATCGCGGGCGCCTCGGCCGCGACACCCTCTTTCTGCAGGATCGCGCTGAAATGCGCGAAGAGCATGTCGGGAGTGATGCGGCGAAGGTCGAAACGCTGGCAGCGCGACAGCACCGTCACCGGCACCTTGTTGACCTCGGTCGTCGCGAACAGGAATTTGACGTGCGGCGGCGGTTCTTCGAGCGTTTTCAGAAGCGCATTAAAGGCGTTACGCGACAACATGTGCACTTCGTCGATGATATAGGTCTTGTAGCGCGCCGACACGGCAGCGTAGCGGACCGCCTCGATAATCTCGCGCACATCGTCGACGCCGGTGTTCGACGCCGCGTCCATCTCGATGACGTCGATATGGCGTCCTTCGGTGATCGCGCGGCACGGTTCGCACACGCCGCAGGGGTCGATCGTCGGACCGCCCTGCCCGTCGGGGCCGATGCAATTGAGCGCCTTTGCGATCAGGCGTGCGGTCGACGTCTTGCCGACCCCGCGCACACCGGTCATCAGGAAGGCATGCGCCAGCCGGTCGCGCGTGATCGCATTGCCTAGCGTGCGGACCATCGCATCCTGACCGATCAGTTCGGCGAAGGTTTGCGGGCGATATTTGCGGGCGAGGACCCGGTACGGACCGGCGGACGGCTGCGCCGCAGTCTCGGGCAGGTCCATTCCCAGCATCGGGGTATCGTCGTCGGCGGAATCGCTCATAGGTTCGTCTTAGGGGGTCGACTTGCCTTTGTCGAAAGCAAGATGCACCTTCCGCCGATGTTTCGCGGGCAGGATAAACTCGACCGGCTATACGACCGCGCCCTGCATATTCAGGCGGGGCTCAAGCCCGGCTTTTGCAAGCCGATATTCTATATTCTGGCAATCAGGAATTACGGTCACGGGCAAGTGCTGTTCGCATGCGACTTCGCGGTGGAAAAGATGCGCGGCAATCACCCTGCATCATCCGCCTATTGGTACCGGAAAGCATGGCGAGGCGGCAACGCGAATGCAGCCCAGCATATGGCAATGGACTGTTTCGCGGCGAACGACCTGCAGGGCTATCGGCGTTGGCTGCGCCGTGCCGCGCTGCTGGGCGACAGTGAAGCGGCGTTCCAGCTCCGCAAGTTCGCAACGCGACTGCCGATCGCCCGCCTCCGTGCGATCCGGCGCATGCGCCCCGAATATCGGCGCAGGAACGGGGATGCCCGTTCATTCGACATGTGGTGAGGGTGGAAGCCGGAACGACCCGCGGCGAATTCGTTGCGGCTGCTTCCTTCCGGACCTGACCGGGTTGGCGAAGACCACGTCCGCCCGACTTCCGCGGCGCATATGGCGGCGACGGAGCGGAAATGCAAGCGCGGCGGTCAGTCGGCCAAATCGGCGGCGACGATGCGCGTCGCATCGGCGATCACCGCGTTGGCGGCGGCACCTTCGACGGTGGGGCGATCGAGATACATCGCAATCACATATTTTTTTCCGCCGGGCGTCTCGACAAAGGCGACGTCGTTGTACGCCGTACCGCACGTCCCGGTCTTGTCGCCGGCGCTCCATCCCCCCGGCAATCCGGCGCGGATGCGACCCCGCCCCGTTTCGCTTTCGACCATCCAGTCACGCAATTGCTCCCGATAATCGGGACGGAGCCGATTGCCGAACACATAGGATGCGGCACTTGTCGCCATCGCGATCGGGCTGGTCGTGTCGCGCACGTCGCCGGGGGCATTTTCGTTGAGTTCGGGCTCGGTCCGGTCGAGCCGCGTTACCGTATCGCCAGCGCGGCGCAATGCCGCAGTAAAGGCAGCCGGTCCGCCGATCTGCGTCAGGATCAGGTTTGCGGCCGTGTTATCGCTGAGCACGACCGCATCGCGCGCCGCAAGGCCGAGCCGCTGCTCGCCCCTTCCATCCGGCCCGAGCAGTTTTTCGGTGCCGGGCGAATAGGATATGAGATCGGCGCGCGTGAAGGGCAACGGCGTGCGGAGCGATACGCCTTTCGCCGCGCGTTCGAATAGCTGTCCGGCGAGCAGCAGCTTGAAGGTCGAACACATCGCAAAGCGCTCGTGACCGCGATCGGCCGAGATCAGCCTTCCGCGTGCGTCGACTACCGCGATGCCAAGCCGGCCGCCGCTGCGTCTTTCAATCTCGCGCAATGCCTTGGCTGAGATCACCGAATCGCCCGCCGGTTCGCGCGGAACCGATGCGCAGCCAGCCGTTGCCAGCAGCGCTGCGGCGACAAATGCCTTCCTTATCATCGCGGTCCCTGCATGTTGCGACTTTCACCGGGAATATGAACGGTCAGCCCGTCGAGATCAGCGGTCAGCAGGATCTGGCACGAAAGGCGGCTGGTCCGGCGCACCCCCGCAGCGAGGTCGAGCATATCCTCTTCCATCTCGCTCGCGGGCGGCAGGCGGTCGAAATCCTCTTTCGCAACGATAACGTGGCATGTCGAGCAGGCCATCTGACCCTCGCAGGTCCCTTCGAGCGGCATCATATGCGCCTGTGCGACGTCGAGCAGGATCGAACCCGGCTCGGCTTCGGCCTCGGTGCGCGCTTTCCCGTCGGCATGGACAAATGTGACGCGCATCAGTTCACGCCCTGCAATCGCGCGGCATCCTTGATCGCGGAGAGCCCGCCGCGGAGTTCCTCTTCGCTGGTATAGCGTCCCCAGCCGAGGCGGATCGAGGCGCGCGCGTCGGCTTCGCTGACACCCATCGCGCGCAGCACATGGCTGACCTTGCCCGACCCGCTGCCGCACGCGCTGCCGAGCGAAAAGGCGATTTCGCGGGCGTCGGACATCAGGCGAAGGCCGTTCACCCCCTCGCGCCGGACGTTGAGATTGCCATGATAGCGGCGGCCCGCATCGCCGTTGATCGTCCATTCGGGGAGCATGTCGAGCGCGAGCGACCAGAGCCGTTCGACATGATCGGCGTCGGCGTCGAACCGGTCGGCCGCGAGCGCAGCCGCTGCACCAAAGCCGGCGCAGAGTGCCGGCGAGACGGTGCCCGATCGCATCCCCTGTTCCTGCGCGCCGCCGAACATGAAGGGCGGCAGGTCGACGCCGTCCTTCACCCACAGCGCGCCGATGCCCATCGGCCCGTGAATCTTGTGCGCCGAGATGGCGATCAGATCGGGACCGTCGGGGATCGCCACGCGCCCATAGCCCTGCACCGCGTCGCAGAGCAGCAGACTGTTCTTCGCGTGCGCGGCGGCGGCGAAATCGGCGACCGGCTGGACCGTCCCGACCTCGTTGTTCACGAGCATCGTTGCGACGATGCCGCCTTCGGGAATCGACGCCTCCTCGGGCGGCAACGCCAGCCCTTCGCCATCGACCGGCAGGATGCTGGCGTTCAGGCGTTCGAGGCATTGCAGCGAGGCGGCATGCTCGATGCTCAGGCCTGCAACCCCGCCGGGCATCGCCTCGGCGCCGCGAAACAACGCCCAGTTGAGCGCCTCGGTCGCGCCCGAAGTGAAGAAGACGCGGCCGCCCGTCGGCAGCAGCGCTGCGACCTGGTCGCGGGCGACCTCGACCGCCGCGGCGGCGGCGCGCCCGGCCTTGTGCGTGCTCGACGGGTTGGCAAAACCACCGCTCTCACCCGGCCCCTCCAGCCAGCGCAGCATCGCCTTGCGCGCCTCGGGAGCGAGCGGCGTCGTGGCTTGATAATCGAGGTAAATCATGCCGGGAGAAAGTCCTTATTGCGAGCGATTCGCAAAAGTTGCAAGTTGCGACCCTTTTTCTATATAGGCGCCAACTTCGCTCCGCCACCCCGCCCTTTCGGCGAATCGGTGGCAAGCCTCAAATCATGAAGGTGCGCCCATGCCCGACGTCATTTTTCCCGGCCCCGAGGGCCGCATCGAAGGCCGTTTCTCGCCCCCGCCGCGCCCGCGCGCGCCCGTCGCGCTGATCCTCCACCCGCACCCGCAGGGCGGCGGCACGATGAACGACCGCATCACGCAGGCGATGTACAAGAGCTTTGTCGCGCGCGGCTTCGCGGTGCTGCGCTTCAACTTCCGCGGCGTCGGCCGCAGCCAGGGCACGTTCGACAACGGCATCGGCGAGCTCTCCGATGCCGCGTCGGCGCTCGACTGGGTCCAGTCGATCCATCCCGAGGCGCAGACGACGTGGATCGCGGGGTTCAGCTTCGGCGCGTGGATCGGCATGCAGCTTTTGATGCGCCGCCCCGAAATCCGCGGCTTCCTGTCGGTCGCACCGCCGGCGAACATGTACGACTTCAGCTTCCTCGCGCCCTGCCCCTCGTCGGGCATCATCGTCGCGGGCGGGCAGGACGAGATCGTGCCGCCGAGCGCGGTGCAGAAGCTGGTCGACAAGCTGCGCACGCAAAAGGGCATCACGATCCATCACGACGAGATCCCGCGCGCCAACCACTTCTTCGAGCATGAGCTCGACCAGCTGATGAAGTCGCTCGACAACTATCTGGATATGCGGCTCGCGCCCGATTCGCCGATCCGCTGAGGAAATGATCCTCCCTGTGCCAAAGGCATGGGGAGGTGGCAGCGGCATAGTCGCTGACGGAGGGGCTATGGCGCGACGTCGCCGCCCCTCCACCACGCCCTCCGGGCGCGGTCCCCCTCCCCACCGCTCCGCGGCAGGGAGGATTTTCTTGCTATTTCACCGGCACCAGCCAGATCGCGACATTGGCGAACATCACCAGCGCGGCAACGAGCATCAGCAGCGCGCGGCGGCGGTCGCCCCTCCGAAAGACATAGATGGCGCCGCCGGTCAGAAGGGCACCGGTCAGCATCAGGATGGAGATGATCGTGTCGGACATGGGACGGTTTTATCGGTGCCGTCACAAATTTGCCACCTCGCTTATGGCCAATCCGCGCGGCTTCGCCTAAAGCGCGCTCATCGATTCCCTTAGACCCCGCGGGAGCCGCACCATGCGCATCGCCATCGCCTCAGACCATGCCGCTTACGAGCTGAAAGCCGCGCTTGCCGACTGGCTGCGCGAAAAGGGGCATGAGGTCGAGGATCTCGGTACCAACGGCCCCGAAAGCGTCGATTATCCCGATTACGGGTACAAGCTGGGCGAAGCGATCGCCGATGGCCGAGCCGAAAAGGGCGTCGCGCTGTGCGGTTCGGGGATCGGCATCTCGATCTCGGTCAACCGTAACCCCGCCGCACGCTGCGCGCTCGTGTCGGAGCCGCTGTCCGCGAAATTGTCGCGCGAGCATAATGACGCGAACGTCATTGCGATGGGCGCGCGCCTGACCGGCATCGACATGGCGAAGGCCTGCCTCGACGCCTTCCTCACCACCGAATTCGCCGGCGACCGCCACGCGCGCCGCGTCGACAAGCTTTCGAATCCGCCCCAACTGGAGACCAGCCGATGACCACAGACACGCTCGACAAGCCCATCAAATCGGCAGGCTATTTCACCGACGGCGTCGACAAGGTCGACCCCGCCGTCGCGGCCGCGATGAAGCATGAACTCGACCGCGAACAGCATCAGATCGAACTGATCGCGTCCGAGAATATCGTCTCGAAAGCGGTGCTCGAAGCACAGGGCTCGGTGTTCACCAACAAATATGCCGAAGGCTATCCGGGCCGCCGCTATTATCAGGGCTGCGCGCCGTCGGACGAGGTCGAAACCCTCGCGATCGACCGCGCGAAGCAGCTTTTCGACTGCGGCTATGTCAACGTCCAGCCGCATTCGGGCGCACAGGCGAACGGCGCGGTGATGCTCGCGCTGACCAAGCCCGGCGCGACGATCCTCGGCATGAGCCTCGACGCCGGGGGGCACCTGACCCACGGCGCACCGCCCGCGATGTCGGGCAAATGGTATAATGCCGTACAATATGGCGTACGCCCCGACGACCATCTCGTCGATTTCGACCAGGTCGAGGCGCTGGCGAAAGAACATCGCCCGACGCTGATCATCGCAGGCGGTTCGGCCTATCCGCGGACGCTCGATTTTGCCCGCTTCCGCGCGATCGCCGACGATGTCGGCGCGCTGCTGATGGTCGACATGGCACATTTCGCAGGTCTCGTCGCCGGCGGTGCGCACCCCTCGCCGCTTCCGCATGCCCATGTCGTCACCACGACGACGCACAAGACGCTGCGCGGTCCGCGCGGCGGCATGATCCTGACCAATGACGAAGCGATCGCGAAGCGCATCAATTCGGCGGTCTTCCCCGGCTTGCAGGGCGGACCGCTGATGCACGTCATCGCCGCCAAGGCCGTCGCGTTCGGCGAAGCGCTGCGCCCCGATTTCAAGGATTACGCCAAGGCGACGATCGCCAACGCGCAGGCCCTCGCAGCGCGCCTCAAGGCACGCGGCGCCGATGTCGTCGCGGGCGGCACCGACACGCATCTTGCGCTGATCGACCTCCGTCCGCTCGGCATCACGGGCCGCGACGCCGACGAGGCGCTCGAACGCAGCGCGATCACCTGCAACAAGAATGGCGTGCCTTTCGATCCGCTGCCCCCGGTCAAGACGAGCGGCATCCGCGTCGGATCGCCCGCGGGCACCACGCGTGGTTTCGGCATCGCCGAGTTCGAGGAAATCGGCGACATGGTCGCCGACGTGCTCGAGGCACTGCGCGACAAGGGCGAGCATGGTGACGCCGATGTCGAGGCCGACGTTCGCGGGCGCGTTCGCGCATTGTGCGAACGATTCCCCATCTATCAGGGATAAGGCAATGGCGCGGCAGCACCCCGAGGAACCGACGCTGGTCGAACTCTCGATCGAAGAGATCAAGGCGATGGGCAAGCAAGGCCTTGCCCACCCCTCGACGCGCCCGGTGCTGACTGGCGGCGCAATCGGCGCGGCGGCGGGCATCCTGCTACCGGTCCTGACCTGGCCGGTCGGCCTGTTCGCCGGCGCGGCCATCGCGCTATATTCGCGGGTGAAACGCTGACCGATGCGCTGTCCCTATTGCGGCCATGAAGACAGTCAGGTGAAGGATAGCCGTCCGACCGAGGACGGCGCCGCGATTCGCCGCCGCCGCCAGTGCGAGGATTGCGGCGCACGCTTTACCACTTTCGAGCGCATCCAGCTCCGCGAAGTCGGCGTGACGAAGGCCGATGGCCGCCGCGAGCCGTTCGACCGCGAGAAATTGATGCGCAGCATCCAGATCGCGTGCCGCAAGCGTCCGATCGACGGTGCGCGCATCGAACGGCTGGTGTCGGGTATCCAGCGCCAGCTCGAAACCTCGGGCGAGAGCGAAGTGCAGGCGCAGCAGATCGGCGGCATGGTGATGGAGGCGCTGAAGGGCTTCGACAGCGTCGCCTATATCCGCTTCGCCAGCGTCTACCGCGAATTTACCGAAGCCAAGGATTTCGAGGAATTTGCCTCTTCGGTCACCGAGGCGGCGCGGCCGATCAAATGACCGGGACCGCCCCGCCCCCCGTCATCGTCCTCGTCCGTCCCCAGCTTGGTGAAAATATCGGCAAGGCGGCGCGGGCAATGCTCAATTTCGGGCTGACCGAACTACGCCTCGTCACTCCGCGCGACGGCTGGCCCAATCCCGATGCGGGTCCTGCGTCGGCGGGCGCCGACATCGTACTGGCCGAGGCCAGGGTTTTCGGCAGCCTGGCCGAAGCGGTCGCCGACTGCACGACGATCTATGCCACCACGGTGCGCAAGCGCGGCGTGATGAAGCCCGTGCTGACCCCCGAGGCGGCGGCGCGCGAGGTTCACGCGAGCGCGGGCCGCTCGGCCTATGTTTTCGGAGCCGAACGCTCGGGCCTCGAAACCGACGACGTCGCACTCGCGCACAATATCGTCACGGTGCCGATCAACCCCCAATTCGCATCGCTCAACCTTGCGCAGGCGGTGATCCTGCTCGCCTATGAATGGTCGAAGGGGATAACGCTCGCCAGCCCGCCCGAGGTGCCGCTCGACCCGGTCGCGCCGCATGCCGAACTGGAAGAATTGATCCAGCATCTCGTCCGCGATCTCGACACCAGCGGTTACTTCGTCCCACCCGAGCGCACCGACGCGACGCTGCGCACCTTGCGCACCGCGCTGACCAAAACGGGCTGGTCGCACAATGATATCAGGATGATGCACGGCATCATAACCGCTCTTGGCAGGACGCCCCGACCGCGATAACGGATGAGCCCCCTCCCTGGAGACGATCATGCTGACCCTGATACTCACCCTCGCCCTTTCTGCCGCCGCACCCGAAGCAATGGCCCCGGCGCAGACGACGAGCGAAACGAAACCCGCAAAGCCCAAAATGGTGTGCCGCGCCAACAAGAGCACCGGATCGCGCCTCAAGAGTCGAATCTGCAAGACGCAGGAAGAATGGGACGGCCAGCCGACCAGTATCCGCAACGATGCGCGCCTGAACGGCGCCGGAAACTGAGTGCTCATCCGCGAAATGCCAGGAAACAGCCTGGCATTTCGTACCTGTTTCAGCGCCCCTTGGCGGGAGCAATAAACCTCTCTAGAAGGCCGCATCCTTTTGGAGAGCGAATAGATCCATGATTTCCGCAATACTTTCCCTCGCCTTGATGGTGACTTCCGCCAATGCGGCCGATGCCGCACCGGCGAAACCGGCAAAGCCCAAAAAAATCTGCGAGAAAGTGGAATCCACCGGCAGCGCCGTACCCAAGCGCGTGTGCCGCACGGTGGTCGAGCCGGTGAAGCCGAAGGAAGAGGCGACGCAGGCCGTTGTCGATACGCCGAAGCCCGGCGCCACCAACTAAAGGATCAGCGATCGGCGCGCAGGCGATCCCACCGGGTTGCCTCATAAGCGATCGATTGTTCGACCAGTTCATTCCACACGGCACGCAGCCGCTCGGGTTCGAGCCCGGCGGCTTCGGCTTCGCGTGCGACATTGTCGATCACCTGCGCCTTGCGTGCTTCGTCGCGGACGGTGCCGCGGTCGGTCTTGATGCGCGCTGCGGCATCCATGTAGCCGAAGCGGCGGACGAGCAGCGCGACGAGTTCGCGATCGACCTGGTCGACCCCGGCGCGGACATCGATCATCGTTTCGCAATCTTCGGGAAGTTTGGCGGACGTCATGCGCGCTGCCTTTAACGGCTTTTTCGGTCGTGTCGAGCAGGAGCCGCAACGCTTGACTTTGCCGTCCTCCCCGTCTAGTCGCGCGCCTTCGCAATGGACCCCGCACCCCGGTGAAGCGGCGGTCGCATATGGCTCAAGCCCATATGGTGCGACCCGGGAACCGCCGAAATCCTTCGGCACACAGCATATTGGAGACGACAATGTCGAAGCGCCAGAGCGCCAAGTATAAACTCGACCGCCGGATGGGCGAAAACA
>JALDYH010000134.1:0-10923 GCA_032154175.1 Sphingopyxis sp. | reverse complement strand
CATCTACCGCGAGCGCGTGACGCTCGCGTCGGGGCGTTTTGCGATGATCGACGATGGGCTGGGGTTCCAACTCGTTCCCTGGCGCCCCGCGCTCGACCGCCATCTCGGCCAGCATATCACCGGCACCATGTCCCCCGGCGGCTCGGTCGATTGGGCGCTGGGCCGGGGCATCGGTATCTAGAAAGGCGCTCTGCAATGAACGACAAGATCCTCTGGGGCCAGATTGCCGCTGTCGGTGCGATCGTGGTCTTCGCGGTTTGGGCCGCGACGCAGTGGACCGCGGCGGCGCTCGGATTTCAGCCGGCGCTAGGTCCGCCCTGGTTCCGCATCGGCAACTATCCGGTCTACCCGCCGCCCGCCTTCTTCTGGTGGTGGTTCGTCTATGACGCCTACGCGCCGCCGATCTTTTACCGGGGCGCCATGATTGCGGCGTCGGGCGGCTTCGTCTCGGTCATCGTCGCGATTGCCATGTCGGTCTGGCGCGCCCCCAGACCTATGGCTCGGCGCGCTGGGCCGACGCGGGCGATATCCGGCGCGCCGGGATGCTCGGCGATGCCGGGGTCATCTTGGGGCGGTTCGGGCGGACCTATCTACGCCATGACGGCGCCGAACATATCCTCTGCTTCGCGCCGACCCGATCGGGCAAGGGCGTGGGCCTCGTCGTGCCGACGCTTCTCACCTGGCCGGGCAGCTGCATCGTGCACGACATCAAAGGCGAGAATTGGCAGCTGACCTCAGGGTTCCGGGCGCAGCATGGCCGCGTCCTGCTGTTCGACCCCACCAACATCGCATCGGCCGCCTACAATCCGCTCCTCGAAGTGCGGCGCGGCGAATGGGAAGTGCGCGACGTGCAGAATGTCGCCGACGTGCTCGTCGATCCGGAAGGAAGCCTCGAGAAACGCAACCATTGGGAAAAAACGAGCCATTCGCTGCTCGTTGGCGCGATCCTGCATGTTCTTTATGCCGAGGAGGATAAATCGCTCGCAGGCGTTGCGGCCTTCCTCTCCGATCCGCGGCGCGGTATCGCCTCGACCCTCCGCATCATGCAGACGACGGCGCATCTCGGCGAGGCGGGCGTCCACCCCGTTGTCGCCGCGGCGGCCCAGGATCTGCTCAACAAATCGGCCAACGAGCGCTCGGGGGTCCTTTCGACCGCCATGTCCTTTCTCGGACTCTACCGCGACCCGGTCATCGCCGCGGTGACGCGCCGGTCGGACTGGCGCATCGCCGATCTTGTGGCGGGGGAGACGGCGACCTCGCTCTATCTCGTCGTGCCGCCCGGCGACATCAGCCGCACGAAGCCGCTCATTCGCCTGATCCTCAACCAGATCGGTCGGCGGCTCACCGAAGAACTCAACCCGCGGGCGCGGTCGCAGCGACTCCTCCTTATGCTCGACGAGTTTCCGGCCCTGGGGCGGCTTGATTTCTTCGAGAGCGCGCTGGCGTTCATGGCGGGCTATGGAATCAAGTCGTTCCTGATCGCCCAGTCCTTGAACCAGATCGAAAAGGCCTATGGCCAGAACAACGCCATCCTCGACAATTGCCATGTCCGCGTCAGTTTCGCGACCAACGACGAGCGCACCGCGAAGCGCATCTCGGACGCGCTCGGCACCGCGACCGAAATGCGCGCGATGAAAAACTATGCCGGACACCGCCTCTCGCCCTGGCTCGGCCATCTGATGGTATCGCGCACCGAGACCGCTCGCGCCTTGCTCACCCCCGGCGAAGTCATGCAACTGCCGCCCGACCAGGAAATCGTGATGGTCGCCGGCATCGCGCCGATCCGGGCGAGCAAGGCCCGATATTATACCGATTCCCGCTTCACGGCGCGCATCCTGCAGCCACCCGCGCCGCCGAACGTCGGCGAAAGCCGTCCTGACGACTGGAGCGCGTTGGACCGCCCGGGCGACCTGCCAGGCGACACGGTGGAGGCCGCGAGCCACGATGAGGATGTCGACGTTGCCGACGGCGACGAGGATGATAGCGACGCCAACAGCGGTATCCGGCAGGAGCCGGCGATACCCGACCATGAGAATATCGCCCCAGAGCCTGCTCACGCAGTCAGCGAATTCGATTTTGCCAGCGATGAGCGCGACGATGATCCCGTTCGCGATCGCAAGGCCGTCGACGGCGCGATGCGCCGCGGTGCCCGCCTCGCGTCACAGGATCCGGACGACGGGATCGACCTATGAGAAAGTCCTCGGTTAAGCGAACCTTCCGCATCGATAGCGTGCTGGCGCGCCAACTCGACGAGCGCGCGCGTAGTCGGCGGATCACCCGCACCGACATCGTCGAAGCGGCGCTCGCATCCTTGCTCACCCCCGATCATGAAGAACGCCTTGAGGCTGCGCTGACGCGGCGCCTCGACCGGCTATCGCGGCAGCTCGACCGGCTCGAATGGCATGTCGAATTATCGAATGAAGGTTTCGCGCTGTTCGTTCGCTCCTGGCTGATCAACAGTCCGCCGCTCCCCGACGCGGCACTTCGGGCAGCGCAGGCGACCGGCAAGAAGCGATGGGAGGCTTTTGTCGACACGCTCAGTCGGCGGATGGAGCTCGGGCCGAAGCTCGGCGACGAACTGTCGCGCGACAAGGATGGCGATCATTCGTCGCCCCCTTCGAAATAGGCCGTCAGTCGTTGCCTCAGTCCGGGCGCCAGCCGGATGAAGTTGCGCCTGCCGTCGTGCCGGTCGGCTTCGCGCGTCACCAGACCGAAATCACAAAGCCGCTGCAGCAACCTGAGCGCGCTGCTCATCGGCAAGCCCGAGGCGATGCACAGCGAACTCGTCGATACCGCCTTTGCTTCGCCTTCATGGATGAAAAGATCGATAAGCATGTCCCAGGCCGGCTCGCCGAACAGCTCGTGCGCGCCGACGAGCTGACGCCGAAGCAGGCGCCGCCGCGATGCCTTCTGAGCATTCGCAAGCGCGCTGGCAGCGTCGGGAACGTCAAGCCTGTCACCAGCAGGTTCGCGCAGCACCACCTGCGACGAGGTGCCGCAGCCCAAGACTGTGCGCCCCTCGAGAATGGTCCGATGCCCATGAAGGGTTACCACGATATGCTCCAGCACTTCGATATCGAGCGCGCGACCGATCAGCGATAGCCGTTCGGTCGCCTCGATATCAGCCCGGCTCGGCGTCGGATCTCCGCTCGGATGATTGTGGACCAGGATGACGGCCGCGGCATCGAGTTCGAGGGCCCGGCGAAAAATGGTGCGCGGGTAAATTGCGAGCTGCGCAAGCGTTCCATTCTGCAATTGCTCGTCCGCGATCAGGCAACGTGAAGCATCGAGGAACAATATTCTCAGCGCCTCATCGCGAAGGGCGCCCATTGAAGTCTTGAGATATCGGATGAGGTCGCGATTGGCTGGATGAATGCGCCGGCCGACGAGCCCAGTTCTCATCGCCTCCAGCGTCGCGGCGCGCGATGCCAGGATCATGGCGGCGATCCGGCTGTTTCCGCCCAAGGTCCGCGCTAGCGAGTCGGGATGTTGAGCGAGGAGCCGCGCGAGCGTGCGATGCTCCGCGAGCAGCTTCTCGGCTAGCGCTCCGCTGTTGTCGGGATCGATGATGGCGACGAAATTTGCCAGGACGGCTCGCTCTCGCCGCTCGCCAGCCGACGTTGGTGTCGCCAGGTTGCCACGATGAGAATGGCCGGGACCACCCACGAGGTCGCCACCTGCATCGTCAGATAGGCAGCCGGATGAAGTGTCACATCGATGATCCTGCTCGTGTGGGCGAAGAGCGGAGCGAGGTGCAATACGGCGACGCACATCGGCCAGAAGCGATGCGCAAAGAGCGCGAGCGTAACCGTTGAGGCGGCTCCAAACAGGTCGATCGCGAGATGGCCGCTGTCCAGCGATGCGAAGCTCGGCGGAAGGAAGAGGTGGACCAGCTGATCCGCGCCCACCATCGTGGCCGCGATCGCTGCCATCACGCGCTCGGGTCCGCCGCCCTTCCAAGCGGCATAGCCGACAGCAACGGCCAAGAAGGCGAGAAACAAGGCTATTCGCACGCCCTGAAACTTTCACGGCCGCTGCTCCCGGTCAACCACGATCAGGCCGCAGCGGAACGCGCACCGTCTGCCGTTGCGGCAACGGTCGGGCATTCATGAAGATCATAGCCGGCCGTTTCGCGCCCGATGTTGGCGAGTTCGCCATGGACCCGCAGGATGTCGCCGCTCACATCGACGAGGGCCATCTGCGCCTTCATCAAACGGCGGATCGCCGCCAAACCTCTTGTCGCCGGCACCCCGGCGGTGTCGCGCCGCGCTGTCACCACGCTCGTCATCAAAGAGGACACGGCGATGAGAGCATCGTCAATCCTGCCTTCGGCGGTGGGGACATCGCGGACCAGGCGCGCTGCCGCAATACTCATTTCCTTGGACATGACTTCTCCTTTGCCGGAAGCGGTCGCTCCGGCTCGTGCTGGTGGACAGGTTAAAGGAATCAGCCGGAGATCAGCCGCGTTAGCGTTTCACCGATCGTCACCCCCGCCAGGATGAGAAAACCCAGCATCGCCAACATCGCGGCCATGAGCCAGACCTTGTCTGGGCGGGAGTGATTTCGCCTCCAGAGACCCTTGAACGGCGAGCCGGTCGCAAGAAGATCTTCACCGACTGATATGTTGTCGGTCACCCCCACTGCAGCCGGCTCTCCGTCCGGAAAGTCGGATGGCACCAGTTTGGGGTCTGGCGCCACTATGATCGCGTCCCATGGCATCCGGTCATAGGTCTGTTTGAGGCGCGCATACCGGACTGCGGATTCGGCCCTGTTGGCCGCGCCGAGAATATCGCGCGCGCTCGTCAGCCTGAGATCGACGGCTTGTTTCGAGATGTTCAGCCGCCGCGCAATCTGCTTCGAGGTTTGATGTTCAAGCACAAGATCGAGGCAAGCACGCTGCTTGTCTGTGAGCCGCGCCCAGCGCACTTCGTCCTCTGATGGCTGCGACCCCGAATCAGTCATCCTTACACTCTTGTCAAAATCGATGATTTCACAAGCTGCAGCATGATTTTTATCCGTTCCGATGCGGATCGACCTACGCCACGGCCTGTCTTTCTACGAGACGGTACGACGATCCAAAAACCTTGTTGAATTCAGGCTTTCTCTGCGTCTCTTACTCATCCCCGTCGAGCCGGGCATATCCGCCTGGCCTCAAGAAACGGGGGCCCCGATGGGCGCGCAATCGATCCAGCCGGAAGCACATCAGCGCAGCGCGCGCATGCTGCGCACCGCGATGGGCGGTGCGATCGCGGCCTGGCTTGCCGATGCTGCCGTAATTGAGATCATGCTCAATCCCGATGGGCGCCTGTGGGTCGACCGGCTAGGCGAGGGCATCACCGATAGCGGTGTGATGATGGCGCCGGCCGACGGCGAGCGCATCGTTCGTCTTGTCGCCCATCATGTCGGGGCCGAGGTGCACGCCGGGGCGCCCCGCGTGTCCGCGGAGCTGCCGGAAAGTGGGGAACGGTTCGAGGGGCTGCTGCCACCGGTGGTGACCGCCCCTACCTTCGCCATCCGCAAGCCGGCGGTCGCGATCTTCACGCTGGCCGATTATGCGGCCGCCGGCATCATGTCCGAGCGCCAGGCCGCGGCGCTGCGAAACGCGGTCGCCGAGCGGAGGAATATCCTCGTCGCCGGCGGCACGGGGACCGGCAAGACCACCCTCGCCAATGCTTTGCTCGCCGAGGTCGCGGATAGCGAGGACCGGATCGTTCTCATCGAGGACACGCGCGAGCTTCAGTGCGCCGCGCAAAATCTCGTCGCGATGCGGACCAAGGACGGCGTTGCCTCGCTCTCCGATCTTGTCCGCTCGTCGCTTCGCCTCCGCCCCGACCGTATCCCGATCGGCGAGGTCCGCGGCGCCGAGGCGCTCGAGCTGTTGAAGGCGTGGGGAACTGGACATCCGGGCGGCATCGGCACGATTCATGCGGGCAGCGCCCTTGGCGCACTCCGCCGGATGGAGCAGCTGATCCAGGAAGTCGTCGTCACGGTGCCGCGCGCGCTGCTTGGCGAAACGATCGATGTGGTCGCCGTCCTCGTCCGCGACGGCGCCGGGCGCCGCTTGTCCGAACTCGCGCATGTCGACGGGTTCGATCCCGCGACCGGCGAATATCGCCTCACCCCCTTCACCCCTTCAGGAGATCCATCATGATGCGTGCCATCCGGCGCGGCGCCCGCCGTGCCCTGCTTGCTTCGACGGCACTTGCCGTTTCGGCGCTCGTCACCGTCCCGGCTTATGCCGGCGGCTCGTCTATGCCATGGGAGGCCCCGCTCCAGTCGATCCTCGAAAGCATCGAGGGACCGGTTGCCAAGATCGTCGCGGTGATCATCATCATCGTGACCGGCCTCAGCCTTGCCTTCGGCGACACCTCGGGCGGCTTTCGGCGGCTGGTGCAGATCGTGTTCGGCCTGTCGATCGCCTTCGCGGCGTCGAGCTTCTTCCTTTCCTTCTTCTCCTTCGGGGGCGGGGCGCTCGTCTGATGAGCGACGACGGCGGCATCCCCGGCTTTTTCGCGCCGGTCCACCGCGCGCTCGCCGAGCCGATCCTGCTCGGCGGCGCGCCGCGCAGCCTCGCGATCGTCAACGGCACCCTCGCCGGCGCGATCGGCCTCGGTCTTCGCCTCTGGATCGCCGGTCTCGCCATCTGGGCGATCGGCCACGCGCTGTCGGTCTGGGCCGCGCGCCGCGATCCGCAATTCGTCGACGTCGCCCGGCGTCACCTCAAATATCCGAACTGGATGCGGCCATGATTAATCTCTCCGAATATCGATCGAAATCCGCCTGCCTCGCCGACTTTCTCCCTTGGGTTTGCCTGGTGGCGGAGGGCGTGGTGCTCAACAAGGACGGCTCGTTCCAGCGCACGGCGCGCTTCCGCGGTCCCGATCTCGACAGCGCCACGCCCGCCGAACTGGTCGCGGTCACCGCGCGGCTCAATAATGCGCTGCGCCGCCTGGGGTCGGGCTGGGCGGTGTTCGTCGAGGCACAGCGGATCGCGGCGCAGGATTATCCCGTGTCCGACTTCCCCGATCCGGTGTCGGAGCTGGTCGATGTCGAGCGCCGCGAACAATTCCGCGAAGAGGGCGCGCATTTCGAGAGCTTCTATTATCTGACCTTGCTCTGGATGCCGCCCGCCGAAGAGGCGGCGCGCGCCGAAGCCTGGCTGTATGAAGGCCGCTCGAAGACCGGCGTTGATCCCAAGGAACTGCTCGCGAGCTTCATCGATCGCACCGACCGGCTGCTCCATCTCGTCGAAGGCTTCATGCCCGAAGCCGATTGGCTCGATGACGGCGCGACGCTCACCTATCTCCACAGCTGCGTGTCGACCAAGGTCCAGCGGGTCCGCGTGCCCGAGACCCCCGCCTATCTCGACGCGCTCCTCACCGACGAGATGGTCACCGGCGGTCTTGAGCCGAAGCTCGGCGACCATCATCTGCGCACGCTCACCATTACCGGTTTTCCGAGTGTCACCTTCCCGGGACTGCTCGACGAACTCAACCGTCTCGCCTTCGGCTACCGCTGGTCGACCCGCGCGGTGATGCTCGACAAGACCGACGCCACCAAACTGCTGACGCGCATCCGTCGTCAATGGTTCGCCAAGCGCAAGTCGGTCGCCGCGATTCTGAAGGAGGTGATGACCAACGAGGCGTCGGTCCTGATGGACAGCGACGCCTCGAACAAGGCGGCCGACGCTGACATGGCCTTGCAGGAACTTGGCGCCGATCATGCCGGCATCGCCTATGTCACGGCAACCGTGACGGTGTGGGACCGCGATCCGGCGCTTGCCGCCGAGAAGCTGCGGCTGGTCGAGAAGGTCATCCAGGGCCGCGACTTCACCTGCACTGTCGAAGGGGTGAACGCGCTCGAAGCCTGGCTCGGCAGTCTTCCCGGCCATGTCTACGCCAATGTCCGCCAGCCCCCGATCTCGACGCTGAATCTCGCGCACCTCATCCCGCTGTCGGCGGTGTGGGCCGGGGCGGAACGGGACGAGCATTTCGGTGATGCCCCCTTGCTTTACGGCAAGACCGAAGGCTCGACCCCGTTCCGTTTCGCGCTGCATGTCGGCGACGTTGGCCACACGCTTGTCGTCGGACCGACGGGGGCCGGCAAGTCGGTGCTGCTCGCTCTGATGGCGATGCAGTTTCGCCGCTATGCAGGATCGCAGATCTTCGCCTTCGACTTCGGCGGCTCGATCCGGGCCGCGGCGCTCGCGATGGGCGGCGACTGGCAGGATCTCGGCGGCGCGCTCGCCGACGATGCGGACGGCGTCGCCTTGCAGCCGCTCGCGCGGATCGACCAGGCCGGAGAACGCGCCTGGGCCGCCGAATGGCTGGCCGGGCTGCTGGCCGGCGAGGGCGTCGACGTCGATCCGGCGGCAAAGGAATATCTCTGGTCGGCGCTGACGTCGCTCGCGTCGGCACCCGTCGCCGAACGCACTCTCACCGGCCTTGCCGTGCTCCTCCAGTCGCAGGAGCTGAAGCAGGCGCTATCGCCCTATCTCGTCGGCGGGCCATGGGGCCGGCTGCTCGACGCCGAGGAGGAACGGCTGGGTCACGCGCGCGTGCAAGCGCTCGAAACCGAAGGGCTCATCGGGGCCTCGTCAGCGGCGGTGGTCCTCGCCTATCTGTTCCACCGGATCGAAGGCCGGCTCGACGGCTCGCCAACGCTGATCATCATCGACGAGGGCTGGCTGGTGCTCGACAGCCCGACCTTCGCCGCCCAGCTGCGCGAATGGCTGAAGACGCTGCGCAAGAAGAATGCGAGCGTGATCTTCGCGACCCAGAGCCTCGCCGATATCGAAGGATCGCGGATCGCGGCATCGATCATCGAGAGCTGTCCAACGCGCATCTTTCTGCCCAACGAGCGGGCGGCCGAGCCGCAGATCGCGCGGGTCTATGAGCGTTTCGGCCTCAACGACCGGCAGATCGAGATATTGAGCCGGGCGACGCCGAAGCGCGACTATTATTGCCAGTCGCGCCGCGGCAACCGCCTCTTCGACCTTGGCCTCGGCGATATCGCGCTCGCCTTCGCTGCCGCCTCCTCCAAATCCGACCAGATCCGCATCGGCGAACTCATGGTCGCGCATGGCCAGACGCAATTCGCTGCCGCCTGGCTTCGCCATCGCGGTGTCGAATGGGCGGCCGACCTCCTCGGCCATCTCGAAATCTCCACCCCCACGCAGGAGTAAGACCATGAAGACATATCCCATCCACCGCCTGTTTTTCGCCGCGCTGCTGGCCGCCACCGCTGGTCCCGCGACGCTCATGGGCAGTCCGGCGATCGCGCAGGTCGGCGGCATCGTCCACGATCCGCGCAACTATGCGCAGAACATCCTGACCGCCGCGCGCACGCTCGAGCAGATCAACAACCAGATCGCGATGCTCCAGAATCAGGCGACGTCGCTGCTCAACGAGGGGCGCAACTTGGCCAGTCTGCCGACGTCGAGCCTGCAGGAGCTGCAGGCGCAGATCGACCAGACGCGCCAGCTGCTCGGCGAGGCACAGCGCATTGCCTTCGATGTGAAGGACGTCCAGGCGGCGTTCGACCAGCGCTACAAGGGGCCTGCGCTGTCGGGTTCGCATGCCGCGATGGTCGCCAATGCCGAAGGCCGCTGGGAAGACAGCGTCGGGGCCTTCGAGGATGCGATGAAGGTCCAGGCGGGCATCGTCGGCAATCTTGGCACCACGCGCCAGTCGATTTCGAAGCTCGTCACCGCGAGCCAGTCGGCAGTCGGCGCGCTCCAGGCGGCGCAGGCCGGCAACCAGCTGCTCGCGCTCCAGTCGCAGCAACTCGCCGACCTCACCGCCGCGATCGCAGCGCAGGGCCGGGCCGGGGCGCTCGACGCAGCGCGCAATGCCGCCGCCGAAGCCGAAGCGCGAGAGCGCTTCCGCCGCTTCCGCAAAGCCGATTGAGATGGGCCGGGCAGCAAAGATCGCGGTCATCGGAGTGCTGGGCGGCCTGCTCATGACGCTCGCGATCGTCACCGCGATATCGCCGCCCGCGCCCCGTGCGTCCGCTCCGGAGTCGGGCCGGGCGGGCGCACGACCGGCGGCGGATGATGTCCCTGCGCATTGCCGCAGCATCACGGTCCCGGAACCCGCCTGCGACGCAGCATGGGAAGCGAAGCGCCGCCGTTTCTTCGGTCAAGAGAAGGATCCGCGATGAACGATACCGGCGTCATCGACACTTTCCTGTCGGTCTTTTCGACCTATATCGATAGCGGCTTCGGGCTGCTCGGCGGCGAGGTCGGTTTCCTCTCCTCGACGCTCATCGTGATCGACGTGACGATCGCGGCGCTCTTCTGGGCGTGGGGCACCGACGAGGATGTGCTTCAGCGCCTGATCAAGAAGACGCTCTACATCGGCTTCTTTGCCTTCATCATTGGCAATTTTGCTGCGCTCGCGTCGATCCTGCTCGAAAGCTTCGCTGGCATCGGCCTGAAAGCAAGTGGCGGAGCGATGGCGATCGGCGACTTCATGCGCCCCGGCGTCGTCGCGGAAACGGGACTCGACGCCGCGCAGCCGCTACTCGATGCGACCGCCGATCTTGTCGGTCCGGTCGGCCTCTTCACCAACTTTGTCCAGATCATGGTGCTGCTGATTGCCTGGGTGATCGTGATCCTCGCCTTCTTCATTCTCGCGGTGCAAATCTTTGTGACGATTTTGGAATTCAAGCTCGTGACGCTCGCTGGCTTCATCCTGCTGCCCTTCGCCTTTTTCGGGCGCACCGCCTTCATGGCCGAGCGCGTCCTCGGTCACGTCATATCCTCCGGCATCAAGGTGCTCGTCCTGGCGGTCATCACCGGGATCGGCACCACCCTGTTCAGCCGCTTCATGGAAGCCGATCTCGGTCCCGACCCAGACATCGAACAGGTGATGGCGATCGCGCTCGGCGCGCTCACGCTGCTGGGCCTCGGCATCTTCGGGC
>JALDYH010000133.1:0-10927 GCA_032154175.1 Sphingopyxis sp. | reverse complement strand
TCCGCCGGACGTTATCCGGCACCGTGATTTCCGTGGAGCCCGGACTTTCCTCCCCTTTCTTGCGAAAGCGGCGATCGCCCGACCCTCTGGCTCAGCGAGTATAGCCTGAACGGCGTCACATTACGAGCGATTGTGGCAAAGGACTGTTTCGGGGTGGGAAGCTGACATTCGCTTACCCTCCTTCGTCATCCCGGACTTGATCCGGGATCCAGAGCCGCGCTGAAGTCATGGACCCCGGATCAAGTCCGGGGTGACGATGAAAGATAAGGCAGTAACCGGTCGAAACCGCCCGCTCAATTGCCCTCGGGCTGCGGCAACAGCAACGCGAGCAGGATCGCGCGGCATTCGCCGCAGATCGTGCCGTCGATCAGTTCGGGGCGAAAACGCCGCTGGAACGCGACCGTCGCCGCAAAGCCGTCGGTCACATCGTAACCGAACCGTTCGAGTGCGAGCAGGAAGCCGGCATCGGTCCATAACGGATCGGTGAGTTTTTTCGTCGGACGCGGCAGCGCGAGACGGCGACGCGCCAGTTCTTCCCACGGAAACAGCTCGCCCGGATCCTGCTTGCGCGTCGGGGCGATGTCCGAATGGCCGACGACATTGCCGCGCGTGATCGCATGCCGATCCTTGATCATGTGGACGAGGCGGACGACTGAGGAAACTTGCGGATCGGGAAAGGGCACATAACCCCATTCGTGGCCCGGATTAACGATTTCGATCCCGACGCTCGCCGAATTGATGTCGCTGACCCCGCGCCAGTGCGACTTCCCCGCGTGCCAGGCACGCTTGTCCTCGGGCACCATCTGGACGATCTGCCCGTCTTCGCTGACGACATAGTGCGCCGAAACCCCGGCCTCGGCATTCGCAAGCCAATCAATGGCTTCGGCGCCGCTCTTCATACCGGTATAATGCAGCACGATCATCGAGATGGGCAGCGCGCGCTCGTCGAAATTGGGAGACCAGCGTTCGATAAAATCGCTCATGCGCTTCGTGGGTCCGTCCTGTGCTTGCCAGGCCGTCGATTGCGCCACCGGGGCGCAAAAAGCAAGGTCAGGCCGCTGCCGCGCGGCGGACCTGCTGGTCGGCGGGCTCGTAAAGGCCGCGCAGGCGCGGGCTGGCGACGAACTGGTCGGTCTGACCGAGCACGGTTTCCCCGGCGCCGAGCACGAGGAAGCTCTGCGGCGCCGCCATCGCGCGGAGCCGGGCAAAGGCCTTCTGACGCATCGGCGCAGAGAAATAGAGCAACAGGTTGCGGCAGAAGATCAGATCGGCGGGACTCGCCAGCGGGGGCCGGTCCGTGAGCATGTTCTGCACCGAAAAATCGATGCGGCGACGAAGGTCCGCCTTGGCGAGCCAGCCGCCCTCGGTCTGATCGAACCAGCGCACCATGCGCTGCACGGGAAGGCCGCGCTGGATCTCGAACTGGCTGTAAAGGCCGACCCGCGCGCGACCGATCGCATGATAGCTGACATCGGTGCCGACGATATCGACTTGCCATCCCGCCCATTTCTCGCCCTGTTCGGCGATCAGCATCGCGAGCGAATAGGCTTCCTGACCCGTCGACACGCCGCAATGCCACACCGTCAACCGTCGGCGCTGCGCGTTGATTTCGCGAATACGCTCGAGCGCGGTGGCGGCTATTTCATCGAAAACACTGTATTCCCTGTAGAAATAGGTTTCATTGTTGAGCATCGCGTCGACCGTGTCGTCGAGCAATTGCCGGCTGGTCGACGTGACGAGCCCCGCGACCAGCGCGTCGAGATCGGCGATGCCATGGCGCTGCATTACCGGCTTCAGGGACATTTCGATCCGCCAGATCCGGTTGGGCGACAATGTCTGCCCGGTTCGCGATTCGAGCACACCCATCAGGACGCGATAAGCCGATTCGCTGGCGCTCGCCCCCATCATGACTTGCGGCGCCCCGGCAGGAAGCTACCGAGCATGAGCGCGATCGCATCGGGATTCAGCGTCGCGGCGGCGATGCCCGCCTTGGCCACCGCGCCGGGCATGCCCCAGATCACGCAACTCTCCGGCGCCTGCGCAAAGACGGTTCCACCCGCTTCTTTCAGTCGTGCCGCGCCGATCGCGCCGTCACGGCCCATCCCGCTCAGGATCACCGCGATCCCGCCCTTGCCAAACGCCTCCGCGACCGAATCGAGCATCGGGTCGGCAGACGGGCAGCAACCGTTGTCCATGACGCGGCGATCGAGCGCGATTTCGTGGCGGCCGCCGCCCGCAACGACAAGGAGATGCGCGTCACCGGGAGCCAGATAGATGCAGTTCCGCTCGATCGCCATGCCCGCCTTTGCGACGCGAACGCGCCGCGCCGTCATCGTGGCGATCTGTTTGGCGTAAAATTCCATGAAGGCGTCGGGCAAATGCTGGGTGAGCAAGATCGGCGCGCTGATCCGCGGGTCAAGGTGGGCGAGGAAATTGGAGAAGGCGGGGATGCCCCCGGTCGAGGCCGCGACCGCTATACACTCGATCGGCTGGTCGGTGTCGATGGCGAGAGTGGCGGGTGCGGGAATGCGGCGTTCCGCGACCGGAACCGGCGCCGGATGATCCTGCCGGTGGCCAAGCGTCATGATCCGGTCGGTCAGCACTTCGGCGAAACGGCCCGAAAAGCTGCCCCGACCAGGCTTGGCGAGCGTGTCGCTGGCGCCAAGCGCGAGCGCATCGATGGCGGCCGGGCCGCCCTCGACGCAGTTCGACGAGAGGATGAGGACCCGGGCCTTTTCGGCGCGTTCCAATATATGGGGCAGCGCGTCGATGCCGTTCATCCCGGGCATCTCGATATCGAGCACTACCACATCGACGGGCTCGCAGGCCAGATAGGCAAGCGCTTCGTGCGCCGAGGCGACCGACGCGCAGATTTTGAGCCCGGCCCGCTGGTCGACGATCCGTTCGAGAATACTGCGCACGACCAGACTGTCGTCGACCAGCATCACCCGTACGGTGCGGGCCGTTGGCTCCGGATCGGGTATCAGGGGTTGCGGTCGAGCCACGGATAAAACCTCAGGCTATGCCGACGAGCTGCAACTTTCCTTCCAGCGTTTCGCGGTCGAACGGCTTCATCACATATTCGTCGGCGCCCGCCTCGATCGCGGCCCGGATATGATCGATGCTGTTTTCGGTGGTGCAGAAAACGACGCGCGGCCGTTCCTCATGACCATAATCAAGATCGTTGAACGCGCCGAGAAACTCCATTCCGCTCATCACCGGCATATTCCAGTCGAGCAGGATGACGTCGGGGCGATTGGCGCGGCAGAAGGTCAGCGCCTCCTGCCCGTCGGCCGCCTCTTCGACGGCAAAGGACATGCTTTCAAGAATATGGCGCGCGACCTTGCGAATGACTTTGCTGTCATCGACCACCAGACAAGATTTCGACATTCAATTAACTCCGACCCCCGGGGATTTGGGCACATTACGGTGAAGGCGTGTGCAGCCCGTTAATATACGGCAGGATTCATGCCGCCTTTAGGACTGGCAGCGTGATGAAATGCGACGGATCGACGACGAGCAGCGAAGCCCCCTGATGTTCGATCATCGCATCGGCCACCCGCGCCCAGCCGGGGAGCAGTTTTCCGGCGATACGCGTTTCGGGCGCATCGATGAAGCAGACGTCCTCGATCGCGTCGGCCAGCAGCGCATAGCCATGCTGGGCGATGTCGACGACGATCACGCGCTGGCCCGGCACGACCGGTACGGCGGGCAGCCCGATGACGACATGCGGGTCGATGAGGGTGAAGACGCGGCTGCGCAGCGCGAAGAGCCCCGCGACATGCGGCGGCGCAGCGGGCACCTCGACCGGCGTGCCGACGGCAACGACCGAATTGATGGCGCGGCTGCGCAGCGCAACGCGCGTGTCGGCGATACGCGCGATCAGATAGAGTTTTTCCATCATGCGCGCTCTCCCCCGACCCGCCGGCGTAGCGCGTCGAGCAACGCCTGACGGTCATAACGATAGACGGTCTCGTCTGCCGGACCGGCGGCGGCGATCGAACTGCGCAGACGGATCACCGGCACGTCGCCATCGGAATGAGCGCAGGTCTCGCCTTCTTCGGTGAGACACAATAATATGTCAGGCGTTTCGTCCAGAGCTTCGTTATCTGAAACAACGCGATAGCCGGCGTTACGCAGAATCGGTGCAAGGAAATTGCACCCCCAGCCGTCATGATCGTCGGCCAGGCGGCAAAGCGGCTGGCGCAGCGCCGCCACGGATGCGCCGGCGGCATATTGTTCCATCAGCCAGAAGGGATCGATCAGTTCGACGGGCTCGTCACCGACGAGCACGACGCCCGCGATCAGCCCGGGCGCTGCCGACGGCTGCACCGTATCGGGAAGGCGAACGATGTCGATGACCTCGGCAATAGGATAGCAAAGCACCGCGCGACCGTCGTAGAGGCGGAGGAGCTTCACCGCCCCGTCGCCGCCCGGCAGCGTCGCAGCATGCAGGGGGAAGATATCCTCGCCGATCCGGGCCTGCATCCGGCCCGCGCTTTCGAACAGCGCCGACACGGGCACTTCCTCGACCCGTTCGATGACCGACAGGCGGACGCCGCGAACCCGGCCGTTCGTGTCGCGAAACAGGAGTAGCTGCACGGCATTGCGCGCGGCGGCGGCGGCCGCTTCGGCTTCGGCCATCCGGTCGTGGCTGCGCCCCGTTTCGCTGGCGTCGATTGCCGCGGCCGCGAGCAGGCCCTGAACATCGAGCAGCAACACCGGACGGCCGTTGTCCGGCAGCGTCGTGCCGGCATAGAGACCCGTCGCCATGATCATCGGCGCGGCGGGCTTGATCACCAATTCCTCATGATCGTGGATCGCCGCCACGCTGAGCGCATAGCTTTGCCCCTGCCCCGGCTGGACGATCACAAGCGCACGGTCGTCGACATCGTCGCTGTCGTCCCGCTCACGGCCGAGGACGGCTTCAAGGCGAAGCAGCGGATATTGCTCGCCGCGAACCGTGGCGAGTTCGCCGCCGCCAAGGCGGTCGATGCGGACGGTGTCGCCGCTTTCGAGCAGGATTTCGCGCACCGCGCCGCGCGGAATCGCGAAATATTGGCCCGCCGCGCGAACCATCAGGCCGGAAATGATCGTGAGCGTCATCGGAACCCGGAGCAGGATCGCGAGCCCCCGTCCCTCTTCGTTGCGCAATTCGACAACGCCGCCGATCTTTTCGACATTCGCCTTCACGATATCCATGCCGACCCCGCGCCCGGACACCGCAGTCACCTTGGCGGCGGTCGAGAAGCCGGGGCGGAAGATCAGCTCGATCTTTTCCTTCGGCCCCAGAGCGCGCGCCTCGGCTGCTGTCACGACGCGCGATGCGATCGCTTTCGCCATGAGCGCATCGGGCGAAAGTCCGCGGCCGTCGTCGCGAATCTCGATTTCGATCTGGTTGCCCGACTGGCGCGCCGAAACCGCGATCGTTGCCGTGATATCCTTGCCCGCCGCGACGCGATCCTCAAGCGGCTCGACGCCGTGGTCGATCGCGTTGCGGACGATGTGGATCAACGGATCGCGGATATTTTCCATCATCTCGCGATCGAGTTCGACCTCGCCGCCGCTCGTCTGGAACGCGATTTTCTTGCCCATCTCCTGCGCGAGGTCGCGAACGATGCGCGGCAGCGGCGCGAACAGCTTGTCGATCCGCTGCATCCGCATCTGGCTGACCGACTGCCGCATCCCAGCGATCGAATCGGACAGGCGGTCGAACGATGCGATGACGGACAGATCGGCGCCCGATTCCCGCAGCATCCGGGCGAATTCGTTGCGCGCGAGGACGATGTCGGTAACCCCGGTCATCACGCTGTCGAGCAGCGGCAGCGGCACGCGGATCGAACGCCAGCTTTGCAGTTCGGCGCCGAAATCATCGTCGCGGCGAAGCGGTACCCCCGCAACCTCGAACGGCGCATCGAGGGATGCCCCCTCTGCAAGTGCCCCGATGACGTCGCGGTCGTCTCCGGCGGGCTCGGCGCCCTTCTGCCCCAGCGCGGTGCACAGGTCGTCCAGACGATCGAGAATGCCGAGCACCCCGGTCACAAGCGCGGCATTCGCGACGCGGTTGCCGCGGCGCACCTGATCGAGCGCGTCTTCGGCGGCATGCGACAATGCGGTGACGCGCGGCAAGGCCAGGAAACCCGAGCTGCCCTTGATCGTGTGGACGAACCGGAAAATCGCGTCGAGCTGCGCCCGGTCGCCGGGGTCCGCTTCCCATGCGACGATGGCCCCGCCGGCCTCGGCAAGGATTTCCGCCGTTTCGGCGAGAAAGTCGTTCAGCAGATCGTCCATCGCGGTACCGGTGCGCCCCAAAAACTGAGGTTCGACCATGCCCGACAATGGTTAAGGGAGGCTTTACCCCCGACCGCGGAGAACGGCCCCGACCAGCAGCGAGGTCGGCGTTTCGCGCGCCAGCATGACCGTGCCGTCATTCTGCCGCGCGACCGCCTGCACCAGCACCGCGGGCGCGGTGCGCGAGGTCATCGGGGTGGCGCCCTCGCCTTCGGCAAGGATGCGTTCGACATCGGCGTCGAGGAAGATGCGCTCGGCCTCGACGTGCAGTGCGATCTCGATCGCGTCACCCTGTTTTTCGCAGCCGACATCGAGCCGCCCGCCGCGCACCAGCGCATCGACGAGGAGAAGCGACAGGTTGAGAATGATCTTCACCGCGGGCTTGGGCAGCGGGTCGGTTCCGATCATCCAGTTGAACTCGATCGCGCGGTCGCCGATGATGCCCTGGATCGCCGACTTCGCCTCATCGGCCGGGACGAGTTCGCCAAATCCCCCCGCCGAACCGAAGGCAAGGCGGAAGAATTTCAGCTTGTTCGCCGACGTCCTCGCACTTTGTTCGAGCAATTCGAAACAGCGCTCGCGCATCGCCGGGTCCTTTTCGTCGGCGAGCAGTTCGAGCCCGTTGGCAAAGGCGCCGACGGGACTCAGAAGGTCGTGACACAGGCGCGAAGCCAGCATCGAGGCGAAATCGACGCGATCGTCGGTCATGGATGAACAGGCTCCCCAGCGCAGTGTCCGGACATTTCCGGCGTGGGCCGCTCCTACGGCAGGCGGGGGTACGAGAGCAAGCGCGATCCGGCCAATCCCTTCGTCACTCCGGCGAGGAACAGCCTGCCGGCTTCTTGAATTTCGGAGCTTTGACACCATATCGCCGTCAATGTTGGGGGACGACGAAATCCTTACCGTGACGCTTCGGGACAGTGCGGCCGCGCTGCGGCTCGACCGCGCGCTCGCAGAGGCGCTCCCCAGCCTGTCGCGCGAGCGCCTGAAAAGCCTGATCAAGGGTGGCCGCGTCGTCGATGCGAACGGGACGATCCTGTGGGACCCTTCGGCAAAGGCGGCCGCGCCCGCGACGATCGAGGTTCGCCTGCCCGCCGCGATGCCTGCCCATAATGTCGCGCAGGACATGGATCTGGTCATCGCATTCGAAGACGAGCATCTGATCGTCGTCGACAAGCCCGCGGGCATGGTCGTCCACCCGGCGGCGGGCAATCTCGACGGCACGATGGTCAACGCGCTGCTCCATCATTGCGCGGGGCAGCTGTCGGGGATCGGCGGCGTTGCGCGGCCCGGGATCGTCCACCGCATCGACAAGGACACGAGCGGACTGATCGTCGCGGCAAAGCACGACAAGGCGCATGAAGGCCTCGCCAGGCAATTCGCCGCGCACAGCATCGATCGCCGCTATCTAGCGCTCGCGACCGGGCGGCCGATACCCGCGAACGGCACGATCGACGCTGCCCTCGGCCGCTCGACCACGAACCGCAAGAAGATGGCGGTGGTTGCCGAAGGGCGCGGCAAGCATGCGATCACCCATTACCGGACGATCGAACCGCTGAAGAATGCGACGCTGGTCGAATGCCGGCTGGAAACCGGACGCACCCACCAGGTGCGCGTGCACATGACGCATATCGGCCATCCGCTGGTCGGCGATCCGGTCTATGGTCGCGCCAAAAAGCCGTTGTCGGAGCTGCTGAAAGCGCGGAATTTCGCGCGGCAGGCATTGCACGCGGCCCATTTGGGCTTTATTCATCCGGTGACCGGTAACAACATCGCGCTCGACAGCGAACTCCCAGGCGACATGCGGGAACTGATCGATGAATTGCGCGTTTAGGTTTCGAATAAAAATCTATCTCGACCGCCGGAGCCAACCGCGGCATATTTCTCCTCTGAAAATAAGGGAAGTCTCTACCCATGGCTAACAAAAGCAATGTTCCGGCAACGGTGCCCGCGCTCGGCGGTGAGGCGAGCCTGAACCGCTATCTGGCCGAAATCCGCAAATTTCCGCTTCTGACGCCCGAGCAGGAATATATGCTCGCCCGGCGTTTTCAGGAGCATGGCGACAATGAAGCTGCGGCGCAGCTCGTCACCTCGCACCTCCGCCTCGTCGCGAAGATCGCGATGGGCTATCGTGGCTATGGCCTGCCCGTCAGCGAGCTGATCAGCGAAGGCAATATCGGCCTGATGCAGGGCGTGAAGAAGTTCGACCCCGAACGCGGCTTCCGCCTCGCCACCTATGCGATGTGGTGGATCCGCGCGTCGATCCAGGAATTCATCCTGCGCTCGTGGAGCCTCGTCAAAATGGGCACCACCGCGGCGCAGAAGAAGCTGTTCTTCAACCTTCGCCGGATGAAGAACAGTCTCGCGGCGTTCGAGGATGGCGATCTCTCGCCCGAACATCTGACCAAGATCGCCACCGACCTCGGCGTGACCGAGGAAGAGGTCACCAGCATGAACCGCCGCATGGCGATGGGCGGCGACACGTCGCTGAACGTCCCGATGGGCGAGGATGGCGACAGCCAGTGGCAGGATCTGCTCGGCGACGAAGGTCCGCTGCAGGACGAACGCGTCGCCGAGGCGCAGGAACGCGACGTGCGCCATTCGCTTTTGAACGAAGCACTGGAATCGCTCAACGAACGCGAACGCCACATCCTGACCGAACGCCGCCTGACCGACGACCCCAAGACGCTGGAAGATTTGAGCCAGGTTTACGACGTCAGCCGCGAACGCGTCCGCCAGATCGAGGTGCGCGCATTCGAAAAGCTGCAAAAGGCCATGCTCAAGCTCGCGGGCGACCGCCGGCTGGTCGGCGCCTGACGAACGGAAAAGGGGCAGTGCACTTCATGCACGGCAGCCTCGGCATGACGGGCAAGATTGTCGTCGATTGACCGGGAGAAGCGGCTGCCTGATTCGCGGCCGCAGGAATCCAGCCAATCGAAAAAGCACGGCGAACCTCCGAGAACCGGAAGGGCTCGCATCAGAACCGGCGCACAAATCCCAAATATATCTCGACGTCCGGGCTGGCGCGGTTGAGGCCGAAATTGGCACCCACATCCCACTGGCTGTCGGCACCCGGTTGCCAGCCGGCCGACAGGCCGGCGAGCGCTTCGGTCGAATGCCCGCCGGGATCGCGGTCGCGAGTCAATGATACTTCGGCCGCCATCGAAATATCGTCGGACACACCGAATCCCAGACCTGCCACCGAGCCATAGGCCAGGTGACGGCCGTCGCGGTCGCCATCGACCGCTGCATCGACATGCGGCGTCAACCCGAGGGACAGCCCGCCGAGGTCAAAGCTGACCGGCACGATCAACCCGGCGCCCCAGTCGCCAGCGCCGACACCCCCGCCGCCCAGCGGCAGCGTGGCGTAGGGCATCAGGGCGACCGAGAAGCCCGATCCGTCGGGATTGTGCAGATTCTGCCGTAAGGCGAGCGTGACATCGCCGGGCCGGGTGCGGCTGCTCGCATTGCCGGTCGCGCGGTCGCGCTCCCGCACATGACCGATCATCGTCCATCCGACCTGCACCTCCAGCGACGGCGTCAATCCCGTGCGCAGCAGGGCATCGCCAAAGGTCCACATATCGGTCCGGCTTTCGGCGGTACGATCGAGCGCCCAGTCGGCAATCCCCATCTCCACCAGCACGGTCCCGGGTTCGACGGTGCAGGCGGGCGTCCCGAGCCCCGGCCGGTCGGGGCAAAGATCGCGGCGCCCCTCATCCCCGAACACCGGGGCGGCGGAGGTGACCGCGGCAAGCAGCAATATCGAACGAAGCAGCATATGATCCTCGTTTCCCCGGTTATTCGCCTCGTCTGGTTCTGCAAGGCGAAAGACGATCAAGCCCGCTTGCCTCGAAACCGCAAGTGGCTAATTTGCCGGTATGACGACATCTTCCCGCGCAAAGAAGCGCAAGCTCCCATGGTATCTCCGGCCGTTCAAATGGCTGCTCTGGTTCATTGCGATTTCGGTCGCGTGGGTGCTGCTCTATGCCGTTGTGCCGCCGCCGGTGACGCTGACGATGCTGCTCGACAGCAACGGGATCACCAAGGATTGGGAGAGCCTTTCGGGCATCGACCGCAATATGGCGCGCGCGGCGATCGCGGCCGAAGACAGCAAATTCTGCAGCCACGACGGTTTCGACCGCGACGCGATCGAGCAGGCGATCGAACGCAATGCCAAGGGAAAACGCATGCGTGGCGGATCGACGATCAGCCAGCAAACCGCAAAAAACGTCTTCCTGTGGCAGGGAAGCGGCTGGACGCGCTATGTCCGCAAGGTGCCCGAAGTGTGGTTCACTTTCCTGATCGAAAAAATCTGGGGCAAGCGCCGGATCATGGAAGTCTATCTGAATGTCGCCGAGACCGGACTGGGCACCTATGGCGTCGAAGCCGGGGCGCAACGCTATTTCAAACATGGCGCGAGCAAGCTGACCCCACGGGAAGCCGCACGGATCGCTGCGATCCTGCCGCTGCCGAAGAAGCGCGAAGCGATCAGCCCGTCGGGCTTTACCCGCCGCTATGGCAACACGATCACGGCGCGCGTCGGGCAGGTGCGACGCGACGGGCTGGACGCATGCATTTACAAGTAGCGTCGGTTTTGGGGTGGGGAGCTTCCCTTCGTGAACCCCGGCGAAAGCCG
>JALDYH010000014.1:0-50114 GCA_032154175.1 Sphingopyxis sp. | reverse complement strand
TGCTCATCCTGGGCGTCGACTGGGGTGAGGATCCCGAGCGCGTCGCCGACTTCGGGGCACGGATGCGCGCCGCGGGCGGGGCGTCGGCATCCTACGCGAAGGGAGCGGCCGGGAAGAAGGGGGCGGCCGCCTTCGGTTCGGGAATGGCCGAGGTCGCGCGTTCGGCCGCGAGCGGTGCAGGCGCCCCTGCGGGGCGCGCGGCGGACAAGATCAAGCAGAGCTTTGCTAGCGGCAAGGCAGCGGCTGCTGGTCCCGCCCCGGCACCCAGCGCGTCATCGGGCGCCGGCGCCGGTGCACAGCCGGCCTGGGCTGCCGCGATGCGCCGCCGGCAGATGATGACGCAGGGCGCCACGATCGCGTCGCACACCCTGAAGGGCGGCGACAGCCACGGCGCCGGCGGCGCCCCCGACATCCGCGAAAAGGAGTGAGTCCATGTTCCGAAGACCTTCGAACCGCTACGGCACCTCGCCCGAGCCTGTGACCCCCTATCAGCGCGCCGCACAGGTCTGGGACGACCGGATTGGATCGGCGCGGGTGCAGGCGAAGAATTGGCGGCTTGCCTTTTTCGGCTGCCTGGCTCTTTCGGGCGGCCTTGCCGGCGGGCTCGTCTGGCTGTCGGCGCGCGGCACGATCACGCCTTGGATCGTCGAGGTCGACAAGCTGGGCGAGGCCCGCGCCGTCGCGCCCGCCGATGCCGATTATCGCCCGACCGATCCGCAGATCGCCTTCCACCTCGCGCGCTTCATCGTGCATGTCCGGTCGATTCCGGCCGATCCGATCGTGCTGCGCGCCGACTGGCTCGCCGCCTATGACTTTGCGAGCGACAGCGGGGCGCAGGCGCTCAACGATTATGCCCGGAACAACGACCCCTTCGCCGAGGTCGGCAAAACGCAGGTCGCCGTCGACGTGTCGAGCGTGATCCGGGCGTCGAAGGACAGCTTCCGCATCGCCTGGACCGAGCGGCGCTATCAGGACGGCAGCCTTCTCGAGACATCGCGCTGGTCGGCGATCGTCTCCGTCACGATCCAGCCGCCGCGCACGCCGGACGCGCTTCGGGCCAACCCGCTCGGTCTGTTTGTCACTGATATTAATTGGTCAAAGGAACTCAGCCAATGAGCCATTTTCTTCGCTCTTCGGGCGCGCTTGTCGCCTCCCTTTCGCTCGCTGCGAGCGCATACGCGGCCGAGGCCGCCGATCCGCGGACCCGCGTCGGCCGCGCCAATGCGGAGGCCCGGGTGCAGCCCGACAAGCTCGGCTATCGCAATGCCATCCAGCAATATGCCTGGGGGGAGGGTGCACTCTATCAGGTCTATGCGGCGCCGGGCCAGATCACCGACATTGTCCTCCAGGAAGGCGAGCAGCTCGTTGGACCCGGACCAGTTGCCGCCGGCGACACCGCGCGCTGGATCATCGGCGACACGATCAGCGGAAGCGGCGCCTCGCGGCGGGTGCATATTTTGGTGAAGCCAACGCGCGCCGACATTTCCACAAATTTGATCATCAACACCGACCGGCGAACCTATCATGTCGAGCTTCGCGCAACCGCGGTGACCTATATGGCGTCGGTATCCTGGACCTATCCCGCCGACGAGCTGATCGCGCTCAGGGCCGCAGCAATGGCCGCCGAGCGCGCTGCGCCGATCGCTGCCGGTATCGACCTCGCGGCGCTCGACTTTCGCTATCGTATCTCAGGGGACAAGCCGGCCTGGCGCCCTCAGCGCGTGTTCGATGACGGGCGCCAGATCTTCATCGAATTTTCCGAGAGCATTGCCACTGGTGATATGCCGCCGCTCTTCATCCTCGGTTCGAAGGACAAGGCCGAACTCGTCAATTTCCGCGTGCACGGGCGCTTTATGATCGTCGACCGCCTCTTTGCGCGTGCCGAGCTTCGCCTCGGGGTAGGCCGCGCAGCGCAGCATGTCCGGATCGAGCGCGAGGCGACGCGCCGGGGCCGGTCATGAGCGGCGCGATTCCGACCGCCGAACCCGCGGACCCCGTCGATCGCGGCGAGGAGTCGCCTGTGGCGCCGCCAGGCTCCGACGGATTTCGGCTTGGCGGGGAGCCGCCGCGCGTCATGAGGCTCTCGCGCAAGGCGATCGCCGGCATGGGAGCCGTTGCAGCCTGCGGCATCGGCGGCGCACTCCTCTGGGCGCTCCAGCCGACATCGCCCAAAGATCCGGAGAATCTCTACAGTGCCGACAGCCGCAACTGGCCCGATGGCCTGTCCGGCGCACCCGCTGGTTATGACAAGGTCCCCAAGCTCGGGCCGCCGCTTCCTGGCGATCTCGGTCGTCCGATCGTCGCGGCCCAAAGGGAAGGTGAGACCGTGCCCGTTCCACCGATCGGCGCCGCTCCGTCTGCCGTTCGCAATCCGGTTGACGAAGCAAAGGAGCGTTCAGCGCAGGAGCGCGAAGCGGCACGATCGAGCCGCCTGTTCCTTGGAAGCAGCGGCACCGCCGAAAGGGCCATTGCCTCGACGACCGATGTTTCGGCGGCGCCACCGTCCGGCGGGCCAGCGCCCGACACGGCCGCAGCAGCACGCCGCTCATTCCTGGTGGGCGGCGCGCAGGCGGCGCCCGAAAGCAGCGAGCGCATTCGGTCTGCGAGTTCCCCCAATATCCTGCAGGCTGGCAGCGTCATCCCCGCCGCGCTGATCACCGGCATCCGGTCCGACCTGCCCGGGCAAGTGACGGCGCAGGTTACCCAAAATGTCTACGACAGTCCCACGGGCCGCATCCTTCTCATCCCGCAAGGCGCGCGCCTGATCGGCGACTATGACAGTAGCGTCGCCACGGGCCAGAACCGCGTCCTGCTTGCCTGGGACCGGCTGATCCTTCCCGGTGGGCGATCGATCCAGCTCTCTCGCCAGCCCGGCGCGGATGCGGCCGGGATGGCGGGCCTCTCCGATCGGACAAACTATCATTGGGGACAGGTATTCCGCGCTGCGCTGGTCTCGACATTGCTCGGCATCGGTGCCGAACTTGGTGAAAATAGCGATGACCGGATCGCGCGGGCGATCCGGGAAGGAAGCCAGGATTCGATCAATCAAACGGGTCGAAGTCTCGTCGAACGACAGGCTGCAATTCCGCCGACGCTCACCATCCGACCCGGCTTTCAATTCCGGATCATAGTGACGCGTGATCTCATACTCGAGGCAAACCCCGCGGGAGAATTGCGGTGAGCAAGCTGAAACTTGGACCGGTTGTCGAAGAGCGGCCGACCAAGCTCACCATCGAAATATCGGGTGCGACGATGCGCGACCTCACCGACTATGCCCTCGTGCACGCGCGGGCGACCGGCCTTGCCGCCCCGCTTCCGCCCGAAAAATTGATCGCCCCGATGATTGAGCGATTCATGCTCACCGACCGCGGCTTTGTCAGCGAACGGCGAAAGGTCGTTAAAGCGGCGACTTGAGCGAGGACTTTTGCCTACGGCGACTCAGTCTTGCGTTGATCGAACTGGGTACGAGAGAGCAGACTTGGCGATAACGACGTCGATCACGTCGCTGATGAACGGTTCGTGCCTCGAATGAGGCCGTTGCGCAGTTCCGGCGGCGTCGCAACCACACAACCACATGGATCGTGATGGCATTTATAACGAGATTGAGAAGCAGGCTCGGGCTTGCCGATGCGGGAAGTTCGCTGCGCGATGTGCCACGCTGGACTAGCAGTCGCGCTTCACGCTTTGCCGGATTCCCAGAGGGCCGGATCGCCATTCTGAATTCTGCCAGCATCGCGCCATCGGCAACGAAAAGCAGGCCCACGTCCCCCGGGGGCCTATGAGCGAGCGCCAATAGGTCGGGGCGATGTCACCGATTGTATCCGAAGGGCGATTGACGACCGCATGGCTTCGGCTACGGCAGTCGGATCGCGGCGGCGGGGACAGGTACGTCTGTCCCCGCCGTTTCGTTTCCCACCCCGGACCAGCCGCTGACGCCCTGCGCGGCAAGCGGCGCGGCAGCCTCGCCAGGGGCTGGCGAAAGGCCGTTTTCCGCTTGGTGAAGAGTGTATTGACAGGCCCTCGTCGCACTGGCACAAAATTAGAATTAGAATTAGATTCGCAATTCACAAGCCATGGAGCGCGCAGACGCCGGCTTTTGGGGGAGTCATGATGATGGCCGTTTCCACCGGAACCGGGCGATGGCTGGCGGCTGCGAGCCTGGCAGCGATTTTCCTTCCCGGCGCCGCTATGGCGCAGACCGCCCCCGCCGAAGAGAGCGGTCGGCCGGCTGCGGCACAGGCCGAAAACGGCGAAATCGTCGTCACCGCGCAGCGGCGCGAGGAAGCGCTGCAGAATGTTCCGGTCGCGATCAGCGCGTTCGGCGCCGAGGGCCTCGCCGACCGGCAGATCATGAGCGCGCGCGACCTTGCCGGCAGCGTGCCGTCGCTCGATGTGTCGGGTCAGCGCGGCGGCAACTCGTCGACGTCCTTCACCATCCGCGGCCTCTCGGAGCTGGCCGCGGCGATCGGTGCGCCGACGTCGACCGCCACTTATCTCGACGGCATCTATCTCGCCGTGCCCGACGCCGCAGTCTTCGAACTTGATGCGGTCGAGCGCATCGAAGTGCTGCGCGGACCGCAGGGGACCCTCTATGGTCGCAACGCCACCGCCGGTGCGATCAACATCATCACCCGCCAGCCGACCAATACACTGACGATGAATGCCGAGGCATCCTATGGCAATCTCGACGCCTACCGGGTCAAGGCATGGGTGTCCGGACCGCTGTCCGAGAATTTCACCGCAAGCCTTTCGGGCGCGATGTCAGGGCGGGGCGACTATCTCACCAATCTCTATCCCGGGCGCGAAGGCGAACGGCTCGGCAAGCAGCGCAGCCGCACGGTGCGCGGCAAGCTGAAATTCACCTCGGGCGATGTCGATGCGACGCTGTCGGGCGATTACAGCACCGACCGGTCACTTCCGACGCCGATCGTCTACACCAACGCCGCAAACGGCGAGTTTGTGGGCTTTGGCGACGGCAAGATCATCTACACCAACGCGCCCGAATTCGTCGGCAACCGAAGCGAAAGCTATGGCGGAAGCCTCATCGTCAACGCGCGCGCGGGCGATTGGGATCTGACCTCGATCACGGCATACCGAAAGAATAATACCGACATCAATCTCGACCTGTTCGGCAAGCCGGCCTTCCCGCTGACCAAGATCGCGGGCGAGATCATGCGTGAAACCATCTCGGAAGAGGTGAAGGGCTTTTACAGCGGCGAGCGCGTTAAGCTGACGATCGGCGGCAATTATTATCACGAGGCCGGCACCTACTCGCAGCTCCGCAACCCGATCCCCGGCGACACGCGCTTTGCGCCTGTTGTCGACTCGACGCTCGATTCCTACGCGCTCTTCGGTCAGCTCGAATATGATCTCACCGACACGCTGACGGCGGTCGCGGGGTTGCGCTACAATTATGAAAAGCGCAACTTCGTCATCGATTACAGCGCCTCGGGGCAGACCCCGAACCCTGTCTTTCGCGGTCGAACGACCGACAATGAATGGCCATGGAATATCGGCTTGAACTTCAAGCCGACCGGCGACCTCCTCTTCTATGCAAAAGTGAGTCAGGGCTATCTCGGCCCGGGGTTCAACCAGCTGCCGGGCAATCGCTTTACCGGCGACCCCTCCTTCGGCCGGCAGTCGGTGCTGTCATACGAAATCGGCGCGAAGACCCAGTGGCTCGACGACCGGCTGACGCTGAATCTCGCCGCCTTCTATTACAAATATAAGGATATCGCGGTCCGGACGAGCAACGGGACCGAGTATCTGATTTCGAACGCGGCCAGTTCGTCGGGCAAGGGTTTCGAAGCCGAGCTCAGCTTTACACCGGTGAACGGACTCACCTTCTCGGGCAACGCGTCCTGGGTCCGCGCGACCTATTCCGACTATTGCGAACCGGTCGAGGCCAACGCGCCGCGGCTCGGCGACGCGGCCTGCCCGATCGCGGGCGGACTGCCCGGAGCCGACCGGAGCGGGAATTTCCTCACCGGTGCGCCCGAGTGGATGTGGGGCGCCCATGCCAAATATAGCACGCCGCTGGCGGGCAGCGCGTCGCTGCAGGCAAATCTCTCCTATTCCTACCAGTCCACCATCTACTATAATGCGTCGAACGACCCGCTGCTTTCGACGCTTGGCGGCCGCACGCGCCTCGATGCCATGCTCGGGGTTGCGTTCAATGACCGCGTCGAAATCTATCTCTACGGCCAGAATCTCGCCAACAACCGCTATCTGCTCAACTCGACGCGGTTCAATGCAACGACGATCATCGGCTTCACCGACCATAGCCCGCGTACCTACGGGATCGGGGTGAAATGGCGGCTGTGACCGGTTCCCGGCTATCCGATCTTCTCTCGAACGGCGGCGCGGCCGCGGAGGCATTATGAAGTCAGCATCCTTGGCTCTTGTCGCAGCGATCGCCGCCTTGACGGTCGCTGCTCCGGTTTCCGCGCAAACGGCTTCCAAGGCGGCCGGGCCGGGGGCCGATGCGGGATCCGCCGCCCCCGTGGGGCCGCGCCTCCCCGCGATCCGCACGCCGCAGGACGTCGACACGCTGACGCATCTGGAGGAGAGCGAGAAGGGTCTCGCCAAGAAGACGCTGCCGCGCTTCAATGTCTCCGAAGGCTGGCAGATCCTCAGCAACGATCCGGAACTGCAGATCCTCTGGCTGCTCGAAGAGCATATGCACATGGCGCTGCTCGAGGATTTCCAGGGCACGCCGTTCGGGCTGATGAACCTCGTCTCGCTGCAGGCGTCGAAATCTTCGAACAGCGAATATCTCGTCGGCTTCTTCACGCTCCTGACCGAGCGCCAGATCAAGAGCTACGGCCTTAATCCGGACTATGCGGTCAAGCTGTCGATGCTCGACTATCCGGACTCGCCGGTGTGGACGGCCGAAGAGCGGCTCGCGCTCAAATTCACGCGCGCCGCATTCGAGAACAAGATGACCGACGGCCTGTTCGCGGAAGCGCGATCGGCCTGGGGTGAGAAGAAGATGCTTCGACTCCTGTCCTGGGCCAATTATGTCCATATGTGGGCGATGACATCGAACGTGATGGGCACGCAATATGCCTCGGGCGATGCGCTCAAGACGACGATCGACTTGTCGCCCGAAACGGTGAAAAAGAAGATCGAGGCGTCGCAGGGGCTCCGCAAGGAATTGCTCGACCTCTATTTCAATGGCCAGTTGTCGGGCCCGAAAAAGCCCGTGGCCGCCGCACCCGGGGCCGCAACCGAATAGCTGCGGCGGCCTTTCAGGCCTCCGAATGTAGCCGAGTGCCAGTTCGTCCTGCATCGCCTGCCGCATCAGATATTTCTGCGCCTTGCCCGTCACCGTGAGGGGAAACGCGTCGACGAACCTGATGTAGCGCGGGATCTGGTGCGCGATCTGACCCCGGCAAAAGGCGCGGATATCGTCCTCGGCTAGCGACTGTCCTTCGTGCAGCACGATCCACGCGCATAGTTCCTCGTCGAAGCGCGCGTCGGGGACGCCGAAGACCTAAACATCGCGCACGGCGGGATGGCGGAAAAGATACTCTTCAATCTCGCGCGGATAAAGATTCTCGCCGCCGCGAATGACCATATCGTTCAACCGGCCGACGATATTGCCATAGCCCTCGGCGTCGATCGTCGCGAGGTCGCCGGTTGGCGCAAGGAATATGGCGGCCTGAAGACCGATCAGGCGCGTCGGATGAAGGATCTGGAGAAGGAGAATGGGCGGCTTCGTCTTGCGATATCCGACCTGACGCTCGACAAGTTGATCCTGCAGGAAGCTGCTCGGGGAAACTTCTGAGCCCCGCGCGCCGAAGGCGCTGTATCGACCACATCAGAACGATGATGCCGGTGTCCGAGCGGCGGTTGTGCCGCGTGCTCGGGCAGCACCGAGACAGGCGGCTGTTCGACCGGGATGGCGAAATAGAAATCAGTGCTCCCGGCTTTATGAGCCTGCGGCGCGCTGAGCCTTATATATTCCACGCTGGGTTGTACGGAAACCACCCTAGGCTCATTTCGGAGCAAGCATTCCGCAGAGAATGGTCGCGGCATGTTGGCGTGCTAGTGGGCCGAGGTCCGGCAAGTCGATGTCCGTTTCCGCGAAGACCTCGCGGAAGATCGCGAGCGTGAACATCGGGCTGATGATCGAGATGGCGAATATCCTCGGGTCGCCGGCCTTGATTTCGCCTCGGTCCTGGCCGGCGCGGATCGCACCCGTGACAAGCGCGAGCATCTTGGAGGCAACTTCGTCGTGCCATACCCGGACAAGGTCGGGAAACTGACGCGCTTCGGCAATGAGCAAACGGATCATCGCGGGGAGGCGGCTTTCCATAACCTGAGCCGCTTGCTCCAGTAGCGCCGGAATCAACTCGGCGACCGGCCGATCGAAATCGGTCGCGACGCTGCGCACGCCGCCAAGCTTCGAGGCAAGGACAGTTTGCGCGACAGCACGGAACAATTCTTCCTTGTTCGCGAAGTATACGAAGACGGTTCCCTTCGAAACACCAGCGCGCCGTGCGACGTCCTCAAGCCGAGTCGCGCCAAAGCCGCTTTCGCCGAACAATTCGATCGCCGCATCGATTATCTCGGCGGGCCGGTCGTCCTTGCGACGTTCCCGCCGCCGCCCGCCGCCCACCTTCTCGCTACCGCTCACCTGCCACGTCCTCCGACCAATCCGGTGCCGCCTCTAAGGAGAGCGACTTCCTAGCGCCAGAATAATACTATTGACCAATAGGTCAATAACGGTGAATGAGGCGTCATGAGACAAGCCGCGCCGCTCCCGCTCCTGATGCTGCTGACCGTCGCGGGCTGCACGGTCGGGCCCGATTATCGGACGCCGCAGGTCGCCGTGCCGGCCTTCTTTTCCGCCGATGGCGTGAGCGGTAACGGAGCGCGCGACGTCTCAACCTGGTGGACAGCATATGGCGATCCGGTGCTCGACGGCTTCATCTCGCGCGGGCTTGCCGCAAATCTCGATATCCGCCAGGCCGCCTCGCGCGTAGAGCAGGCCCGTCTGCAGGAAGCGGTAGTGCGGGCGGGGGCGGGGCCAAGGATCAACGCGAGTGGACAGGCGGGCTACAGCAAGCTGAGCGAGAACTCGCTGCCATCCGCGCTCACCAATCTCGGTACGCTCAACCCGGGCGCGCCGTCGACGGGCTCCGGAATCGGCCTTCCCGGCGAAGGTTTTTCAACGTTTCAAGTCGGTTTCGATGCGTCTTGGGAGGTCGATGTGTTTGGCGGGCAACGTCGGGCCCGCGAGGCGGCAGCTGCGCGCACGGATGCTGCCATCTGGTCGCGGCGCGACGCCGAAGTGATGCTCTCCGCCGAGATCGCCTCGCACTACCAGCAGTATCGCGCACTTCAGCGCCGCATCGCGGTCGCCGACGAGACCATCGCATTGGGCCGCGAGCTGATCGACCTTGCCAAGGCGCGCGAAGCGAACGGCCTTGCGACGACGATCGATATCCGTCAGCGCGAACGGTCGCTAGAGGAGCAAGGAGCGCAGCGAAGCGATATTGCGGCACAAGCCGCGGCGCATGTCCATGCGCTCGGAACCTTGCTCGGCCTCGCTCCGACCGCGCTCGCAGACGAGTTATCGGCGCTGCCGCCGTCCGCCGCGGCGACCGGTATTGACGTTCCGCCAGGGTTGCCCTCGGAGCTTCTCCAGCGCCGTCCGGACATTCGCGCCGCCGAACGGCGTCTGGCCGCCGCGAGCGCCGACATCGGGGTGGCAAAGGCCGATCTGTATCCCAAGTTCAGCCTGACTGGCGCGCTGCAACTCGCCTCGAGAGCCTTAACGAGCCTCATCGAGAGCGACAGCATTCTCGCCAACGGATCCGGCCGGCTCTCGCTCCCGCTGCTCGGGGGAACGGGCCGGGCCAATGTCGCTCTGCGCGAGGAACAGGCAAATGAAAGCCTGGTCGCCTATCAATCCGCGGTGCTGGCAGCGCTGCGCGATGTTGAAGACGCCCTGACCCGCTTCGATGCCGATCGGCAGCGGGTCGCGCGCCTGAAGGCCGCGGTCGCCGCTGCCGGCGACGCGGCCGACACCAAGAGCGTCCGGTATCGCAACGGTCTGATCGCGTTGTCCGAATCCCTCGAAGCGCGGCAGAGCTGGCTCGCTTCGCGCGATGCGCTGGCGCAAGCCGAAGCGGCGGCGATGCTCGACATCGCTGCCATCTACAAGGCGCTCGGCGGCGGCTGGGATGCACGCCGCGCGGAAACAGATGAAGGAAAAGAAGATGGCCGAGCCGACTGAACCGCCCGCCGGCCCCAAGCCTCGCGCCGCGCTGCGGCCCGTCATCATCGTCGCGATTCTTGCGGGTGCGACGCTCCTTCTTTGGCTGCTCCTGCGCGGGGGTGATGCTCCGGCCGAGGAGAGATTTACCGGCTACGTCGTGAGCGACGATATCTACATGGCCTCGCCGATGGCTGGGACGCTGACCGGCGTCGACGTGCGCCGCGGGCAGAAAGTGGCAGCCGGCGATCCGCTCTTTCGTGTCGACCCGACCGTTCGTGCCGCGCAGACCAGCCAGGCGCGCGCGGCGATCGCCGTCAACCGCGCCCAGGTCGGCCAGCAACAGGCGGGTCTTGCGCGCGCCCGCGCAGACCTTGCGGCGGCCGAAGCCGATGCAGGGCGTTCGGGCGCCGAAGTGCGCCGGCTCGTCGCGGCGCAGCGCGACAAGGCGGGCTCGGTGGCCCAACTCGATATTGATCAGGCGCGTGCTTCCTACAATGCGGCCCTGAAGCGGGTGGACGCCGCGCGGACCGCGCTCGGATCGGCGAACGCTGCGATCGCGGCGGCCGAGGCCCAGGTCGACCAGGCACGCGCCGGACTCACCTCGGCCGAGCGCGAACTCGCCGATCTTTATCCGACGGCGCCGCGCGCGGGGCGGATCGGCGATGTCATGTTCAAGCCGGGCGAAAGTGTCAGTGCCAATGTGCCGGTCGTCTCGATCGTACCCGACGGGGAGGTGAAGGTTCGCTTCTATGTGCCCGAACGGCTCGTCAGCAGCTTTCGGCCAGGGCGCCGCGTTGCCATCCGCTGCGACGGCTGCGTAATGGGAATGACGGCTACGGTCGATTATGTCGCGTCCGAGCCAGAATATACCCCGCCGGTCATCTACAGTCTCGATGCGCGCCAGAAACTCGTGTTCCTCGTCGAGGCGGTGCCTTCCAAGCCCGAAGTCCTCATCCCCGGCCAGCCGATCGATGTCACGCCCGCCGCCGCGGGCCAAGCCGCTCGCCGATGAGCGCTGCGATCGACGTCCAGAGGCTCAACAAGAGCTTCGGCGACAAGCCTGTCGTGCGAGATGTGTCGATCCGCGTCGAGGCGGGTCGCATAACCGGTTTTCTCGGCCCGAATGGCGCAGGTAAGACAACGACCTTGCGCCTTCTTTGCGGCCTGCTCACGCCCGACAGCGGCGAGGGCGAGGTGCTCGGCATGGACTTTCGGACCGAGACCGACGCGATCAAGCGCGAGACCGGCTATATGACGCAGCGCTTCTCGCTCTACGAGGATATGACGATCGAGGAGAATCTCGATTTCATCGCGCGGGTATATGAACTTGATGACCGCCGGGGCCGCGTCGGTGCCGCGCTCGAACGGCTCGGCCTCCAGGACCGCCGGAAACAGCTCGCCGGAGCGCTCTCGGGCGGGTGGAAGCAGCGGCTCGCGCTCGCTGCCGCGACGCTTCACGAACCCAGGCTTCTTCTTCTCGACGAGCCCACTGCCGGGGTCGACCCGAAGGCCCGCCGCGAGTTCTGGGACGAGATCCACGCGCTCGCGGACGGCGGGCTTACCGTGCTCGTCTCAACCCACTATATGGACGAGGCGGAGCGCTGCCACGACATCGGCTACATTCTTTACGGCCGCCTGATCGCCCGCGGCACGGCGCAGGATATCATCGCCGACTCGGGGCTCGTCACCTTCAACGGCGAGGGGCCCGCGATAGGACGCATCGCGCACGAACTCGAACAAAAGCCGGGCGTGCTCAGTGCGTCGGCTTTTGGTGCAGCGGTCCATGTCAGCGGCACCGATCGGGCGGCGCTCGATGCGGCGATCGCGCCCTATCGCAAGGAGCCGTTCGCATGGAGCGAGGTCAGTCCTTCACTGGAAGACGTCTTCATACAGTTGATGGGCCGCACGAGCGACGATCGGTACGCGGCATGAAGCATCTCTCGCTCGCCCGCGTCGCCGCGGTGATGGTAAAGGAATTTACGCAGCTTCGACGCGACCGGATCACCTATGCAATGATCCTCGTCATGCCGCTGATGCAGCTCTTGCTCTTCGGCTATGCGATCAACACCGACCCGCGGCACCTGTCGGCGGCGGTGGTGGTCCAGGATCATGGCCGCCTGGCCGACGCCGTGGTCGCGACGCTGGAACGAACCAGCTATGTCGACGTCAAATATCTACCCTCGTCCGAAGCCGAGATGGCACGGCTGATGCGGCGCGGCGAAATATCGCTCGCGCTGACCATTCCACCGGATTTCTCGCATCGCGTATTGAAAGGCGACGGCGCCCGGATTCTCGCCGAAGTCGATGCGACGGATCCCAGCGCAGCGGGCGGCGTCGCGGCGGCGGTCGCGTCGCTTCCAACCTACGCGCTTCGCCACGATCTCAAGGGGGTCGCCGCGCACGCAGACGGCGCGCCGCCCTTCGAGGTCGTGGTGCACCGCCTCTACAATCCCGAAGGCATCACCTCCTACAATATCGTTCCCGGACTGCTGGCGATCATCCTGTCGATGACGCTCGTTATGATGACCGCGATGGCGGTGACCCGCGAGGTCGAGCGAGGTACGATGGAAAGCCTCTTGTCGACGCCCGCCACCGCGTTCGAGGTGATGATCGGCAAACTCATGCCATATGTCGCGGTCGGAATCGTTCAGACTCTGATCGTCCTCATTCTCTCGCGGGTCCTGTTCGCGGTTCCTATGGCGCAGACCTTTGCAGGTTGGTTTGCGCTGTCAGTCGGCATCGTCCTTTTCATCACCGGCAACCTCGCGCTCGGCTATCTGATATCGACAATCGTGCGCAGTCAGCTTCAGGCAATGCAGATTTCGATGTTCTACTTCATGCCCTCGATGTTCTTCTCCGGCTTCATGTTTCCCTTCGACGGGCTTCCGGGATGGGCACAGATCATCGGTCAGGCGATGCCGATCACGCACTTCCTGCGTGTGATTCGCGGAGCGCTCCTCAAGGGCCAGGTGCTAGCGGACATGGGTCCGAACCTTCTCGCGCTCGCAGCCTTCCTGGTCGTGGTGGCAGTGCTGACGATCGCGCGATCGCGCACGACCCTCGATTAGGCGAGGGGCGTGGCGACATTTGGGCTCAGTGGCCGTGATCTTCGATGTGGAGATCGCTGAGCAGCGAATTGGGCGCCAGCGCGAGCCCACCCTCGGTAAAGCGGATCGAACCCGTCGCAATCGGATCGCCGACGACAAAGAGTATCTGGCGGGCGACATCTTCGGAACGCACCGCGCGGCCGATCGGCAATTGCGCGGCCAGGGCCTGGGTCATGGCGCCGACGGCTTCATCGCTTCCCGCCACCGCATGGGCCATCGGCGTGTCTACGATCGGTCCAGGCGCGACCGCATTGACCCGCGTGGGCCCGAGTTCGACGGCGAGATGCTCTACAAGGCCCTTGATCGCTGGCCCCATCGCCGACCACGCGAGATTGCCCATGATCGGGTGACCGATAAACCCGCTGACAATCGTGAAGCTCCGCGGCTTTTTGGCGCTACGCGCGATCCAGTTCGCGATAGCCATGATCGGCTCGAGCCGATCGCCGAAATAGTCCATCGTCAGCGCAAGATCGATGCTTCCCGACGCCACGCCAAATACGTGGCCAGTAGCGAGGAGAATATGGTCAGGCGCCGTCGCATCGAGGAGCGCGTCGATCGAGGTCTGCTCTCGGGCGTTGACTTCGTGGGTCTGGACAGAGGGCAGTACCGCGCGAAGTTCGGCGAGTTTGGGCTGCGAGCGATTTGCCGCAGCGACCGTCATTCCTAGGTCGCTGGCAAGGCGCGCGGCGGCGCCTCCGACGCCGCCTGCACCGATGATCGTGAGCCGAGACCCCACGATGTCCGGAAGGAGGTCGGCGGCCTGGATGCCAAGGGGCGCGGTGTTGGTCAATTTCATCTCCTGTTACTGGATTGTCATGGTTATTCGTTCGGCTCAGGCGGCGGGCTTCGTCGCCCGGCGCCATAGCTCGGAGTAGGCCCCGAATTCGCTGAACCCGCCGTCGACCGCGATGTCGACGCCGGTCACGAAGCTCGACTGGTCGCTTGCGAGAAACAGAACGACATTGGCGAGTTCGTCGGCGTGGCCCGCACGCCCGAGCGGAGTCATCGAGCGCATGGTCTGGAAAGCCAGACTTTCCGGATCGATGATCGGGGTTTCGACGAGACCGGGATGCATCGCATTGACGCGGATGCCTTGCGACGCAAATTCGAGCGCGGCCGATTTGGTCAGGCCGCGCAGTCCCCATTTCGCTGCCGAATAGCCCGTGGTCGGATGGCCCATCATGCCCGCCAGCGAGCCGACATTGACGATACTTCCGCCGCCCCGCGCGGACATCAGGGGCGCGCAGGTCTGTATGCCGAGGAAGGGGCCGGTTAGATTGACGTCGAGAAGCGCGTCCCAATCCTGGCGCGAGGTCGCGCTGAGCTGGTGACGCCGGTTTATCCCGGCATTGTTTATCAGGATGTCGAGGCCGCCAAACCGCGTTTCGAGATCGGCAGCGAGCGTGCTCCACTGGCCGGCATCGGTTACATCAAGGTGATGGAAAAGGGCCTTGCCGCCCGCACCCGAGACTTCCTTGGCGAGCAAGTCTCCTTCTTCGTCAAGAAGATCGGCGATCACAACCGTTGCGCCTTCGCGCGCAAAAAGCCTCGTCTCGGAAGCGCCCATTCCGCGCGCGCCTCCGGTAATCACGGCAATCTTGCCACTCAGACAGTTCATATCATCTCCCCAGCTGCCGTCGGTCGCGGCTCAATATTGGAATTGGCATATAATTCCTGAAATGCTAGATGGTCAAGCAGCCCGGTTGTGCGAGGTCCGTTGACGCATTCCAAAATATGAGATATCCCTCATTTTTATTGAAGCGTGATTCCGGTGCTCGTTCGCGGGCAGGGAGCGGTTCGATAGCCGAGCATCAAAGTGCCGGCCGAACCGGTTGCCGAAGGGCAATCGCCATTTGGGGGAAGAGCCGGAAGTGATCACACATATCGTGCTTTTTACGTGGCGGAGCGGCGCTTCGATGGCGGATGTCGCCTCGTTTGGCGCGGCGCTCGACACGCTCTGCGCCGCAATGGGAGGCGGGCTCGATCTGCGGCACGGTGCCGACCTCGGCTACCGCGAATCGGGAAATGCCGATTATGCCATCGTCGCGACTTTCGCCGATCGCGCCGCCTGGGATGCGTATCAGGCGCATCCCCTCCACAAGGCCTTCATCGTCCAGCAGGCGACCCCGCTGGCCGCAAGCCGCGTCGCGATCCAGCTCGAAGGGGCCGGAAGCAATGTTTGACAAAGGTGCCCCCGACGGCGGACTCTCGAATGCAAACCTCTTCGCGGCTTTTACCGATGCCGCCAGCGCAAATCCCGACCGCGCCTTCCTGATTACCGGCAAGGATCACGCTCTTTTCTATGCCACGATGCTGGACGAAGTGGCGAAGGCCTCGGCATGGCTCGCGCAGCTTGGGGCCGGACAGGGCAGCCGCGTTCTCGTCCAGGCCGCGAAATCGGTGCCAAGCGTCATTCTCTATCTTGCCTGCTTGCGTTCGGGAGCGGTCTATGTGCCGCTGAACGGCGCTTACCAGGAAGCCGAGATCGCCTATTTCCTCGGCGATGCCGACCCTGCGCTGGTCGTTGCAAGCCGCGAGAGCGCGGCGTCGCGCGTCCCGTTTGCCGGGCAACGCGTCATTCTCGGCGGCGACCTCGGTGCGGCTCCGTGGCGGGAGTTCACGGAGGGTGAGCCCGTCGCCCAACTTTCCGGCGACGCCCCTGCCGCGATCCTCTATACGTCCGGCACGACCGGCAAGTCGAAGGGGGCGGTGCTCACGCACGCCAATCTCGCGTCCAACGCCGCGACCCTCGCCGAACATTGGCGCTGGCAGGACGACGATGTCTTGCTGCACGCGTTGCCGATTTTTCATGTACATGGGCTTTTCGTTGCCCTGCATTGCGCGATGCTGCGCGGGACACCGATTATTTTCCATGAGGGTTTCGACCTCGATAGAGTCCTCGCCGATCTTCCCGCCGCGACGGTATTCATGGGGGTCCCGACTTTCTACACGAGGCTGCTCGACGACCCCCGCCTCGACCGGGCGCTGTGCGCCGGAATGCGCCTCTTCGTCAGTGGCTCGGCGCCTTTGCTGGTCGCGACCTTCGAGGCGTTTCGCGAGCGTACGGGCCATGTCATCCTCGAACGCTACGGGATGACCGAAGCACTCATGGTTACCTCCAATCCCTATCTCGGGCGTCGCATCGCCGGGAGTGTAGGCCCCGTGCTTCCAGGTATTGTGGTGCGGGTCGTTCGCGATGACGGCGCGGACGCGGCGACCGGCGAGCCTGGGGTGCTCCACATCAAGGGCCCCAATCTTTTCGCAGGCTATTGGCGCAATCCGGAGAAAACCGCCGAGGACCACACCGATGATGGCTATTTCATAAGCGGCGACATCGCAACCTGCGATGCCGAGGGGGTTGTCCGCATCGTCGGCCGTGCGAAGGATCTCATCATCACGGGGGGCTATAATGTATACCCAAAAGAAGTCGAACTGGTCGTCGACGCCGAGGCGGGCGTTGCCGAAAGTGCTGTAATCGGCGTGCCACATCCCGATTTCGGCGAGGGGGTCGTGGCGCTTGTCGTGGCCGAGCCGGGCGCGGAGCTCGATGCCGATGTCATCACCATCGCTCTTTCGGACAAGCTCGCCGCGTTCAAGCGGCCAAAGGCGATCCTCATCGTACCCGATCTGCCGCGCAACGAGATGGGCAAGGTGCAGAAAGCGCGGCTCAGGGAGCAGCATGCCGCTCTCTTCAGCGGCTTGCGTGCGCCGCAGAAAAATCCGCGCTCCGGCCGCGCCGTGGGCTCGTGATGGCGGGAGATGGAATTTGAAAGCGGTCGTTCTTAAGCAGCTGGGAAGCCCGGACAATCTCTCGCTCACCGAAGTCGCGCCCTTCGGTGAGCTCAGTGAAGGGCTCATTCGGGTGCGGACGGCGGTCTCGGGTCTCACCGGCGCCGAAATCTACGCCCGGCGCGGCGATCGCAAGATCAAGTTCATCGAGGATGGCAAGATCGTCGAACGCATCTACGACGGTGCCGGCATGGGGCAGCCGCCTTATGTCGCGGGCAAGGAAGGCGCCGGCGAGGTGATCGAGACCGGTCCGGGAGTCAGCCATGTGAAGGTCGGCGACCGGGTCTACTGGACCGCGGCGCAGCTCAAGAAACCTTACACCGGCGCGGTCGCCGAAGAGACTGTCCTTCATGCCGAGTTCGTAAATTCGGTCCCCGACCACGCCGGTTATGAAGAGGCGCTTACGCTCGCTTCGGCTGGAATCCCTGCTCATTACATGGGAGTCGATTGCTTCCCGGGCGAAGCCGGCGACTGGGCCGTGGTGACCACGGCCGGCGGTGCGATCGGATCGATGTTGACCCAGGTGCTCAAACTTCGCGGGGTACGGGTTGTGGGCGTCGTGTCGCGCGCGGAGAAAGTCGAGGCCTGCCTTGCCAATGGCTGCGAGCATGTTGTCGTCGGCTATGAAAATTATGGCGACAAGGTTCGCGCGCTCATCGGCGGGGCGCTGCCCGTCACCGAGCGCCGGTTCCGTTATGATCCGCGAGGTGCAGTTGCGGTCTACGATGGGCTAGGGGGCGATTGGTGGCGCGAAGCGGCAAATGCGCTCGGTGTGCGGGGCACCATCCTCCTCTTCGGCCACGGTGAAGCCCCGCCAACCGCGGTAGAGCCGCTTTATCTTCTGCAAAAGGGCTCGATCGGGCTCATGACGCCCAACGGCGTCGATTATGCGATGCCGCCGGAACGAGCGCTCGTGCGTCTTGACGAACTTTTTGACTGGGTCGCCGAGGGACGCGTCAGACCGGTGATCGCGCGCGTGTTCCCGATGGCCGAAGCAGCCGCTTCCCATGCGCTGTACGACAGCCGCACGGCAGTCGGCAAAATCCTCATCTCGATCCGCTGATCCAAGGAAATAGTCATGATTGATCCCGTTTCCGAAGCTGGCCACTACCGACTGCTCGGCATGTCGGGGAGCCTGCGCGCTGCCTCCTACTCGACCGCCATTCTTGACGCACTCGTCCGCGAAATGGCGCCTCGCGCGGCATTCGAGTTCGCCGATATCGGTTCGGTGCCGCTCTTCAACCAAGATCTGTGTCGCGAGCCGATGCCCGAAGCGGTCGACACGCTTCGCGAGCAGGTGACCGCAGCCGACGGTCTCGTCGTGGTTTCTCCGGAATATGGCCATGGCATCCCCGGGGTGCTCAAAAACGCGTTTGACTGGATATCGCGCCCGCACAACTGGTCGCCCTTCCGGCACAAGCCCGTGCTGATCGTCACCTCGTCGCACGCATTTACGGGCGGCGTGAGGTCCCAATACCAGATACGAGAGGCGCTGGTTGCTGCGCTCGCGCGGCCCGTGACGACTCAGGAAATCGTCGTCGGCCTCGTTCACACGAAGATATCCGACGGGCGCTTCGAGGATCAGGCCGCGCTCGATTTCGCTCGCGCCGGGTTCGACGAGATGTTTGCCGAAATCAACCGGCTCAAGCTCGGCGCCGGCACAAAAACCGTTGCAGGATAATATAGGGGGCAATGATGGACTATTTCGAGATTTTCCTTTGGATCGTGAAGATCGGCACCGCCATTCTCTTCACGATTGCGGGCACCGCCAAGCTGCGTGGCCACCCGTTTCTGATCGAAGTGTTCGCCAAGGTCGGGCTCGGCCAATGGTTTCGCATCTTTACCGGCGTCGTCGAACTGGGTTCAGCGATAGGATTGCTCTTTCCCTCCATCGCCGGCTTTGCCGCTCTTCTTCTGGTCTGCACCATGGCGTGCGCGCTGATCGTGGACATGCTTGTGGTGCACATCAATCCCGTACCGGGGATTTTGCTGCTGATTGCCTCGAGCTTCATTCTCTGGTGCCATCGAGACAGTCTCTTCCAGCTTCTCGGCACGCTTGGCCTGATGCCAGGTTGATCAGATCAGGACGGAGCGAATTCGCATCCAATGCGCATAGGTCAAAAAGGCAAGTGCAATGCCCCAATTAGCGAGCTTGGTGGCAATCATGCCGGACGAGCGCATCGTGTCGGGAAGGGCGAGGGACTGCTCCCCGCTCGTTCCGATCGCCAGTGCGAGTACAATCACAAGAAAGGCGGTGTAGGCGTGGCGCGACCGCATGAAGAGAAGGGCCGCGCCGGCGAGAGACGCCGCTATTCCGCAGGCACGTGCCGCGAGCGCCCAGCCCGGAAGCGCGTCGAGCATTTCCATCATTCCCGCTGGCACGCGCGCCAGAAAGGCCGGATGGCGAACCTCCGTCATGACATAACCGAACATGATGGCGAGGCTCAACACGAGGCTCAGCGACGCGACCACCCTGAAATGCCAGGGCGTATTCGCCCGCTCTTTCGCAGCATGCCGGATCTGGACTCTCAGCGTTTCTCTTCCTTGGATCGGTGCAGCGGCCCGGGAAGACCGAGGGACAAGACCCATTTTAAAAATGAGATATATCTCATAAATGAGATACGGGCGACGAACAAGAGGCTATGCATCGCGGACGCGGTCATGAGGGGACATCATGAAAGGTTTTGAAGAATTTCGGCGCCATTGGGCCCCGCTCGTCGGCGTTGTCCTCGGCATGGGGTCAGGCCTGCTGCTCAACAACTTCATCCTCAGCACCTTCGCGCCCTATCTGATCGGCGAGTTCGGCTGGAGCCGGGCGCAATGGGCGCTGCTGGGCGTTGCATCGATCTTCATGATCGTCTCCCAGCCGCTTGCGGGTCAGCTCACCGATCGCTTCGGAGTGCGGAGGGTTGCCGCAGTCGGCGCGTTCGGCTTTCCGCTGTTCATGATCGCCTTCTCGATGATCAATTCGAACATCTACGTCTTTCTGGCCATCTATGTCGCGCAGCTGATCGTCTGCTCGACGACCACCGCTACCGTTTACAGCCGGACCGTCGCCGAGCTCTTTCACGCGCGGCGCGGTGCGGCGCTCGCCATCATCGGTTCCAGCCCGGCGCTCGTCGGTGCAATCGGCAGTTTCGCCATGACCGGTTTCGTGGCCGAGTATGGCTGGCGAAACGGCTATCTCGCCATCGCGGCCTTTTGCGCCATATGCGCCATCGTCGCAATTCTTCTCATCCCGCCCTCGCCGCAGGCCGCAGGCGATCGGCCAAAGCGCACTGGCGTCTATCGCGAACTTGCCAGCCAGCCGGCGTGCTGGTTGATGCTCGCCGGCTGTTTCCTGGTGACCATCCCTTTCGCGCTTGCGACTTCCAGCCTCAAGATCGTCATTCTCGATCAGGGCCTGACCGATGCAGACGCTGCCGCGATGGTAGCGGCTTTCGGGATCGCCTCGATCGCCGGTCGTTTTATCGCGGGCGTTGCGCTCGACTATTTCTCGCCGCACCTCGTCGGCGTCGCCGGTTTCAGCCTTCCGGTCATCGGACTTCTGCTGCTGGCCTCGGGGAACGGAAGCTTCCTTCTCGTCCTTGCTGCAATCATCCTCATCGGGGTGGCAATGGGCAGTGAAGTCGATGTCATCCCGTTTCTCGTGACGCGTCATTTCCCGATGGAGATGTTCAGCACCGTGTTGGGTGTCATGACCGCGGGCCTCGGCACGGCGATCGCGGTCGGAAATCTCATTCTCGGTTCCGCGCTCGAAGCCTCCGGTAGCTTCGACCTCTTTTTCTACCTTGCCGCTGCGCTCTGCTTTGTCGGCAGCCTCCTCTTCTTGCTGCTTCGATCGCACCGCTTCCGGATGCCTGAAGCCGCCTCGGGCGATCAGGGGAGCGCGCCATCTCATGGCCTACAATTGGAATCGCGTCCGATTATCTGATTCTCCTGTCGAGCCGATGGCAGGGGCCGATTCCTGGATTTGGTCATGAAAATGCGAGAATTTCAGAGGGAGTAAAGATCTGGCGTTGCGCGTGATTTTAGCGGCGAACACATCAAGCTTCGCCTTGCCAAGATAAAAAATGTCATTTAATTCCATTTTTGACATTGTCGATTCGGCGACGGGCTGAGGCCCTTCGCGCGCAGACGCGATGATCGAGCTGGACCGCGGAGCGGCCGGTCGAAAGTTCAACATCGGCCTCGAAGCCGAGGAGAGGAGTTGAGATGAGCAAATCTGGCTGGGACGTGATGCCGCTGGCGAGCGACGTCGGGATGAAGTTCGTACCCCACGTGCCCTTCGAGGAATATTCGGAGAAATATAAGGATCATGTGCACATGGAGCGCCGCGACGGCGTGATCATGGCGCGCTTTCACACGCAGGACAAACCGGTACTCTGGTGCGCCTCGAGCCACCGGGCGCTTCCCGACGCTCTCCGCGCTATCTCGGCCGACCCCGAAAACGAGGTTCTTATCCTGACCGGGACCGGCGACTTCTGGGTCGCCTATGGCGTCGCGCACGATGCCGCCATGGACGAGACGACACACGAACAGCGCGGTCAGGCGAGTCTCGACTATTTCGTCGGCGACGGCATGCCGCTCCAGGACCTCCTCGTGAACGATATGAAGATTCCGACGATCGCGGCGATCAACGGTCCGGGCTATCATATGGAAATGGCGCTGATGTGCGATCTCGCGATCTGCACCGAGGACACGGTGATGATCGATGTGCATCGCTGGATGGGCTTCGTCTCGGGTGACGGGATCAATGTCGCCTATCAGGAAACCATGGGCAGCAAGCGTGCGAACTACGCGATGCTGATGGGCAACCCCGTGACGTCGCAGCAGGCACTGGACTGGGGCATGGTCAACGAAGTCGTCTCGCGCGACCGCGTCTACGACCGTGCGTGGGAAATCGCAGCCGAACTCATGCGCGGCGGCAAGGATCGGCGCGCCTGGCGCCGAATGATGACCGAAATCATGCGCAAACCGCTGAAGACGCGTCTCGCCGAGGATTTCTTCGGCGGCTTCGCCGCCGAGATGTACGGCTACATGGTCGACAAGGGTGTGACCCACGACGACACGGCGCTCAAGCAGATGTGGGAAGCGGCAGGAATTACGATCCCCAAGTGGTGATCTAAGCGAGGGGCGCGCCAGCAGGAGAGCGAGGCGCGCCAACTGAAGAGGATCGGCGTCATGCGGCTGCTGGACGACAAATTGATGCGCAGGACCGACGCGGGGTTCGACCTTGTCGGGCAACACTGCGCCAATTGCGGGAAGATCGCTTTTCCGCGCAAACGCGTCTGCCCGGTCTGTTTCAGCTCGGACCTCGGCGACCATGTTTTAAGCCGGAGCGGCACGCTGCACACGTTCACGACCACTCACCTCGGGCCGCCCGTGCTGCCTGCGCCCTACACGATCGGATTTCTCGATCTCCCGGAAGGCATCAAGCTGATGGGCCTCATTCGCATTGCGCAGCCAGCCGCCGAATATCTCGAAATCGGCATGCGGATGGACATCGTCCTCGACCGGCTTCGGACCGAACCGGATGGCGACGACATCTATTGCTACATGTTCGCCCCCGCGGGCGGGGAGGAGCTGTCATGAGGCGCGTCGCGATCGTCGGTATCGGCGAGACCAGTTTCGGCAAGCACATCGGCCGGTCGATCACCGACATCGCGGCCGAAGCCTGCGTAAATGCAATTCGTGACGCGGCGGTCGAACATAAGCAGATCCAGGTCGCGACCGGAGCCTTCGCAGCGCAATGGAATGGACCCAAAGGGCAATATTTCGCACTGCCGCATGTCGTCCTGCGCGAAATCGGCATTACCGGAATTCCCATCCAGCGCGTCGAATGCGGGTGTGCAACGGGCGCCGCCGCCTTTCGCGACATCTGGTATCAAATCGCGTCCGGCGCTTCCGACATCGGGCTGGCATTCGGCTTCGAGCAGATGAATGTCGCGGACTCGAGCAGTATCCTTGCGCTGATCTCGGATCATAATCCCGAGCGCGAACCCGATATCGGCCTGACCGCCCCCGGCATCTACGGGATGATGGCGCGCCGCTTGATGGCGCAACATGGCGTCACCGTCGAGCAGATCGCAAAGGTGGTCGTGAAGAACCGGCGCTTCGGCGCGGCCAATCCGATCGCCCAGTTCCGCGATGCGGTGAGCGTCGAGGAGGTTCTCGCCGCTCGCATGATCAGCGATCCGCTGACGCTGTTCATGTGCTGTGGCCGCGGCGACGGCGCGGCGGCTGCCGTGCTCATGGACGAGGAAACAGCGCGCCGGTACACGTCGCGACCGGTGTTCGTCGCAGCCAATGTTCTCACTTCGGGCGTCTATGACGATGCCGCGGATTTTGTCTCTTTCGACGCCGATATCCGGGCCGGGCGGCAAGCTTATGAGATGGCGGGACTTGGACCCGAAGACCTCGATATTGCGGAACTGCACGATAGTTTCGCGCCCGGCGAGATCGTTCATTACGAGGATCTTGGTTTCTGCCCCCGCGGCGAGGGCGGACGTTTTATCGATGAAGGCCACTCGGACATCGGCGGCAAGATCGTCTGCAACACCAGCGGCGGATTGCTCTCGAAGGGCCATGTCATCGGTGCGAGCGGCCTTTCGCAGATTTGCGAGATCGTGAAACAGCTTCGCGGCAGCGCCGGCGACCGGCAAATCGCGAGCGCCAAGGTCGGGCTTGCCCATAATAGCGGCGGCTACATCCACAATGAATTTTGTGCGGCCGCCGTCAACATCTTGCACAATTGAGGTTCGAGCATTGGAACAGACGACGAAGGACAGCCTCTATCGCGATCCGGACGTGGAATCGCAGTTTGGCACGCCGGCTCTGCGCACGCTGCAGTTCGAGCGGCTGAAAGCCCTGTTGGTTCGGCTCTACGCCGCCAAGCCCTTCTGGAAGGAGCGGATGGATAAGGCCGGACTCGATCCCGCTCGCCTTTCCGGCCTCGAGGAATTCAGCCGGTTGATGCCTGTCATGGACAAGGCGGAGCGTCGACGTATCGTCGAGGAGTGCGGCAGCGCGCTGGACATGGCCGAGAAAACCATTGCCGTGCCATTGGAAGATGTCATCCTCATGGCGGCCACGTCGGGCACGACCGGCGAGCCGACGCCTTACCCGCATACGCAGAAGGACATCGACCTGTTCGGTGAGCTTTTCGCACGCCTCGCGTGGCGCGCCGGCATCCGGCGCGGCGACCGCATCGTCCACGCCTTTGGCCTCAGCATGTGGATGGCGGGTGTACCCTATGTCGAATTCCTTCAGAAAAGCGGTGCCTGCGTGCTTCCCGTCGGTGCGGAAGGGGGCTCCGAGCGGCTGCTGCGCTTCATCAAGCAGTTCCGCGCCAATGTGTTGTTCGGAACCCCGTCGCTCGTCGAACATCTGATCGAAAAAGCGCCAGAAATCCTTGGCGAGCCGGTCGGCAGCCTGGGGATCAAGACGATCATCTGCGCAGGCGAACCGGGAGCGGGCATCCCCGAAGTGCGGGCGCGGATCGAAGAGGCATATGGAGCCCGGCTCTACGACCATGGCGGGAGCCTCGGGCTGAGCTGCGCCTGCGAAGACTATCAGGGCATGCACCATGTCGCCGAGGATTATTATCTGTTCGAACTCGTCGATCCAGCGACGCTGGAGCCGATCCCCTTCGTCGATGGCGCGCGCGGTCTCGCGGTTCAAACGACGCTCGAGCATGAAGGCATGCTCTGGATGCGCGAGACCTTCGGCGATATCGTCGAAGTTCTGACCGATCCCTGTGCCTGCGGTCAGGCGGGCTTTCGTTACAAGGTGGTCGGGCGCGCCGACGACATGCTCAAGATCAAGGGCGTGATGGTCTATCCTGCCGCTATCGACGGGGTGATCGCGAGTTTCGCACCGCGCGTGACGGGCGAATTTCGTATCGTGCTCACCGAACAGCCCCCGCGCGTCGTTCCGCCGCTCAAGCTTCGCGTCGAGGCCGGACCCGACATCGCCGAAGCCGATCTGCCGGCCCTTGCCGCGGAGATCGAAACCGCAATGCGCTCGCGACTCAAGATCAGCCCCGCGATCGAATGGGTGGTCCCCTTCGGGCTAGAGCGGACCGGCGGCAAGACTCAGTTTTTCGAACGGCGGTACTGAGTGGCGGACGCTTCGGGAGAGCGAATTATGGGATCTGGGAAATGAGCCGCGGCAATAGCGACATTTATATCGTTGGCGTCGGCATGACCCGCTTTGGCCGGTTGTTCGACCGCTCCGTCAAGGACCTGACGCGGGCAGCCGTCACCGATGCCCTCGCGGACGCGGGCTGCTCCGTTTCGGACCTCCAGGCCGCTTATTTCGCCCAGACGACGCAGGGGTATCTCGAAGGTCAGACCTTCATTCCGGGTCCGATCGCGTTAAGGGCGATGGGGATCCACGGCATACCGATGCTGACGATCGAAAATGCCTGCGCATCGGGATCGACCGCCTTCTGGGAAGCGATCAACTTTATCCGCTCGGGCGCCGGCGATCTTGCCCTTGCTGTCGGCGCCGAGAAAATGAACGTCGCCGACAAGGCGAAGATACTTGGCGTCTTCGACAGCGGATGGGACATAACCGCCGCCGATTCGACACTACATGCGCTGGCGGCGAAGAGCGAAGGGCTCGACGTCCCGCCCGCGGCCGCGGGCGATGCGCCATCAAGCGTGTTCATGGAAGCCTATGCCTATATGGCGAGGGCGCATATGCGAGACTATGGTCTGACGATGCGGCAGCTTGCCGCGGTCGCATCGAAGAACCACGGCCATTCGGTGCACAACGAACGCGCGCATTTTCGCATGCCATTCACCGTGGAGGAAATCCTTGCAGCCCGGCAGCTCGCTTATCCGCTGACCGTACCGATGTGCGCACCGGTAACGGATGGCGCAGCTGCTGCGATCGTCTGCACTGGCGACGCGCTCGGTAAATATGGCATCGACCGGTCGCGCGCGGTTCGGGTGCTGGGCTGCGTTCTAGGTTCGGGGCGCGACGATCTGCCGGCCGACGGCCCCGGCGCGATAGCGGTTGCGGCATCGCGGCTTTATGACGATGCGGGAGTGGGGCCGGACGACATGTCGGTGGCCGAGGTACATGATGCCGCGGCATTCGGCGAGATCAAGCAATCGGAGAATCTTGGCCTTTGCCCGACGGGTGAGGGGGGGATCTGCGCCGACCGGGGCGAGACAAGCCTTGGTGGCCGTATCCCGATCAACCCATCGGGCGGTCTTGAATCGAAGGGCCATCCTCTCGGCGCGACGGGCCTTGGCCAGCTCTTTGAACTGGTCGGTCAGCTTCGCGGCGAATGCGGAGCACGACAGGTCGAAGGTGCGCGCTTCGCAATTCAGGAAAATGGCGGCGGAATGATTGGCACCGACGAAGCGGTGTTCGTCCTTTCCATTCTCGCCAAGCAATAGGAGAATTTATGGTCAAGAGCCGGGAAGTCCGTTTAAAGTCGCGTCCGGAAGGCGCGTTGTCCCAGGAAAATTTCGAACTCGTCGAAGTCGAGCTTCCCGCGCTGGCGGACAATGAGATCCTGATCAAGAATCTCTGGATGAGCATCGACGCCGGCCAGCGCACGCTGATGAATGCGACGACGACGCTCATCGACCTTCCCGCCAAGCTCTTTCAGCTGGGCGAAGTCATGGAAGGGCAGGCGATCGGCCAGGTCGTTGAATCGCGCAATCCGAACGTCGCCGCCGGTTCGTTCGTCATCAACAATTTCGGCTGGAGGGAATATGCGGTCTACGGGGGCGCACCCGATGGGTTCAACCTTCGCATTCTCGACGAACCGGCGACTCCCATCCAATCGCACCTGCATGTTCACTCGTTGTACGGCGCAACGGCCTATTTTCATGTCACCGACTGCGCGCGCGTTCGCGCAGGGGAAACCGTGTGGATATCGACTGCCGCCGGCACAACGGGTTCAATGGCGGCGCAAATCGCCAAGCTCAGCGGATGCAAGGTCGTCGGTACGACGGGCAGCGACGAAAAGGTCGCGTGGCTCGAAACGGAACTGAAACTCGACGCGGCCTTCAATTACAAGCGCGCCGATCTCCGGGACGCGATCCGCGCCGCATGTCCCGAAGGCATCGACGTCTACATCGACTATGCGGGCGGGGTTCAGCTTGAGGCCGCCATCGATCTGATCAATGTTCATGGGCGGATCATCAAGGTTGGCGATACGACGACCTACGATGGAGGCGCAGGCCAGGGGCCTGCCAACATTTTCCAGCTCGTGCTGAAACGCGTCGACATGCTCGGGCGCAGCATTTTCGACTATCTCTCGCCTCCCTCACGGATGGAGCGCGCGTATCGCATTCTGGGACAATGGGTCGCAGACGGAAAGATCAAGGTGAACGAGACCGTCTATGATGGGATCGAGAATGCGGTTCAGGCGCAGATCGACCTGTTCCATGGCAAGAATCTTGGGAAAATGCTGGTAAAGCTTGGCGAGCCTGAGAATGTGGGCTGACGCCAGGTGCAGACCGGGACCGGTACCAAGGCTGCCACCGCGGAATTTCGCGAAGCGCGCTTATGCTTCAGGCGCTCCGCGGGGAGTATCACGCGGCGCGAAGAAAATTCAGATGGCCGGTGCTGGAGACATTCAATTGGGCCCTGGACTGATTTGACGACGAACTCGCGTCGGACCCGGATGGTCAGCGACAATCGATGCAGCGCGAGCGAACCATCGAATCCGGAAGTGATCGATACGGTGAGGCGGGCATGGGGTCTTATGATCCGCGACGGTTACGGACAGACGAAGACGACCGCTCAACTTGCAAATTGCCCTGGCTAGACAATTCGCCCGGGGTCCGTCGGAATGCCGCTGCCGGGATATGACATCGTGCTTCTCGATGCCGACGGAAAGCCGGCGGACGAGGGCGAGTTGGCCATTTTTCCGACCCATGACCTGCTGGCCTGATGGCGGGCTATGCCGACGGAGAAGGCGTTCGAGCCGTCGACGGCCCCTATGACCGCACCGGTGACGTGGCGAGCCGCGATGCCGACGGCTATTATACCTACATCGACCGAGCAGACGATGTTTTCAAATCATCCGACTATCGGATCAGTCCTTTCGAGCTGGAAAGCGTGTTGATCGAGCACAGCGCCGTCGCCGAGGCAGCGGTCGTCCCCACTCCGGATCCCCTGCGTCTTTCCATCCCCAAGGCGGTCATCGTGCTGGCGCATGGCATGGAGCCGACGCGCGAGACGGCGCTTTCCATTTTCCGGCATATTGGTGCTGCGCTCGCACCCTATAAGAGGATACGGCGCATCGAATTCGCCGAATTGCCAAAGACGATTTCCGGCATAACCAGACGCGTCGAGCTTCGCCGGATCGAAATGGAAAAATCAGGTGCGACCGGGCAGGGGCCACGGGAATTCCGCGAAGAGGAGTTTCCCGAACTGCGCTCGGAGCGGTCCTAGCCGCGCCCGGGAAAAGAGGAGACGCAGCCGAACGGCGGACGTGAAGCCAACCGTTGGGCCTGCCTCACGCCACATTGCCGCTAGGCGGCACGCGCACCCAGAAGGCGATTGGCGTCAGCGATAATGGCATCGAGCGATTCGTCGCACCAGTGCGCCGGGGCCCTCGTGCTCGCGTCGCGGCCGGTTGGACCGAACATCAATTCGACCTTGCGGCGAAGCGCCTCGGTGTCCGGTGCCGGCATGCGCACCAGCTCACACTCGGCGTCATGCAAACGTGTTTCAAGGTTTGCGGCGCGATACCTTGCCTTTGTGAAGCCGGCAGCCTTTTCATTGCGTTCTTCGGCTGCGCGATAATCGGTCACCGAGTCGAGGGCTTTGCGGAAGCGGGTGCCTGCCTGCTTCGCGACATCGGCGTCGAGTTCCACCGACGCCGACTGAAAATGAGCCCATTCAGCCTCGACATCGAGATGTTGGGAGACATAGTGTCGGTCGGCGAAAAGAAACTCGTCCCAATGTATGCAATCGAGCGATGGTCGACCGGCCTCGGCTCGTGCGAGGGCTTCCGTGTATCGCGAGCGCGCGCCCCGGCAAGCCGCGCGCAGCCGTTCGACTTTACGCAGGCAGCGGTTCCACGCGGGTGGCGCTGCCGCGTGCGCGGGCACGAGGCTGAGCGCGGTCACGCCAGCAAAGGCGGAGGCCGTGGCGAGAACGCCTAGCAGGGCCCGTCTCGTCGGAATCATGGTATGAGCTTGCATTTCTGTTCTTCCTGCTGCTGGGGGCCGGCGACTGAAAGCAGCGCCGAGCCTGGTCCCAAACCGGGGCGGGCGTATCGCGACCCGCTCCCCTCATTCGGCCAGCGGTTTGGGCGGCTGCAGACTGGACCACACGCTCATCAGGCCGTCCCACGTCTTGGCGACCTTCGGTCGAAGCATGTTGGTGATCATTGCGGGATTGATGCCACGTTCGAGTGCGGACGACGAGCCCGGCACCCATTTCAGCCCCCCCGCGTCAATGATCATTGTCCAGTGCTGAACGAAACCGCACCACAGGATGAGCCTGATGGTGCGCTGTTCGCCCCATGTCTTGCGAGCTTCGGCCATGATGCCGTCTGTCATGGCTCGATCGATAAGCGCATCAGCAAAGCGGAGCGAAAGGCTTTGTTCAGCCGTCCAGATTGCGGAATCGGGCTGGTCCATCATGCCGAGATTGCCGGCCCGGAAGTCCTTCACGCCGAGCGTCGGGATGCTCGCTTCGGTAATACGGGTCATGAGGCCGAGCATCCATTCGACCTTGTACCGCTGCGCGGTGCGAATCGTGATGAGATTCATCGGGCTGCCGGGATTTGCCTGCATGTCGGGAACGAGCAGGTGCTGGAGCGAATTCTCGAACATCGAAACGAGCGCCTGCGCTTCCGGATCTCCGCCCATCAGCGCATAGCCGTCTGTGAGTGGGACCTTCTTGAGATTTGAGATGCCGAGCGCCTTTTGTTCGGCGGTCAATTGCTTCTGGGCATTGACGTCGGCCTCGGTCTTCACGAAGGGCAGGCGATATTTGCCCGTATTGCTGTCAGCCATCCTCATTCCTCCATTGTCGTTCGTTGCGACGAGAACCTTCCGCAACACGAACACGGTGGAAGCGCGATTGCAGAAGGTGGTTTCATTTTCTAATTTGAATTTAAAACATAGCTATGCGTCGGCGTCAAGGGGTGAGAGACCGGCCTTCAGCTCATGGACCCGAAAAGTTCGGGCGACGCGATCGTGCTCGACCCCGCGAGGACGGCTGCGCCGACAAAGCAGGTCAGGATGCGCGCTTCGCAGGCTTCTTGGCCTGAGCTTTCGCCTTTCCATGACCGGCCATGACAGCCTGGATCCCGGCAAGCGCGAATTGCGTCAAATGGTCGGCAAGCGCTTCCTCGCCGCGAGGGCCCTCGAGCAGGCCCGGGAACATCTGGTTGATGACTCGCTGATCGGCGAGAAGAAGCATCAGGCACGGCGTCGAAACATTGAACATGACGCGTGCGAACAACGGGTGGCCCGGCGGCAGATCGACGAGACTGCCGATCAGCGCGAGGAAGCTCACGCGAGGCTGGCCATCCTGATCGAGCAGCTTCTCCAGCGCATAGGATGGAGAAACAAACTCACGGATGATGATCCGTATGTTCCATGACGATGCCGGGGTGAGAACCTTCTTGATGACGAAGGCGTAGAAATTGCGGAGTCGTTCGACCGGGTCGTCGTTTGCCGCCAGCGCCTCGATCAGTTGCTGGTCGTCGATAAACCGCCGCCGCGCGTGGAGAAGTACCTCCTCGTACAGCCCCTCGATCCCGCCAAAATGATAGTTCACCGATGCCGCGTTGGTGTCGGCAAGTTTGGCGATGTCCTTGGCTGTCGCGCCGTTGAAACCATATTCCGCGAACATCACGCCCGCGGTTTCAATCAACTTCGACCGCGTATCGACGCGTCCCCGATCTTTCGCCGAGTTCGCGCGTTTACGACGGGATACGGGAGCCATTGCTCGTACCATTTCATAAGTATCAGTCATAACGGCGTTTGGATTCTACCCCTTTTGTAGCCGTGAGCCGGGCGGCTGTCCCGTAAGCCCGAACCAGCGGCATATCCTACCGCGTGAACCATGGCAAAGATTTCAGCCGGTTCCCGCTGGTTGCAAGTCTTCACCAGGTCGGAACAGGACTTTGAACGGCGCAACTCTTGAAGTCAAATTGGAATTTGGATATGACGCTTTTTCCATGTCTGACGCACCGAGCCTCGAGCGTCCGGGAGAGGGGAAAAAATAATGGATTTCTTCATCAATAATGCCGTCGCGATCGTCAGCGTCATCAGCGTTGGCGTTCTGATCTATGTTCTGGTGAACTGGTCGAAAATGCCCTTCGTGCAGCGTATGGTCGGTCTGCAGTTCTTCTTCGTCTGCTGTCACATATTCGAGGAACTGCATTTTCCGGGAGGCTTTACCGAGCTTGTGCACCACAAGCTGGGCTTCGAGCTGACCAATCCCCATTTCGGCGAGATGGTTCTCGCGATCACCGTGCTCGTGATGTCCATTCCGCCGCTGTTCATGCGTCGACCGGTTTTCCTCGCCCTCGTTCCTATGATCCTCGGCTTTGTGGAATTGATCGGGCATGGCTCGGGTATCTGGGTGTACGACATGCCCTATCCCTACACGCCGGGCCTCGCGACGTCGATTTTCCTGCTTGCTCCAGTTTCGGTCATCACAATCCGGTACATGTTGAAGAACAAGATGGTGAGGGCGCGCGACTTCCTGTTCGCGTTTCTGCTGATGTTCGCAGGCGTCGGAATCGGCCAGCAACTTGTGATCGCGAACGCCGGCCAAGACTATGGAAAATTCCTGGGCAACGTGCGCAAGTCCTTCTTCGGTAGTTAGCCGGGTCCCGAAGGCTGCGGCGTCTGTCCGCAGCCTTCGGCGCCGCTGCGCGCGGGAACAATATGCAAATGCAGCGGAGGCATTCGAACCTCCGACCTATAACAACATGACGCACCACCGGTGCGCCTGGCACCCGGAATTTTCCCGGCTTCTGCCTGGCCGATCCGTTCGACTTTGCTTCGAACCATCATCCTTCCCGGTTACGCATCAGCGCGGAGAGCCGGCTTTGATTCGCGTTTAACGACCTGCTGCCCGAGGGCGAAGGCGACAGGATCGCGGCTATATTAAGGGCGGGGCGAGTCGGTGCGATATCCACCGGCGGGCCACTCGCGGTACGTTCCCGGCAACCCGGCCCCGCGCTGCGACGATGCGCGGCGAAGATGAGGTCACGCAAAGCTTCGAATCTCCTCGGTATCGGCGACAATTCGCCTGTCGGGAAAAGCTCGCCCGGACCCCTTGACGATTTCGGATTCATATGTCAGTTTCAAATTCGAATTTGAGATTAGAATTCGCGGCGCGCCTCCGGACGACGATTGCGGCAACTCATATTCACGGGAAAAAGGAGGGGAGTATCGTGAAGAAATTTTTGTCCACGACGGCGTTCGCAGCACTGGCGTTTTCTTCGGCAACAGCGGGCGCGCAGACGCCCGCGGCCGAACCCGGGAGTGAGCATGGCGACGCCGGCCATGTGACCATCGAAGAGATTATCGTCACGGCGCAGCGCCGCGAAACTAGGCTGCAGGACACGCCGCTCGCGGTCACCGCGATCAGCGGCGCCGCGCTCGAGCGTCAGCCGCTGACGGACACGCTCCAACTTGGCCAAAGAATTCCGGCGCTGGTGCTGACGCAGCGCTTCGGTGTCCTTCAAGCCGCAATCCGAGGGGTCGGCGGCACGGACCTGACGCTCGGCTCCGACCCGCGCGTCGCATTCCATGTCGATGGCGTCTACATCTCCCGCGGGGCGGCTCAGGTCAGCGGGCTGTATGATGTGGACCGCGTCGAGGTCGTTCAGGGTCCGCAGGGAACACTTTATGGTCGCAACGCCACTGCGGGCGCCATCAATGTGATCACCCGCGCGCCGACCAAGGATTTCTCGGGCTATGTCCGCCAGACAATCGGAAACTACGGCCTGTTCAAGACCGACGCGGCGATCAATGTGCCGCTGGGTGAAGAGGTTGCGTTGCGCGTCGCGACGGAAATCATCAATCGCGACGGATTTGGACGGGCAGTGCTGTTCGACAAGGATATCGACGATCATAAGAGCAAGGCTGTCCGGGCTCGACTTCGGTGGGACCATGGCCCGCTCGAGGTCGACCTGAGCGGCGACTTCTATCATCGCCGCGACCGCGCCTTTTCGGCCTATTATGCGGGCTTCATCCGCCGTACCCCTACGCAGCCGGCGCCGCCATTCCTCACTCCGACCACGATCGTGCCGACGGGCGCGCGCGAAACCAGCTCGGATGTGTTGCCGTATTTCAAAATACGCACCTATGGCGGGGCGCTCAATGTGAAATACGAGTTATCGGACGAGCTGACGTTCCAGTCGCTTTCGGGATATCGCAAAAGCGACCTCCTGCAATATGCCGATGGCGACAACACGAACATTCTCTTCACGGTCGGTACCAGCCGAGAGCATTCGGAGACCTTCAGCCAGGAATTCCAGCTCAACGGGGAGTTCGGGAGCACCCAGTTCACCCTTGGCGCTTTCGGTTTCGACGAGAAGCTTGAAACCGCAGTCTACATCAACCGTGCCGTCGCCGGCGTGTACCGCCCCGCGGCCTATATCGGTGCGAAGCTTCCCGGGCGAGCCTATGCGCTCTACGGGACACTGACCCAGAATATTACCGACGACTTCAAGATCATCCTCGGCGGGCGCTATACCTGGGAAACGCGAAAGGCGCGGAGAGGCCGGCAGGGACTTCTCGTCCCGGGCACGCCGGTTCCGGTCGTCACCGATTTCGGCCAGACCTACGAAGTGCCGGACAGCCTTTATCAGCCGGAGCTCAAGCAATCTTGGAAGAAGTTCACGCCGAGCGTCACGCTGCAATATAATTTCTCCCCGGACGTGATGATCTATGCGAGCTACCTCGAGGGCTTCAAGAGCGGCGCCTATAATGCCCAGGACCTGCTCGCACCGGTCAACCCGGAAACCATCAAGGATATCGAAGGCGGCATCAAGTCGACTTGGCTCGATGGTACGCTTCGCGCCAATCTGAGCGCTTTCTATTACGACTATACCGACCTGCAGGTCAGCCGGGGCATCGTCCTGCCTGGACCGCCGCCGCTGTCATTCGTTGCTACGGTGAATGCGGCGGACGCGACATCCTATGGCGTCCAGCTCGAACTCCAGATGCAGCCGAGCGACAACCTCCGGTTCACGCTGGATGGCCTCTACGTGAAAAGCACGTTCGACGAATTCAGCACAACGGATTCGGGTTTGCCCCCGCTAACCCCGGCGATCGATCTTGCCGGTGCCGATCTTCCGAATGCGCCGCGGTTCAAAATCTCGCTTGCCGGGGACTATAGCAAGCGCGTCGGCGATGGCGAACTGAGCCTGCGTGTGCAATCGACCTTCACCGACAGCTTCCACACTTCGGTCTTCAACATTCCCGAGCTGGCGGCTCCTCCCGTCGTCCTTCTCGACGCTTCGATCCAATATGCGATGGACAATGGATTCAGTGCCTCGCTCTGGTCGAACAATTTCAGCGATCGCAGGGCGCTGATCGGAGTCTCGCCCGGCAACTTCGGAACCGGTAACCCGCTCAATCTCTCCTATGGCCCGCCGCGTACCTACGGCGTCACCATCGGTTACAAATGGTGATGTGGGGCGAAGCGTGACACCAACCGTTTTCTGCGGCCAAGACCGCTGGCCAAGCGCCGCAGAAGGCGACGCCCGGCATTGAACCCGGGAAAATTCAGTGAGGAAGGCGCGGCGGCGCGGAAGCCGGCTGGCACCTGATGTCGAACCAGGAGAATAACAATGAAGGCAGTCATGCTGATGGCCAATGGCGGGCCGGAACATTACAAGCTCGTCGAAGTCGAGCCATTCAAGGGTCCGCTACCCGACGGAACGATACGAGTGAAAGTCTCCACCGCCGCTGTCAGCGGGGCCGAGGTTTATGGGCGTCGAGGCGATGTCGCAGTCCGATATTTCGAAGATGGCGAGTATAAGTCGCGATTCTACGACGGTGCAGGAATGGGCAAGCCGCCTTTTGTTGCTGGCAAGGAAGGGGCAGGCGTCGTTACCGAAACCGGTCCCGGGGTGGCGCACCTTGCCGTTGGCGACCGCGTCTGCTGGATGTCGGCTCAGCTCATGAAGCCCTACACCGGCGCGCTCGCCGAGGAATGTGTTCTCCATGGCGACCTGACGTTCAAGATTCCCGAAGGCGTGACCGATGCCGAGGCCCTGGCGTTGACCTCAACCGGACTGACCGCCCATTATCTCGGAACCGACTGCTTTCCCGGCCAGGCCGGTGACTGGGCCGTCGTCACGATCGCGGGAGGATCGCTCGGTACGACGCTGACTCAAATTCTCCGCAACCAGGGGGTGCGCGTGATCGGTGTCGTGTCGAGCGATGCGAAGGTCGATGCATGCGAGCGCGCCGGATGCGAGCATGTGATTGTCGGCTATGACAATTATAGTGACAAGATACGCGATCTCGTCGGAGGTTCTCTCGTTATGGCCGACCGGCGATTTACCGTCGACGCCAGCGGAGCCTCGGTCATTTACGAGGGCCTTGGAGGAGGCTGGTGGCGCGAGGCGGCAAATTCGCTCCGCGTTCGTGGAACGGTGGTCCTTTTTGGCGTCGCCTCCGAATGGTTCGCAACGGATATCGATGTGTCCTACCTGCAGCAGAAGGGCTCGTTGAGTCTGATCGCACCCGCTGCAGCCGACTATATCATGCCGCCGAAGCGTTCACATTCGCGCTTCGACGAGATGTGCCGCTGGATTGGCGAGGGCAAGCTGAAGCCCGAGATCGGCCCCGTCTTTCCTCTGGAGCAAACCGCGGACGCTTTCGCGCTCTATGACGCGCGAGGGGCGAGCGGAAAAATCATGATATCGCTGAGCTGAAAGGCAGGTTGATGCGCGCGCGGCTGCCTTGTGCCGAGGAGCAGGGGCCACGGGCTCTGAGACGCTGTTGCGACGGGGCCGGGCGCAGACGCGGCCGCAAGCCGGGCGTTGGCGGACCGGATGAAAGAGAGGAGAGGATATGGACTTCGGTTGGGCCGATCTCAACTGGCCATGGGTGGGTGCAGGCCTGTCCATGTCCGTCCTGCTGCTTTTGCTCTTCACGGACCTTCTTCGGGGCAACAGGGCGATATCTCGCTGGCGTGCCCCCCAAATGGCTCGCCTGGCTTGCTCCGACTGCATATGCGATCCACCAGTTCGAGGAATATGGCATCAGCTTTGAGGGCGTGCATTTCGCCTTTCCGGACGTACTCTGCGCTTCCATGAGCATGCCACCCCATCGCGGCTGCGCGCTGCCGGAATCGCTGTACATTTCGATCAATATGCCAATAATCTGGCTCGCGGGTATGGCCTGCGCGAGCCTGAGTCGGCGGCATTTCCTTGTCGGTCTCGGTATCTACGGGCTCCATTGTGCTGATCGCGACCGGAATCGTCGCAAGCGTCATTCTTCTAGACAGCGTGAAGGCGTTCGCTCTCGGGCATATCAGCGCCACGATGCTGCTCGCTGCGCAGTTCGCGAACCCGGTCATCATGGTGACGTTGCTCTGGGCACTCGAAAAGTTCGTCCTGCGCAAGGCGGCAGCGCCAAGCGAAATTTCCTCCAACACCTGACAAGGGATTAATCATGCAATTTCTGGTAACCGATCTGCCGGCCGAAGCGGGCAGCCATCCCAACGAGCTCGGCCATCATGAGTTCGCCCACCGGCCACTTGCCGGGGAGAGTCTCGTGATCGCGCACGATGGCTTCAAATATCTGCTCGAGATCGTGAAGGTCGTCCATGTGGCGAAAGGCGTCACCGAAGAGGGGGCCGGGGGCACGCTGATGGCGCGCCGCGTGCGGGAACCGATGAAGATCTGATGTCGGCCGGCCGGGTGCGTGCGCATGCCGCGCGCCCCGGCGCGCCCGCCTATAATTTTGCTTCGTTCGAAAGGCGGACCTTATGCGCCTCCGCGATCGACATGCCGAATATGCGCAGCTGATACTCCGCGGCGCGGGCGGACACGTCGGGTCCGGCGCCTTCGAGACGCGACAATATCCCTGCGCGCAGGATGGCCAGATGACAGTCGATCGCATATTCATCGATGGGTTCGGGAAACCGACCCTGTTCGACGCCAAGTGACACGTCGAGTCGCATATATCGCGAAAAAATATCCTTGAAGCCGTCATATTCGGTGAAGGCCCATATGAGCAGGCGACCCCAGACCGGCTCGGCCGCCGCGATCTCGATGAATTGCTGCGTGCCGAATGCGACCCGCGCCGCGCCGTCCTCGAGAGCCAGTCGCTTCCCGCTCATTTCGTTATGCATTGCCAGCGTCACGGCTTCGCATACGACCGCGACGATCTCCGCCTTGTCGCGGAAATAGATATAGAAGGTGCCGTTTGCGACGTCCGCGGCAGCGGCGATCTCGCTCACCGACGCTGCGTTGATCCCCCGCTCCGACATGACCCGGAGCGCCGCATCGGTGAGTCGGGCGCGGGTCCGGTCTGCCTTTCCCAATTTTTTCTGCGATAGCTGGTGCAGCGTTCGGTTCGTCATATTGGAGCGGCAGGTCCTTGACCGGATTGAAAGGGCGTCACGCAACCATAGACGTAAGGCCTCCGCTTTTGCCAGCCCGACTTTTTTTCGGAAGGCCGCGGAAAGTACGGCGCCCCGCTCGTCGGCCGGTGGGGGCGATTTCCGACACAGGGCCGTCTCCTGATGCGTGCATCTATCAAGAAGCCAAACCGGGCTCTTGACGCCTCGGGAAACGTGTGGCAGAATTTAAATTCAAATTTGACTTAGATGAGTAGGCCGACCCGGGCAACGGGCGGAACGGTCTTAGCAAACATGGGAGAGTATCGTGATGAGGCAGCCGCTGGCCAGTTCCACCCTTGCCGCACCGTCGACGACGAAAGCCGCCGCAGTACTGGAAGATGCCCGCACCTTCGCGCGTGATGTGGCGGCACGCTTTCAAGAGATTGATCGGAGCGATTCACTTCCGGACGACATCGTCGGCATGATCCGCTTCTACGGTTTCCAGAAGATCCTCGTACCGGAGAGCCGGGGAGGGTTTGAACTCGACCTCGACACGGCGTCCGAGGTTGTCCGAATCGTTTCCGGGGCATGTCCGTCGGTAGGTTGGGTCCTTGGCTTCTACATCGGGACACCCTGGATCGCCTGCCAGCTTCCTTCGGACGTGCAGGATCGGGTCTTCGCGGGAGGGCAGGTGCCCCTTCTCGCAAGTGCTATCGCCCCGACGCTGCAACTGGAGCCGGTCCCGGGTGGGTATATTGCGTCGGGCAAGTGTCTGTGGTCGTCTGGCTCCAAACATGCGGACTATATCATCTGCACGGCGCGCGCGCCTGACGAAGCAGGCAATGTGAAGCCGATGGCTTTCGTCGTGCCGCAATCTGCGATCGAGCGTCTCGACAGCTGGTATGTCGAGGGCATGCGCGCCACGGGCAGTTTCGACTTTCTGGTGAAGGGCGTGGATATCCCCGAGGGGCAGGTGATACCCTGGCCGCAAATTATCGGTGGGGGCGGTTCCGGTGCGGGGCTCTATCCAGGCAACCTGCTTTACAGCCGGCCCATGATGCTGATGACGAATGGCTATATGCTCCCGCTCTTTGTAGGGGCGGTGAGGGCCGCCGTGGATGAGCTGGTTCGTGTCAACCGCGACCGCGTCAATACGAACAGCGGCAAGGTGTCTGCGCAAAAGGCCGCTATCCAGATGCGTGTAGGCCGGCTGTCGGCTCGCACCCGGCTCGTCGAGGACATTTTCGATGCCTTCATCCGGTCGGTCCTTACCGGCGACGCCCGCCAAACCTATGGTCCCGACGAACGCATCGCGCTGAACGCGCGCGCCGCGCTCATAGTCGAGGAATGCCGGGACATCATCACCCAGGCGACGCTCGGATCGGGAGCGCACAGCTTCAAGAGCACATCGCTTCTGCAGATGCTCTACCGCGATATCACGATGATCAGCATTCATCCGGGATTCGACCCGGATGCTGCCACCGAGGCCCACGGCAAGGTGCTGCTTGGGCTCGAGCCCGAGATGTTCATCTAAAGGCGTCGGGCCTCGATCACCGACGGCTATCGAGCGAAGCTGATTGGCCCCCGACCCACCAGCTTCATTGACCGATTTTTATTTATGAGATACCTCTCAGGTTTACGAAGCCGACGGGATTCGGACTCTATTCCGGCCTACCGGATCATCACGCCGCACACCCGACCCGTCAATCCGGAGTTACCTCATGAAGCTTCCTCAGCCCGTGTATAAGCCGCCATTCCTGATCACCCGTTCGAGCCATCTTGTCCAGCGGGTCAGCGACCTCGAGGCGAGCCGGGCTTTCTATTGCGGCGTGCTCGGACTTATTGTGAGCGACGAAGACGAGAACACGCTCTGGTTGCGCGGGATCGAGGAAGCCTGTCATCATAGCCTCGTCCTCAAACGAGGGGAGCCGATGACCGAGCGGGTCGGTATGCGCGTTCTGACCGAAGAGGATCTCGAGCTCCTCGAAACGCATTTTGCGGCTGCCGGATTTCCGACGGCTTGGGTCGACATCCCCTTTCAGGGGCGTACGCTTCACACGACCGATCCCGCAGGAACGCCGCTCGAATTCTGCGCGACGATGGAACCGCGCGAGCGAATGTTCATTCGCGCCGACCAGTATCGGGGGGCCTGTGCCCTTCGGCTCGACCATTTCCAGATTGTCACGCCAAATGTTCGCGAATGCCTCGAATTCTACAATGGCATGGGGTTTCGGCTGTCAGAATATGTGGTCAACGACGGCGAACTCGCGATGGTCTTTCTCCAGCGCAAGGGCAATCCGCACGATATCGTCTTTGCCAAGCGCGAGGGACCGCGCCTTCATCATGTCGCCTACACGGTGCCGGAGACGTCGCATCTGATGCACACATGCGATCTGCTTGTCTGCCAGGGGCGCGAAGCGCAGGTCGAATTCGGCCCCGCGCGCCATTTCTCGCCAGGGCTCGCGCGGTTCCTCTATCTGCGCGACCCCGACGGTCACCGCGTCGAACTTCTGCCCGGCCATTATCACACGATCGACATCGAGGACGAGCCGATCCGCTGGGACGACGCAAAGTTCAATGTCGGCGGCTGGACTGTGCCGCCCGATCGCTGGTGGGGCGATGCCTCCACCTTCGCCCCACAGAAGCTTTGAGGAAGCCAGGATGCGCATCATCACATTCACGCGAGGAGGCGACGCCGAGGTTGGCATTCGCAATGACGAACGGGTGACCGTGTATCCGACCGCGCTCTCGGCGATCGACCTGGCCGTAAACGGGGACGCCCATCTGGGTGCGGAGGAGCTTGCTCTCGGCGACGTGACGTTGCTCCCGCCGGTCCCCCGGCCGGGCAAAATCATCTGCATCGGGCTCAACTATCGCAAGCATGCCGAGGAAGGGGGCAACCCGATTCCCGACTATCCGTCGGTCTTCCTGCGCGGCGCGACGTCGCTCGCCGCATCGGGCGCGCCGCTGATCTTTCCTACCATCTCGGACAAGCTGGACTGGGAAGCCGAACTGGCGATCGTGATCGGACGCACCGCGCGAAATGTTGGCGCAGACGCGCTCGATCATATCGCGGGCTATTCCTGCTTTAACGACGGCACGGTCCGCGATTACCAGCGCAAGACCACCCAATGGACTGTCGGCAAGAATTTCGACTCCACGGGCGGCTTCGGCCCCGAGCTCGTCACACCCGACGAACTTCCGGACGGCGCGGCCGGTCTGCGCATAACGACGCGGGTCAATGGCGAACTGATGCAGGACAGCGATACGGACGACATGATCTTCGATGCGGCCACGCTCATTCGGACCCTTTCGGCCGCGATGACGCTGGAGCCGGGCGACGTGATCGCCGCGGGTACGCCTGCTGGCGTCGGCTATGCCCGCACACCGCCGTTGTTCCTGCGCCCGGGCGATCGCTGCGAGGTCGAGATCGAGGGGATCGGAATCTTGTCGAACATTGTGGCGCCGCGGCGCTGAACCAAGCCGGAACAGGAGAATCAGAATGAAGGCAGTGATGCTCATGGCCAATGGCGGGCCGGAAAATTACAAGCTGGTCGACGCCGAACGCTTCGCGGGACCGCTTCCCCAAGGCACAGTGCGCGTCCGTATGGGCATGGTCGCGATCAGCGGCTCGGAAGTTTATGGCCGACGCGGCGACGTGAAGACGAAGTTCTTCGAAAACGGCGAGTTCAAATGGAAGATTTATGACGGCGCCGGAATGGGCACGCCGCCATTTGTCGCCGGCAAGGAAGGCGCCGGCGAAGTTATCGAAGTCGGACCGGGAGTAACAATGATCAAGGTCGGCGACCGCATTTGCTGGATGTCGGCGCAGCTGAAGAAGCCCTATACCGGGGGGCTCGCCGAAGAATGTGTTCTCCAGGCGGACTTCGCTTTTGTCATTCCCGAGGGCGTTACCTACGCCGAGGCGCTCGCATGCCAGTCGACGGGCCTCACCGCACATTATCTCGCGATGGACTGTTACACGGGTGATGCCGGCGAATGGGCGGTGGTTACAATCGCGGGCGGTTCGCTCGGAACGACGCTGACGCAGATCCTGCGCATGCGGGGTGTACGCGTGATCGGCGTCGTTTCGGGTCCGGAGAAGGTTGAAGCCTGCAAGCGGTCGGGCTGCGAGCATGTTATCGTCGGATATGAAGGCTATAGCGAAAAGGTCCGCGAACTGGTCGGCGGGTCGCTGGTGATGGCCGATCGCCGCTTCACAGTCGACATGAGCGGCGCCGCAGTCGTCTATGAAGGCCTTGGCGGAAACTGGTGGAAGGAAGCCGCCAACGCGGTTCGCGTTCGCGCGAGCATTGTCCTCTATGGCGTCGCGACCGAATGGTTCGCCGACAACATCGACGTTTCCTATTTGCAGCAGAAGGGCTCGCTCAGCCTCATCGCACCGGCCGCGGCCGACTATTGGATGCCGCTCGACCGAGCGCGCGTTCGCTTTGCCGAAATGTGCGAGTGGATCAAGGAGGGGAAGCTCAAGCCCGAAATCGGCGCGACTTTCCCGATGGAGCAAACGTCGGAGGCCTTTGCCCTCTATGATTCGAGGAAGGCTGCCGGACGAATTTACATCAGCGTCCGCTGAGGGGGAGGGCGAGGCGGGACCCTTGCATTTCCTGCCTCGTCTTTCGTTGGCGCCGCCGCCGACTGGCATTCAATCTATTGAACAACATCGGTAAACAGCGAGTTCGGAAAAATTGACGATGATCTCATAATGAGATATCCCTCATTTTTGAGGTTGGGCGCAAGAATGCCATGGCGAACCGGACAGGCCGAGCGGCGGAGATGCCGACCCGGGACATCTGGGAGGAGGATTTCCATGAGGCTCAAATCCATTCTGTTGCTGTCCGCAACTGTCACCGCGACGTTTGGCGGCGCAGTTGCCGCGTCGGCCCAAGCCGGACCCCTGCCGTCGGCCGGCGAAGCGAACTCGGCCAGCGCCGACATCATCGTCACCGCGGAGCGCTGCTCCACCTCGATACAGAATACGCCGTTACAGATCACCGCGATCACCGGAGAGAAGCTCGAGCCGCAGCCGAGCACCGATGTCCTGCAGTTGGGACAGCGCCAGCCCGAGGTTGTGTTCACTCAGCGTTTCTGTATCCTGCAAACCTCGATCCGGGGCGTCGGCGGCGACGATAATTCGCTCGGGACCAATCCGCGCGTCGCCTTTCATATCAATGGTGTCTATGTCGCGCGCGGCTCGGCGCAGATGGGCGGCCTCTACGACAGTGAGTGCCTCGAGATTGTGCAGGGGCCGCAGGGAGCCCTTTACGGGCGCAACGCCACGGGCGGCGCGATCAATGTCATCACCGCGGCTCCGACCGGCGAATTCTCCGGACATGTCACGCAGACAATCGGCGATCACCAATTTTTCAAGACCGATGGCGCGGTAAGCGGGCCGGTCGTTGACGGCCTCGGCGTTCGTATCGCCGCGCAGCTCGTCGATCGGAGCGGGTTCGGCAGGCAGTTCCTGTCGCGCGAGGATATCAACGATCAGAGACGCCGGGCTGCCCGCTTCAGCGCAAGCGGGTAAAGCGGACCCGTGCAGGTCGTGGTCGTCCGGTTCGCCGGGAAGAATGTCGGGACAATGCTGGTCAAGCCCGGGGATCCAAAGTGCATTCGACCGAATGCTGACAAAATCAAATAGCGTTTAGGGAGGGAAGACGATGATGGAATGGACTTGGGCAGACCGAAACTGGAGCTGGGTGGGTCTTTGCCTGTCGGCAACGATAATGCTGCTCCTTTTTTTCACGCCTGTGTTGCGCAGCGACAGTTCGGTATCGCGCTGGCGTGATCCCGCCTGGCTGGCATGGCTCGCGCCGGCCGCATATATGATCCACCAATTCGAGGAATATGGAATCAGTATGCAGGGCGTGCATTTCGCCTTTCCCGACCTGCTTTGCGCCGCGATGGGCATGTCGCCCTATCCGGCCTGCGGCTTGCCCGAAGCCCTTTTCATCGCGATCAATGTTCCGCCGATCTGGCTTGCCGGTCTGGCCTGTGCGCTGTTGAGCCGTCGCAACCCGCTGGTCGGGTTGGCAGTCTACGGCATCCATTTCACCAATGCGTTAGCGCACCTTGGAGTCTGGGCGACGGGACCATATAATCCAGGTGCACTGTCGGCGCTCCTCATCCAGCTACCGCTCTCGCTTTGGGTCTTTTATGCCTGCTTCGGACCGGGCAGGATGTCGCGCTGGGGCATCGCTATCCTTGTGACCGCGGGGAGCATTGCGTCGGTGATCCTGCTCGGCAGCGTCAAGCTGTTTGCGCTCGGCAAGATATCGGGGCCATTGCTCATCCTCGTCCAGGTACTCAATCCGGCCCTTGCTGTTCTCGGGATCTGGCTTGCCGAAAAAGCGCTTCGGCGCGGCGCGTCGCCACTGGCCGAACCCGGCCCTTCGATTAGTCAGGATTGATATGTGCGCTTTCTCGTGACCGATCTTCCGGCCGACGCCAACAGCCATCCGAACGAATTCGGTCACCATGACCTCGCTCAACGCCCACTTGTCGGGGAAAGCCTTGTCATTGCACAGGTGGGGTTCAAATATTTGCTCGAGATCGTGAAGATCGTTCACGTCGCAGAGGGCGTGACAGAGCAGGGCGCCGGTGGAACGCTGATGGTGCGCCAAGAGCGCGAGCCAATCAAGATCTGAACAATTGGTACCGCAAGCGCCTGCGTCTAGCACTACTTTGGCAGATTTTTAGCGACGAGACATTTGCTGCGGTGAGGACATCTTGATGGAGGTGGCTGGGCGAGAGCGGCGAGGATTGCCTGGCGGATGGCAGGCAGGGTTGGTTGGGGCGGGGCGTGCCTGCGCATCTTTTTTTCCTTTGGCCTGTTCGAGGCGGCGGGATTGCACGAAGGCGAAGGCGATCATGGAAATCAAGCAATGTCGGTTCAGGCGGTCCATGACCGTCCGTCGAAAGGATCGAGCCCAGGTTTTTTCTTGAGTTGCTGATGGGCCTGCTCGCAGGCCCAGCGCGCCCTATTTGCTCCGGCGAGCTGCTTCGGGGTGGCATCCGCTGATAAGTTGGACAGGCAGTATTTGCGCTTTCCGGTGGCGCGTTGCTCGCCGACGAGCCAGAGTTCCTCGCCGGGCAGATGCTGTGCTCCCATGTCATGGTTACGCTGGGGCGGTCCCTCGGCGACCCTGACGCGAAGGGCCACGAAATGGGCGCGCCGTCGCCCTTTTCCTCCAACGCCGCCAGCTAACGGTCTGTCATTTTGCGGTCTCCAGCACAGTCTGCGCTGACGGGAAAGATCATCGCCACATCGGCAGGATAGACTGTCTGCTGATATCGGCCCACGCGGCAAACTTCATACCCAAATATGATCTAATACATTGTAATACGCATATAAAATCTAAAAAGTTGAAAAAATTGACGGAACTCTCATTATGAGATAACTCTCATTTTCGTTGAGGCGCGCCAAAGCGCCCGGTGGACCGGAGGGCCAGGCGGCCGCAGAGCTGCCAAGGACATCGATCGGGCGCCGCACGAAATTTAAGGGAGGAGAATTTCCATGAAGCTCAAGTCGATTCTGTTTTTGTCCGCAGCCGCCACCGGGTCGTTCGGCGGCAGCGTTTCCGCGCTCGCGCAGGACAGTCAGTTGCCAGCGTCGGAAGAGACGTTCGTCGGTGACACCGACATCATTGTCACCGCGGAGCGTCGCTCGACATCCATTCAGAAAACGCCTCTCCAGATCACTGCTATCACCGGCGAAAAACTCGAACAGCAGCCAACCACCGATGTTCTCCAGCTAAGCCAGCGTCAGCCCGAGGTGGTTTTCACCCAGCGACTTGGCATTCTGCAAACGTCCATCCGCGGCGTAGGCGGAGACGACAATTCACTTGGTACCGACCCGCGCGTCGCATTTCACATAAACGGCGCTTATGTGGCCCGCGGCTCTGCGCAGATGGGCGGCCTTTATGACATAGAGCGCCTCGAAATCGTGCAAGGCCCACAGGGGACCCTTTATGGGCGCAACGCCACCGGCGGTGCGATCAACGTGATCACCGCGGCGCCGACCGATAGTTTTTCAGGCCATGTCACACAGACGATCGGAAACCATGAATTATTCAAGACGGACATCGCCGTCAGCGGCCCCGTTGCGAACGGTCTGAGTTTTCGCGTTGCGGCGCAGGTCGTCGATCGGGGCGGCTTCGGGAAGCAGGTCCTGACGGGCGAAGATCTCAATGATCAGAAGAGCAAGGCCGCCCGTTTCAGCGCCCGCTGGGAAAGTGGACCGGTGCATGTCGATCTCGTCACCGATTACTACAAGCGCGACGATTCCGGATATGCCACGCATTATACCGGCTGGATTCAGAATCTGGCGACACCCAATCCGCCATCCGTCATTAGCGCCGGCGGAATCGCGCCGTCCGATCCATTCGACAACAGTGGCGATTTCCGCCAGAGCAATTATGCGCGCAATTATGGCGGGTCGCTGGCGATCCGCGTCGAACTCTCCGACAATATGTCTCTGCGGTCGTTATCGGGCTACCGCGACTCCGACTATGAATTCATCAACGATGCAGACGCGACCAACGTTCAGGCCGTGGGCGGGGCGAGCCGCGAAAAGTCGGAAACGTTCAGCCAGGAATTCCAACTAAGCGGCGACTTCGACACGACGAAATTCACTTTGGGCTTCTACACCTTTGATGAGAATCTCTTCTCCAAGACCCATGTCGCGGGAACAACTATCCTCCCGCTGGCTCCGCTGTTCCTGGCCCGCGGCCTGCCCGTGCCTCCACCAACACAGTTCAACGCGCTGAGCTTCGGCGACGCGCATCTGAACACCCGCGCCTATGCGATTTTCGGGCAGATTACTCAGGATGTCGCCGATAGCTTCCAGATCACGCTGGGCGGCCGCTATTCGTGGGAACGCAAAACGGTCCGGCGCGGACTCCAGGGCCTTTTTGTTCCTGGCACGCCGCTTCCGGTCTTTGCGGACATCTGGTCCTATGAGGTGCCGGATACGCTCTATCAACCCGAGCGCTCAAAGGCCTGGGCCGGCTTTACCCCGCGCGTCACGCTTCAATATCAGTTCACGCCAACGATTATGGCCTACGCGACTTACGCCAAGGGCTTCAAGAGCGGCGCCTTCGGTCTTGCCGACTATAATGGTCCCGTCAGCCCCGAGAAGCTCAATGATTTCGAGGGCGGGATCAAGGCGACCCTGCTTGACGGACGGCTCCGCGCTAACCTCAGCGGTTTCCACTATAAATATGCCGACATGCAACTCAGCGTTTTGAGCGGATTCGGCATCGAAACCAAGAATGCGGCCCGGTCGACTGTCTACGGCGGCCAGCTCGATTTGAACGCTCAGGTAGCGACCGGCTTGCAGCTCAGCGCCAATGCCGTGCTGCTCCGCTCGAAGCTCAACGAATTCTCCTCCGCCAATCCCAACTACCCCTATCTTGGTGTCCAGAATCTCTCAGGGAACGAACTTACCCGGTCGCCACGCTATCGCATTGCCCTCGCGGCCGACTACAGCGTGCCGGTCGGCAATGGCGATCTCGCCTTCCACGTCCAGTCGACATCGACCGGCAAATACTATCTTTCGCTCTTCAACGTGCCCGAGACAACGATCCGCCCCTTCACCAATGTCGATTTGTCGATTTCCTATGCGCTTGCGAACGGCATCAAGGCCTCGCTTTGGATGAACAACGTCACCGACAAGGTCGTCCCGGTCTTCATCAATTCGGGCAATACGACAACGGGCAATGGACTTGGAGGGCAGTTCAGCGATCCGAGGACCTTTGGGCTTACTCTCGGTTATAAATGGTAACCGGGCAGGGCAGGGGCCAGGCTGGCGAGCATTTTGTTGTGGCGATACGCCAACCGGTCGCGCTCCCCGGGCCATGGGAACGGCGCACCGACGCCGCATTTTTTGCGACCGGACGCTTCCAAGCAATGACTTCTGATTCCAATTAGGAGCGAAGTCGGGGCCGAATGGCGCGCCTACATGACAGGATAGCAGCAGTTTTCACATAAGAACCTCTGGATGCCATCCGTGCAAAATTCTATATTGGAATTTGATGACAATTCTACTAATGAGTCGTCACCGATTTGGTGTGATGGGGTAGCGGTCGCCGAAACCCTGAAAAAATACGATCTGGGAGGATTGAGATGACTACAGGCACGCAGTTGCGGCGCTTCGCGCTCGCGGGTGGAACTTCGCTGACGGCTTTGCTGCTCGCCGCGGCACCCGCTCATGCGCAAGACACGGCAACCGAAGCCGCCGCGCAGACCGCCGACGAAGTGGCCCCCGGGGGCGAAATCATAGTCACGGCGCAGCGCCGCGCGGAGCGCCTGCAGGATGTTCCGATCGCGATTTCGGCGCTTGGCAGCGAAGATCTCGCGCGCAAAGGTGTTAGCGATGTCGAGGATCTCGTCGGCAATATCCCGGGGCTTAGCATCAGCGGCACCGGCGGCATCAATAGCAGCAACGTCATTGCAATACGCGGCGTTGCCGGGCTTCCCAATCCGATCGGCAGCGGTCAGGCCACTGCGATCTATCTGGATGGCGTTTACCTCCCGCGTCCCGATGCGGCCTTCTTCGCACTCGACGACGTTGAGCGCATCGAAGTTCTTCGCGGGCCCCAGGGCACGCTCTATGGCCGCAACGCCACCGCCGGCGCCATCAACATCATCACCCGCACGCCCGACGACGTGCTGCGCGGCGGTGTCGACCTCAGCTACGGCAATTATGACGAACTGCGCATTCGCGGTTCGCTCAGTGGTCCCCTCGGCGGCGGTTTTTCAGTCGGCGTCTCGGGAAGCTACGAGCGCCGCGACGGTTTCTCGGTGAACACGCTGCTCAATCGGCGAATCGACAACAAGGAAGCCGGCACGATCCGCGGGAAACTGCACTATGAATCGCCAGGCAGCGATTTCGATGCGACCCTGTCGGGCGACTGGTCCGCAATCGATGGCGTCACGGTGACGCGCAACCCCTATAACTTTCCGACGGGCACGACCGTCATCCCGATCGGTGCCCCGTACCGCGTGCAGGGGGATCAGCTGACCGCAGACCAGATCGGCGACCGCACGCGTTCCGACGGCGTCTCGCTCACAATGAACGTGGCCGCGAGCGACAATGTCCAGCTGACATCGATCACCAGTTATCGCACGCTCAAGGTCCGCACCGCCTTCGATACGGATGGCAGCGCTGTCGCCGCGTTGATGTCCGAGAACCGAGGGCGCAACAAGAGTTTCAACCAGGAATTGCGTGCGGTTCTCGATTTCGATCGCTTCCGCGCCACGCTCGGCGGCAATTACTTCAGCGAGGACGCGTTCAACGAACTCGGCGCGCGCAATCCCGCATTGCCCTTCACCGCCAATCCGCGCACGATCAGCGATCTCAAGGCGTGGGCGCTGTTCGGGCAGATGGAATTCGATCTCACCGAGCAGCTGACCCTCGTTGGCGGCCTGCGGTACAACAGCGAAAGCCGCGACTTTTCGATCGACTATCGCCCGATCGGATCGACGACCTTCATCCAGGGCAAGATCAAGGATGAAAAGCTCATCCCGAGCGTCGGTGTGAACTTCAAGGCGACCGATGATATCCTTGTCTATGCAAAGGCGAGCCAGGGTTATCAGGCGCCGGGTTTCGCCGGGCTCCCCGGTGCGGCCTCGACCACCGCGAATACTTTCGATGCCGAGACGCTGTGGGCTTATGAAGCCGGCGTCAAGTCGCAGTTCCTCGATCGCCGCGTCACGCTGAACGTCGCCGGTTTCTACTATGACTATAAGGATCTCCAAGTCCGTCAGGTCATCGGCGTCGGGGTCATCGGCATCCAGAACGCCGCGAACGCGACGGTGAAGGGGTTCGAGGCCAATCTCTCGGTGACACCGATCGAAGGTCTGACCTTGTCGGGGCAAGTTACCTACAGCGACGCGAAGTATAAGGACTTCTGCGAGACGCTAAGCGCCGCGGTACCGCAAGCGGGCGACCCGCTTTGCGTCACCGCGCCCGGCGCCTTGCCGCAGGCGAACCGCAGCGGAAACCGTCTCAACCAGGCTCCGAAATGGTCGGGCGGGCTATCGCTTGATTATCGCACTCAGGTCGCCGACGCGGGCGAGTTGTCGGCTAATGTGGGTTACTCGTGGGAATCGAACAACTTCTTTTCCGCAGGGAACGAGTCGATGCTCAGCACGGGCGGCTGGAGTCGTCTCGACGCGCGCTTGAGCTTCACGATTGGCGAGGACGGTCCGGAAATCTACATTTACGGCAAGAATCTCACGAATGAGCTTTTCGTGACCTACGCGCAGCGCGCGTTGCCGAACCTTGCTCCGGTTATTTACAATGATCCGCGCACCTACGGTATCGGCGTCCGGTACAAGTTCTAAGGGGGACTTCGCATCGCTGCGCGTCGACCTCTCCCGGTCGCGCGGCGATGCGAAGCAATCAAGGGCAGACTTTGGAGTCGGCGCGTCCGCGCGCC
>JALDYH010000132.1:0-11083 GCA_032154175.1 Sphingopyxis sp. | reverse complement strand
TCGACCAGTGCCGGACAACCAAGTCAACTTAAACGATTGAATTTTGATTCGTCAACGATCGCAGCGGCTTTTATGGCGAAGAAAATCTTGGGAGCGGTATGCCGGACGTTGCGAGCTTCCCTTCCGCGCGACCGGCCGCCAGATCCGGCCGATCGCCGCCTGTCTGCGAGATCTGAAAGAAGGGGATGGAAACGATCGGCTCGTTTCCATCCCCCCTTTCGTTACCGGCGACGTGCATCGCCCCAAAGGCCCTGCTTCTCGAAAGGGTCAATAATCCCACACGGCGGGGACGGCCCGAAAGGCGTCGCCCGCGACCGCCACATGATAGATGGACGGGAATGGCAGGTGCGTCGCCACGAACGGTTCGCGGGTTTCGGCAAATTCCTGCAAGAGATCGGTGCGGACGCGTGCGGATTCTTCGGGATCGTGCTCGAAGCCGTTGTACCAGCCCGGCTGATCGAATCCGACCTGGAATATGGCGTCGCCAACGAAGGTCAGGCGTTCGCCCCCGGATGTAACGCGGACCATGCAGTGTCCGGGCGTGTGGCCACCGGTGCGCCGGGCAACCACCCCGGGCGCCACTTCATATTCTTCCTCGAAAGTTCGAACCTGGCCGCCATATTGGTCCATGAATCGTTTGGCCGCTCCGCGAAGCGCGTCCGGGAAACCCGGCGGCATGGCGGTGCGCGAGAAATCGGGCGCCTTCCAGAACTCGACCTCCGCCGCTGCAACATGAATGCGCAGGTCCGGACGCAGCCGGTCGCGCATCCCGTCGACGATCAGCCCGCCGATATGGTCCATGTGCATGTGGGTCAGTACCACGTCCGTCACCGACGCAAGCTCGATCCCCGCGGCCTCCAGCCGCTGCGCCAGACGCCCTGCCTTCGACAGGGCAAGGTCCGGATCGAAACCCAGGCCGGCGTCGACGAGGATGGTCTGATCGCCGCTGCGCACGACAAGAACGTTCAGCGGCCACTCGGCCACTTCGCGGGGCAGGAACTGATCGTCCAGCCAGTTTTCGAGGAGCTTCGGTTCGACATTGTGCGCCAGGACATGCGCCGGGATCGGCAGCACGCCGTCGCTGATCACCAGCACATCGATTTCGCCAACTTGCAGCGCGTAACGCGACGGAACGAGCTCGTCGAGGCCCAATCTACCGGAATGCAGGACAGTGTCGAGAGTCATGTCAGTCTCCTTTTCATGGCGGGTTACGGAGACCTTGGATCACGCGTTTGCGCGGCCGCCGATATCGTGCCGGCCGACAGGTTTCGGGCTGTAAAAGGTGCAGACGGGCCTGCACCTTGAGATAGGTTCGACTGCAGACGCAGACAGGCTCCCGCCCGCCCTGCCGGTGCCTGGCGAAGGCGGGCGTGTCGCGCAGTGGCGTCTATCGTTCTTTCAACGAGACGGGTTTCCCGACCCGTTTGCCAGGCATTGGAGGGCGAAGGGCCGCTTCCTGCCCGATGCGGCCGCCATCAGGGAAGCGCCGCTGCCTGCCCGTTTGTATAGGTCGGCGAAATGGCGGTGAGGTCGCCCGACGCCGGGTCGCGCCGGACCGCAACCCACAGCCCCTGTGCGAAGCGTGCCTCGGCGGGCGGGATACGCCTGATCTCCAATCCTGCCGCATCGAGCAGCTCATCTGAAAACTCACCCTCGACAACGCGCAGGATCAGGTCGCGCTGGCTGCCGTCGGGTGAGATCGGTAGCAACAGCCGCGGCGCATCGGCGGCCTCCTCGATCGTCATGCCGAAATCGATCACGTTGAGCAGCGACTGGGTCGTCTGGTAATGCAGGCCGACTCCCATCGACGACCAGGCGATTTCGGGCTGGCCATCCTTGATCACCAGCCCGACCTCGATCGGGTTGGGAAGCTGTGCGCCGCGCGGCGTCGCCGCGACCATCGACTGCATATAGGCCGCCGGGTCGCCGACCGACACGCCGTCGACGACGATCGCGGTCTGGCCCCAGATCAGGCAGTTGATCGAGTGGCATAGCGCCGCCATGTTCCCGTCGGCATCGACCGCGACGACGACGTCCGAATGCGTGCCTTTGGGAAGGAACCGCACCGGCGCCTGATCAACCAGCCGCTGCCATAGTTCGCCCGCATGCTCACGGGTCAGCCGCGACGCGCGGCTCATGTCGATGCCCGGAAACGCCTTCTGCTGTTCCTCGGGGCTTTCGTAGCGCATCCCGCCGATCGCGGCGCAGCATTTGGCGAGGCGCACGAGGCTGTCGGACGAGGCCGACCAGTGGCCGATGTCCTTGATCCCCGCCGCCTCGGCGAGATTGAGCGATTCGATGAGGTTGACCGAGCCTTCGCAGGGCTCGCCGAGAACCGCGATCGTATATCCCTCGCGCTCGACCGTCGCCGGGGTCGACCAGATCGGGCGATAGTCGGCGAGATCCTGTAGCGTCATCTTGCCGCCGTCGCGCTGCACCGCCTCGACGCAGCGCGCGGCCCAGCTACCCTTGTACATATAATCGGCACCCTCGCTCGCGACGCGGCGCAGCGTTTCAGCAAGCGCCGGCTGGCGGAAGTGATCGCCCTCCACATAGGGCGTGCCGTCGGGCTTGAAGAAGATCGAGCGCGTCTCGGGCAGGCGCGCAAGGTCTTTCTTGCGCACGTCGATATAGCGCGCGAGGCCTGCCGAAACCGCGAACCCGTCCTCGGCAAGTTCGATCGCGGCATCAAACAGGCGCGCGAAGGGCAGCTTGCCGAAGCGGCGGTGCGCCGCCTCCAGCCCGCGCATGAAACCGCCGACCATCGCCGTCCGCCCCGACGGCTCGCCTTCGAGCATCATGTTGGTCACGCCGTCGGCGGCGGGATTGAGCTTGCCCGGGATCGACATCGGATCGTCCTCGGCGAGCACGGTGTTCCAGCCGGCGTTGAGCGAGGCTATATCCTTGCTGGCGGCATCATAGTGCATCAATGACAATATGCCGAAGAAGCTGATCACCGCGCCGCCGCCGAGAACGATCTGGGCAAGCGCCGTGCTCATCACCGCATCGACCGCCGAACCGCCCTGCCGCAGCGTCTCTTCACCGACGCGCGCAGCGAGACCGTTAAGCGCGGTCGACACGGCGCCGCCCTTGCCGCGTGCGGGCGGATTGCCGGGGAGCGCCGTCTGCTGGATGTTCCAATAATGGTCGCGGTCGGCTTCGGGCCATGCGGAGGGGCCAAGGGTCATGGGGAGGTCCTTTGCTGAAATGTCAGGAAGCGGGCGGGATATGGCGGTCCAGCCAGTCGACGATACGCGCCGCGGAATCGAGATAGGCGGGATAGCCGCGCAGGCTGTGGCCATCGCCCGGATAGACAGCGAGCGCCGCCTCCGCCCCCGCCTCCGACAGCGCACCGAAGAATTCGATCGCCTGCCCCGTCGGCGTGTTCTTGTCGCGCGCGCCCGCGAGGATCAGCGTCGGCGTCGTCGTGCCTTCGGCGAAGAAGACGGGGCTGCGGTCGAAATATTGCCCGCCCGGCTGCCGCGGCGACCCTTCGAGCAGCGCGGCGTCGAACCACGGGATTTGCGACGCATAATGCTGGCTGTACCAGTTCGCTACCGGCGAGATGGGGACGGCAGCGGCGAAACGACCGGTCTGCGTCACCAGCCACGAACTCATGAAGCCGCCATAGCTCGTCCCCGACACCGCAACGCGCGCCGGATCGACGATCCCCGCCGCGACAAGGCTGTCGATGCCCGCGAGATAGTCGTGCATATCCTCGCCGCCCATGTCCTTGTGGACACGGCGGGCGAAGTCCTGCCCGCGCCCGCCCGACCCGCGCGGGTTGGGCAGCAGCAGGGCATAGCCTTTGCTGACGAGCACCGGTCCGGCGCGGAGTCCAGCCGCATAGCGATTGCGATGCGCCCAGACGGGCCCGCCATGGATATCGACGAAGAGCGGGAGGTTCCGTGCCTCCTCCTCGGGCAGGACGAGCCAGCCGCCGATTTCGAGGCCGTCGCGGCCGTGCCAGCGATGATAGCGCATCGTGCCGGGAATCGCCGGCGCCGGTGAGGGCGCGAAATCGGCCAGCACATCCGCCTCGCCGTTCGAGAGGCGCGCGATCGCCGGCGGGCGGGCATAGCCCTCGATCACCGCCAGCACCGATCCGCCCGTCCCCGGGACCGCCGAGGGATACCAGCCGCTGATCGTCAGCTCGTCCGACGCCCAATGCTCGAGCCGCTCGCCGGTCGTGACGTTGATTTCGCCCACGACGGTCTCGGCACCCCGGACACCCGCGAAGAGCAGATTGTCCGCGTCGCGCCAGCGAAGGTCGGTCGCCTCGACGCCGCCGAGGTCGAGCGTGCGCTCACCATCGGCACCGCCCAGGGTGACCGGGCCGCATACGATCCCGCGATCGCTGCAAAAGGCTTCGAGGACGGCCCAGCGCTTGCCGTCGGGTGCCCCCGCAGGAACGCCGATCTGCTCCGCCGCCGCGTAGCGCGCGCGTTCGGCGCCGGTGCCCGCATCGAGTATGCGCAGGCTCGCTTCGTACCAGCTTCCTTCGCTGTGATGGTCGCTCGCGACGACGGCAAAGGCGTCGTCGCCGAGCCATGCGGCTTCCCAGACGTTGACCGGCGGCCGGGTCACCGGCTGCAGCGACGTCGCGCCTGCCGTCCAGACATAGAGCCGCCGCCAGAGATTCTGCGCGCTCGACGATGCCACCTCGGGGAGCCAGCCCGGCCCCTCGGCATCGGCGCGCAACGCGAAGCCGCCTTCCGCGCCCGACACGTCGGCGCCCGCATCGGCGCCCAGCACCAGCAGCTTGTCGCCGCCGGGTGCCCAGGCGAGCGCCTCCACCCGCATGTCGAGCGCGATCGAAGCGACGGTCTCACCCGCGTCCGACAGCAGGACGAGATGCTCCTGCCCCGCTTCGCCATTCCCGACATAGGCCGCACGGCCGTCGGGTGCGGTGCGATACTGGCGACCGCGGGCGATGCGCCGTATACCCCCGCTGGCAATATCCACCCGGCAAACCCAGCCCGACGGGCCGTCTTCGAGCGTGCCATCGAACGAATGCGCCGAGAAATACACGCTTTGCCCGTCGGGCGCCGGATCGAGATCGGCGGCCGCCCACAGATGCTCCTCACCGGGGCGGAACATGGTGCGATACAGCGCCTCCACCTCGCGCGCCGCGGGCGACCCCCGCATGTCCTTTTCAATCATTTCAGCCTCCCCGGATCAGTCTTCGGCATCGGCGTTCAGATGCTTCGCCGCGCGCAGCATGAAAATTCCCGCCGGCAGGAAGGTCAGCGACATGATCATCAACGCATAGCGCAGCCCCTCGGCCGGCCCGTAAATTCCGGCGAGATGGTCGCTGATCGCGCCGGCCAGAACCGGCCCCGCGCCCAGCCCGATCAGGTTCGCGAAGAAGAAGGCCAGTGCGACCGCCATCGCGCGCCGCTTGCTGCCGCAAACGCTGTGCATCGCCGCGAATACCGCCGGCACCGCCCCGGTCAGCAAGATGCCGCCGGCCATCGAGATCGCGGCCATCAGCACGAGATTCCCGACCGCGAAAGCGCCGACGTAGAGCGGCAGCGCGAGGATTAGCGCGATCCCGGGAAAGCGGGCGAGCCAGGCCAGGTCGCGCTTCGCAAGATGATCCCCGATCTTGCCGCCACCGAGATTGCCGATCACAGCGCCGACCGCCGACATCGCGCCGAACAGCGCCCCGGCTTCGGCGACCGTCAGGCCGTGGACGCGGATCATGAACGAGGCGGTGAAGACGAGCGCGCCATAGGCCATAAGGAAATAGAGGACGAGCGCATAGACGATGTTGCGATAGGCAGGTTTCGCCAGCAGCCGCTTGATGCTCATCCGCGCGTCCTCGGTCGCCTCGGGCGCGACGACGAAGCGCGGGATCAGACGCGGCTCGCGCAGGAAGAAGCGTGATGCCAGTGCCAGCAGCAGACCCGGCAGGCCGATCACGATGAACGCCTCGCGCCAGCCATAATGCTGCGCGACCCAGCCGCCGACGACCATGCCGAGGATATAGCCGGCCATCGACGACATCATATAGACGCCAAGCGCCCCGGCACGCTGCTCGGGCGGATAATAATCGGCGATCAGGCTTTGCGCGGGCGGAATGGCGCCCGCTTCCCCCGCCCCGACGCCGACGCGCGCCAGCGCCAGCTGCCAGAAATTCTGCGCCATACCGCAGAGCACGGTCATGATGCTCCAGACGGTGATCGACCAGACGATGATCTTTTGCCGGTTGCCGCGGTCGGCGAGCCAGGCAATCGGAAGCCCGACCGTGACATAGAAAATCGCAAAGGCGAGCCCGGTGAGCAGGCCGAGCATGGTGTCGGACACGCCGAATTCGGCCTTGATCGGCTCCAGCAGGACGCCGATGACGTTGCGGTCGGCATAGTTGGAGGTGCCGGTCAGGAAGAGGACGAAAAGAAACGTCCGGCGTTGGCCGGGCCGGTAAAGCTGCCACGGCGCCGCCGCGTCATGCGCTTCGGAGGTTGCCGCGGACGTAACGCTCATTGTGCTCATCATCACCTCTCCGCGACGAATCCCGACCGGCCGCGCGCTCGTTGCGCGCCGGTCAGGACCAACGCTATCGGCTAGCATCGCGATATTCAATACATAAATGTATTTTTTATTGATGTGCGTTTTTGAGTGGAATTCTGCGCTCTCCAGGGCTTGGATATCGGCAAACCGCCCGCCGATCTGCGATGTAAGGAGTCCCAGACTCTTGCCATGGCGCACAGATGATGAAACATACAGATACGTACGGAAGTTGCCAACGCGCGCCCTCACAGCCTGTGCGGCAGCCCAAACCTTGGGAAGGATAGATTATGACTCTTATGCCGGTCGAGAATTTCGGCGCCGCGCTGCGGATCATCGACGATGTCTGGACGCTATCGAGCGCGAACCGCGTATTGGGAGGACCCGAGGACGCGCTGACCCGGCTGCCCGACATCGGGCTGGAGGCAATCAGCAAGCGCGCCGCCGCGGGACGTGCACTGCTCGATCGCATCGCGCTCATCGACGCCGCATCCCTGCCGCACGACCTGCCGCTCACGCTCGAAATCGCGCGGCGCACGGCCGAGCGCTGGTCGCGCGAGGAAGACTGGTACTGGCTCGTTTTCGATCCGCTCGGTGCCGGCTTCTTCGCGATGTTCGCCCCCACCGCCTATTGCGCGGGCTTCTTCCTGAACTCTTTCCGCGCGCCGCTTCAGGCCTATCGATTCGACACCCCGGCCGACGGCGATCGCTATGTCGCGCTGGTCCGCGACTATGGCCGGATCGTGCGGCAGATGTTCGACCGCACCAAAGGCCAGGCGGAGCGCGGCATCTATATGCCGCGTGTCCAGCTCGAACAGGCGGTGCCGCTGCTCGGCAGCTTCCGGTCGGGCTCCGCCGCGATGCTCATCCCCGACACGGCCCGGCTGGCCGCGGTCGACGCCGATCATTTTCTCTCCCGGATCGACCGTGCCATTGCCGAGGATGTGATCCCGGCTTTCGATGCGTTCATCGAATATCTGGAACGCGACGACTATGCCGCAAAGGCGCCGGAAAGCGTCGGCCTGTCGCAATATCCGGGCGGCGGCGGGATTTATGCGGCGCTCGTCCCGCTGCACACCACGCTCGACCTTTCGCCCGAACAGGTGCATGCGATCGGGCTGGAGCGCATGGCGAGCATCGAGGCGCAGATGCAGGCGCTGCTCGACGAGGCGGGTTTCGAGGGAAGCGCGGTCGAATATCTGGAACGGGTCAAGGACGATCCCGAATGGCGCGCTTCGGGCGATGAGGCGGTCGGCGCGGTGTTCGAGCGCTATATCGACCGGATCGCGCCGCACATCGACGCGACGTTCAACTTCAAGCCGAAGGCCGGCCACGGCGTCGCGCCGCTGGCTGAAGGACTGACGGCGTCGATGACCTTCGGCTATTACAGCCCGCCCACGCCAACCGACGAACTCGGCCGCTATAATTTCAATTCGCCGAACCTGTCGCAGGGGCCGCTCAATCATATCGGCGCGCTCAACTATCACGAACTGGTGCCGGGACATCATTTCCACCTCGCGACACAGGACGAGAATGAGACGCTGCACCCGCTCCGTCGCAAGGCATTCATCAATGCGTTCAACGAGGGATGGGCCGAATATGCCGCGACGCTCGCGGGCGAAATGGGCATGTACCCCGAGCCCGAGGAACGTTTCGGACGGCTGATGATGGATGCGTTTCTGACGAGCCGGCTGGTCGTCGATACGGGGATGAACGCGTTCGACTGGCCGCTCGAGAAGGCGCGCGATTACATGCGCGAAAAGGCCTTCATGCCCGAAACCGAAATCCGTTCGGAGACCGTTCGTTACTCATGTGGCATTCCGGGGCAGGCACTGGCCTACAAGCTTGGCGATACCGTCATCCACGACGCGCGCGAAAGGATGCGCGCGGCGCTCGGCAACCGGTTCGACATTCGCGATTTCCACGACGCCGTGCTGAAACCCGGCGCACTGCCGCTACCGCTGCTGGAGCAGCAGGTCGAGGAGCAGACGCGGCGTATCGCCGCGCAATAACCCCCCGGCGATTGCCAGCGCCCCGGGGCGGGGCGTCCTGGCTGTTTAGTGCATAGATGAATTTCCGCTTTTCTCCACGACTTGCGACATGGCAGCTTGCCAAATCGGGGCGATTATATCTTGAAGAGCGACCCAGATTCAGGAATATATGACGTTATTACATTAACTTAGATATAGAAAATCAGTCGCAGAAAAACGCGGTTGCATTCGCTACGGCAATAGTGGACAGTTCTGCATGAAATAGCGACTCAAGTCGCAGGGGAACGAGTCTGTTATCAGGGAGATTCACGATGCAGCGGAAATGGGCCATTCTTACCTCATGCGCGGCGGCCGCGATCACGATGCCCCAGTTGGCGGCGGCACAGGATACGGCGCCCGGATCCGACATCGCCGACGGCAATGAAATCATCGTCACCGCCAGCAAGCGCGCCGAGAAACTGCAGGACGTGCCCGCCGCGATCACCGCGGTGACGGCGGAGAAGATCGACGCGCTCGGCATCCGCGATTTCCGCGATTATGCGACCCTCGTCCCCGGCCTCAGCCAGCGCGACAGTGGCGCACCGGGCGTCGGCTCGATCATCTTGCGCGGTCTCAATTCGGGTCCGCAGCAAGTCACCAACACGACTGCGGTCTACATCGACGAAACGCCTTTCTCCGCCAGCGGCTTCGTGTCCGCCGGCGGCCTGCTGACCCCCTCGCCCGAACTTGCCGAAGTCGAGCGGATCGAGGTGCTGAAAGGGCCACAGGGCACGCTCTATGGCGCGAGCAGCCTTGGCGGCCTGATCCGCATCGTGACCAAGAAGCCCGATGCGACGCGCTTCTCGGGGCTCGCTTCGGCCGAGGTGTCGACGACCGCGCACGGCGAGATGGGTTTCATGGTCCGCGGCTCGATCAACGCGCCGATCGTCAAGGATCAGCTCGCGGTCACCGCGACGGGCTATTATCGCCGTGCCGGCGGCTTCGCCGACAATGTCCGCACCGGATCGGACGACGTCAACCGCGCGAACCTCTACGGCGGCCGCGTCGCGCTGCGTTATACGCCGACGACCGATTTCACCTTCGATATCAGCGGTATCTACCAGAATATCGACAGCGGCGGCTATGCCGTCGAGACGCTCGTGCCGGGCACGTTCCAGCCCGCCTTCGGTCACTATAAATATTCGAACTTCGACGACTTCGGGTCGGAGATCAAATATCGCATCGCCAACGCCAACGCCGAATATCGCGTCGGCATCGGGACCTTCACCGCTTCGGGCAGCTATGCGCGCTACAAGACGCGTATCGAGACCGACGCGACCGCGACCTATATCCCGGTCGCGCGTGCCGTACTCGGCCCGCTGTCGGAGACCCTCTTCGGCGCGCCGATCGACACGATCCTGCCCGCCAACTCCAACGCACGCTTCTATGCTTCGCCGAACATGGAAAAATGGACCGGCGAAGTACGCTTCGCTTCGGACCGGCTGGGGCCCGTCGAATTCATGATCGGCGGCTTCTACACCGACGAAGACAATATCTATTATACCACGGTCTTTGCGCACGATGCCGGGGGCGCGCTTCGCGCCGCGCCGTTCGACCAGCTCGTCAAGGCGACGACGACCTCGCGCTACAAGGAGCTCGCGGGCTTCGGCAACATCACCTTCTACATCACCGATACGCTCGATGTTCAGGGCGGCCTGCGCTACGCGCACAACAAGCAGGTGGCGGGCACCGGCGGCCCCGGGGGGATCACCTATTATCTGCCGCGCGTCCCGCGCACGTTCGACTTCAGCGACAATTCGACGAGCTATCTCGCGACGGTCCGCTGGCGTCCGACCCGCAACTTCAGCGCTTTCGTCCGCGCGGCGAGCGGCTATCGCCCCGGCGGTCCGCAAACCAACCCCGCCCCGCCGCCGGGCGCGCAGAGCTTCGTGCGCCCCGACACGGTGTGGAATTACGAGGCCGGCATCAAGGGCTCGGCGCTCGACGGTGCACTGTCATTCGACATTTCGGCCTTTCGCATCGACTGGAAGGATATCCAGATCAACTCGCTGTTCAACGGCATCGTGCTGCAGGGCAACGGCGCGAGCGCGAGAGTCGATGGCGTCGAACTGCAGCTGACGGCGCGCCCGTCGGACCTGCTGACGATCAGCGGGACGATGGGGCACACCAACGCCCGGCTCAAGTCGATCGATCCGGGCGCTTCGTCGGCGACGGGTGCGCGCGCGGGCGACAAGCTTCCCTTGACGCCGGCCTGGACGACCTCGCTGATCGTCGACCACCGCCTGCCGCTCGGCAGCACGGTGGAAGGAAATGTCGGCGCGACGCTGCGTTTCCAGTCGGACATGCCGGCGACCTTCCCCGCTCTCGACCCGTCGCGGCAGAACAAGCTTCCCGAAGTGACAACGATCGACCTGCGCGCCAGCGTGACCTTCGACGAGCGCTTCACCGTGCAGCTGCGCGCCGACAATCTGTTCGACAAGATCGGTTTCACGAACGTCGGCACCGATGGCGGCTTCGTCATCCGTCCGCGCACCGTGACGCTCGGCGCTTCGACGAAGTTCTGATAGTCCCGCGGGGGGGGG
>JALDYH010000131.1:0-11126 GCA_032154175.1 Sphingopyxis sp. | reverse complement strand
GGTCGGGCTTTTCGGGCATCAGCTTGCCGATCGCCATCATCACCGAATCGGTCGGCGTTCCGCTGCACGACCAGCGGCGCTCACCATGCTCGCGGATGCGGACGGGGCGCGAGAGGGTGAGCGAGTGGCCGGCCCCCGACTGTTCTTCGGCGGGCGCACAGACCCAGATGTCGTCCGAAAGCTGGCGCGCGATCGCTTCGAGCACCGCCATGCCGGGGGCGTGATAACCGTCGTCGTTGGTGAGGAGGATGCGCACGTTTTTTCTTCCGTTTCTATTTCGTCATGCCGGGCTTGACCCGGCACCCGCCTTTTCTTCGCGAAGGAAGGCAGGCCCCGGATCAAGTCCGGGGTGACGATGGTTTTAGGTTGCGGGCGTGAGCTTCGTTATGCCGCCCATGTATGGAAGCAGCGCTGCGGGAATGTCCACGCTGCCGTCGGCCTGCTGGTAATTTTCGAGGATCGCGACGAGCGTCCGCCCGACCGCCAGCCCCGAGCCGTTCAGCGTGTGGACGAACTCGTTGCTCTTCGCGCCCTCGCGGCGGAAGCGCGCGTTCATGCGGCGCGCCTGGAAATCGCCGCAGGTCGAGCAGCTCGAAATCTCGCGGTAGGCGTTCTGGCCGGGGAGCCAGACTTCGAGGTCATAGGTCTTGCGCGCCGAAAAGCCCATGTCGCCGCTGCACAGCAGCATCTTGCGATAGGGGAGTTCGAGCGCTTCGAGGATCGCTTCGGCGGCGCGGGTCTTGCGCTCCAGTTCGGCATCCGAATCCTCGGGGCGAACGATCGAGACGAGCTCGACCTTCCAGAACTGGTGCTGGCGGATATAGCCGCGCGTGTCGCGCCCCGCCGACCCGGCTTCGGAGCGGAAGCAGGGGGTGAGCGCGGTCATGCGGATCGGCAGGTCGGCTTCGGGCAGGATTTCCTCGCGCACCGCATTGGTCAGGCTCATCTCGGAGGTCGAGATCAGCCAGCGGCCGTCGGTGGTCTGGAACAGATCCTCGCGGAATTTCGGGAGCTGCGTCGTGCCGTACGCCGCCTCGTCGCGCACCATCAGCGGGGTCGCGCATTCGGTGTAGCCTGCCTCAATGGTCTGCCGGTCGATCATGAACTGGCCGATTGCGCGTTCGAGGCGCGCCATCTGGCCTTTCAGGAACGCGAAGCGCGCGCCCGACATTTTTGCCGCGGTCTCGAAATCGAGCCCGAGCGCGGGAGCGAAGTCGGCATGCTCCTGCGGTTGGAAATCGAATTGGCGCGGGGTGCCCCAGCGCGCGATCTCGACATTGCCATCCTCGTCCAGACCATCGGGCACGTCGTCGGCGGGGATGTTGGGGAGCGCGGCGAGTATGTCCTGCAACGCGGCGAGCTGCTCGCGCTCTGCGTCTTCCCTGGCAGGAAGCGACGTCTTGAGGTCGGCGACCTCGGCCTTGAGCGCTTCGGCCTTGTCCTTGTCGCCTTGCCCCATCGCCTGGCCGATCAGCTTCGATGCTTCGTTGCGACGCGCGAGCGAACCCTGGATCTCGGTCTGCAGCGCGCGCAACGACGCGTCGGCCGCCACGATTTGCGCGGACAGGGGTTCGAGGCCGCGGCGCGCGAGGCCGGCGTCGAATGCTTCGGGATTGTCCCGGATCAGGCGGATATCGTGCATGCGCCGCGCTATGGCGGCGGCGCCCGCGCGGCGCAAGTCCGTCTTAGCGTTCCACCAGCCCGGCCAGCTGGCCGATTGCGGTGCCCCAGCCCTCGTAGAAGCCCATTTCGTCATGCTTGGCGCTGTCCTCGGGGGTCTTGTGGAGGACGCGCGCCGAGTAGAGCGTGCCGCCGTCCCGCGCTTCGAAGGTCAGGATCGCGGTCAGCGCGAGCCAGGGTTCGGCGGGCTGCCAGCCTTCGGTGAGGACGGTGGTGAACACGAGGCGTTCGTTCGGGATAGCCTCCAGAAAGCAGCCATCGACATGCGGCTGGAAATCGGCGGCGCCGTCCTCGCGCATCCGCGTCACAAAGCCGCCGCCGGGGCGGAGGTCGAGTTTGACGACCTGGCATTCGATCGGCGCGGGGATCCACCATTTCGCTAGATTTTCGGGCACGCTCCACGCATTCCAGACCGCCGACGGCGGCGCGGCGATCAGGCGCGAGATGGTGAGGGTCGTGTCTTCTGTCATGATTTTTCCTCCGGTGGAGATTGCGATTCGACGAAGTCGGCGAGGCGATCGGTGCGGCCTTGCCAAATGGTGCGTTGCTGCGAGAGCCAGCTCTCCGCCGCCGCGAGCCGCTCGGCATCGACGCGGCAGGTGCGCACGCGGCCTTGCTTTTCGGTGTGGATCAGGCCCGACCCTTCGAGCACCGACAGATGTTTCAGAAAGGCGGGAAGGCCCATTTCGAAGGGTGCGGACAGCTGCTTCACCGGCGCGGCGCCTTTGAGCAGGCGGCTGACGACCGCGCGGCGCGTCGGGTCGGCGAGCGCGTGGAAAAGCGAATCGAGCGAGGCCTGTTGGTTCACCATGTAGCGAACTATATGAATAGTTCTCCATTTGGCAAACTGATTCGCGGGAACCATAAAAAAGGGCCGCCCCAAAGGGCAGCCCTTAGTTCGGTGGTCCGGGTTAGCCCCCCGACCGCCAGTGGATCTCGTCAAGCCGCGTTGGCGTCGCCGTCGTTGCGGTTCGCCGCACGGCGCCGCGCGACGAGCGCAGCGGCTGCTGCGCCGAACAATAGCATCATCGGCGGCGCAGGAACAGGGGTCGGATCACCCGACGATCCACCATGGCTGCTGCTGCCGCCCGAGCTGGACGAAGAAGACGAGGAACTGCTGCTCGACGACGAAGAAGAGCTGGTGCTGCCGGTCGAGCCGAAGCTGCTGCTGCCGCCGGTCGCGCCCGAAGAGGTCGCGCCGCTCGACGTGCTGCTGCTCGACGACGACGAGGAGGATGACGACGAACTGCTGCTCGAGCTGCCGCCCTTCGACGAGCTGCCCCAGCCCGAGCTGCCGTGCGAACTGCCGCCCTTCGACGAGCCGCCCGACGAGGAGGAGCTCGACGACGAGGAGGAGGATGACGAACTCGACGACGAACTGCTGCTCGACGACGAAGTGCTGACGTTACCCGATGATGTCGAGACATTGCCCGACGAGGTCGAGACGTTGCCCGAAGAGGTGCTGACACTGCCTGTCGAGGTCGAAACGCCCCCGGTCGAAGTCGAAACGCCGCCGGTGGACGTCGAGACGCTGCCGGTAGAGGTCGACACGCCGCTTGACGTGCTCGACGACGTGCTGACGCCGCCGGTGGTCGTCGATGTCACCACGATGCTGCCGCTGCTGCCGCCGCCCGAGCTGCCGCCGAAGAAACCACCGAAGAAGCCGCCGCCGAAACCGCCACCGAATCCGCCGCCGATGACGGTCACACCGCCGCCGCTGCTGCCGCCTTCAAAGCCGCCGCGCGGGAAGGGGGCGTAAGGGATGGGAGGAAGCGGGATCGTCTGCGTCACCACCTGCGTCTGCGGGGTCGCGGTACGGATGATGCGCTTGGTCGTGACGACGCGGCGTACGCGCTTCACGGGCTTGCGCGCGGCGTGGCGCTTGCGAACGACCTTTTTGCCGGCGCATGGGGAACAGGACTGGACAGTCTGCGCGCGCGCCTTTGGGACGTCCGCGATCTGCATTGCCCCGCTACCGATGATCGCCCCGCCACAGGTGCAGGCGCAAAGCTTGGCAAGGGCCATTCGGACAGACATAGGTTTCTCTTTCTTTCCCGTTGCAGGTGCGAAGCGCCATCGACCGGCCCCCCCCGTTCACCTTCGCTATACCCCAAAAGGCCAAAGCTTTGTGAACGCGGCAATTGCGTTAACCGCGTTTGCCTGTCCGAGAGCGGGAAAAGCGACGCGGAATCAACTAAAATCCCTGTATCTGTCCCAAAACAGAACGGATTATGCAACAATTCTATGCAATTGGTTAACCTTCGGACCTAAATCGCGTCCGCGCGGGGATGCTCCACCGCCTGCAGCCGGACCGCGGAATCCCCGGTGTCGCGCTCCCGGTTCATCCCGGCTTCACGGGATGTCGCTATCCGCAGCTTAGGCGCTTGTATCGTCGCCAGCGGCTGGTTATAGGCGCGCCACTCCCTGCACCGCATGGCGGCCCGCGGGGTGACAGGAAAGGACGCGAGAGCCCCTCATGCCGACCAAGATTGCCGACGTTGGCGCAGACGCGCTTCGCGAAGCCAAATCCAATCTCGATTCGGACTATGTCCCCAGCGACGACGAAGAGTTCATGAACGAGCGGCAGCAGGATTATTTCCGCGGCCTGCTGTTCGCCTGGAAAAAGTCGATCCTGTCCGAATCCGAATCGACGCTTGCGCATCTTCAGGACGGGCCGCTCCGCGAACCCGACCTGGCCGACCGTGCATCGAGCGAGACCGACTGGGCGATCGAACTCAGAACCCGCGATCGTCAGCGCAAGCTGATCGCCAAGATCGATTCGGCGATCCGCCGCATCGAAGAGGGCGAATATGGCTATTGCGCGGTCACCGGCGAGCCGATTTCGCTCGCGCGGCTGCAGGCGCGCCCGATCGCGACGATGACGCTGGAGGCGCAGGAACGCCACGAGCGCAACGAACGGATATCACGCGAAGATTAGTCGTGGCGGGCCTTGGTCCCATTTACGATTCCGCAACGACCCGGCCCTAGATTCCGCTCCTCAATCACAAGAGGAACGGGGCGCAAATGGATTCGCAAGGACCCACATCGGTAGACGAGGAAGTCGCGGCGCTGTCGCGCGGCGCCGACCGCGACAGCCTGTTCATGCAGGCCGGCCTGATTCTCCCCGGCCGATCCGACCCCCATGTCGTTCGCGTGCGCAACCTGTCGCCGGGCGGGATGCTCGCCGAAGCCAAGCTCCAGATCGCGCAGGGCGCGGCGGTCGAGGTCGATTTGCGCAACGTCGGTCCGGTTCCGGGGCGCGTCGTCTGGGCGGGCGAGGGCAAGTTCGGTATCGCGTTCGACCGTCCGGTCGACCCGCAAGCTGTCCGTCGTCAGGTGGTTTCGCAGTCCGATCTGCCGCCGCATCTTCGGCGTACGGGCCTGGAACGAGGCCCTCTCTACCGCCGGCGCTGATGCGTCCTTCACAGGGTGGCATCAGCGGGGCGATAGCGCTGGCGGTCAGCCGACCGCGAGCATCTCTTCCTTGAGTTTCAGTTTCTGCTTCTTGAGCTGCGCTACCACCCCGGTATCGGGAGCGGGACGGCGCTCTTCATTCGCAATTTTCACATCGAGGTCCGCGTGACGGGACTTCAGGGTGGAAAGGTGCGACGTGCTCATTGGCATTCTCCTTTTCGACTCGATGGGCACGCCAAGTAAAACATGAAACCGCCGCGATGTCGTGGCGATTCGGTCAGCCGGTCCCCGTTGCGGACCAGTGGTGAACGTGGCAGGGAGGCCATGTGAACCCCGAGGAAATTACCCAGCGCCTGGAACTGCTTCGCATCGAGCATCGTGATCTCGATGCCGCGATCATCGCGCTTGGCATTGTGGCGGTTCCCGACCAGTTGCAACTTGCGCGGCTGAAGAAGCGCAAGCTCAGGCTGCGTGACGAAATCGCCTGGTGCGAGGATCAGCTGCTTCCCGACATCATCGCCTGAGCGCCCGGACTAAAACGGGACGACACGCCCTTGTAATTTCATGGTTACCGCCATTGCCGAGCGCGGGGTGAGCGTGGCATCTCCATTGCATGGTCGGTGGGCGAACGAACATGATGGCAATCGATGTGCCGGTGCAACGCGCGCAGGTGGAGAATCTCTATGTAGAGGCCATGCTGCTCGCCGACGAGGCGCATGCGGCCTTTGCCGCGCAGCGCGATCTGGGCAGCGTGCGCGGCGACGCCGCGACGCAAATCAGCCTCGCCTGCGAATCGCTGAAGACGACGACGCGGCTGATGCATGTCATCGCCTGGCTGCTACACCGCCGTGCGATGTTCGCGGGCGATCCGGGGGCCGGGCCGAACGACAGCGCGGCGCGGATCGGCGATCCGGTCGCGGTCGACTGGGACGTTTGCGCGGGCTTCGAAGCGTCGGTCCGCCGCATCATCGCCGCGAGCGAGCGCTTGTTCGAACGCATCGCCGCGATCGAGGCGGGATGGGATGCGCCGCGCGCGGTGACGCCGGTGCAGGCGCTGCTGGCGCAGCTGGAAGCCCGGCTTTAGTCTTCTCGACGGTTGCAGGGGCCGTCCGGTTCGGGGTGGCTTCCAGACATTCGTCATCCCGGACTTGATCCGGGATCCACCGCGGCGCCGAAGTCATGGACCCCGGATCAAGTCCGGGGTGACGATGGAGGGGAAGGTCCGTAGCCGGTCGACTCCCGCCGGAGAGCGCTGATCCTAGTCCAGCCACTCGACCCATGCGCCGTGGGCGTGCGCGTGGGCGAGTTTGCGCGGCGCCTCGTCGCCAGGCCAATGCCGTACGACCAGTTCATGAAGATGCACGGTGCGATTCGCCTCGAGCGCGACCCATGCCAACGGTTTCGCAGCCGTCGCCCGCATCCCCGCGGCTTCCATCGCGGCGGTGATCCGTGCCTGCTGGTCGGCGGGAACATATTGCCAGACGACCGAATGCATGAGCGCGCGTGTCGTGCCTTCGGCCTGCGGACGAGCGAGTTCGGCTTCGACGAAATCGGCGGCATTGGCGTGGATCAGATGCGGCGCCTCCTCGGTCGCCGCGACGATCGCGGCCTCCATGCGCGCGAAGCGGATATGATGCTCGGGCCAGATATAGGCCTTCAGTCGCAGCGCCTGCGCCGGGTCGGTCAGGTCGACGGGGGCGACGTCGCAGCCCTTGAGGCCGACGAACTCGATCGCATGCTGCGGCGGATGATCGCCGCGCCACTCGGGGGTGAAGGCCATTGCACCGGGCGTCGGTCCGACATGCACCCCGCCCAGATCGTAATGATAGCGGTCGATCATCAGGTTGATCCCCGCGCTCGACCCGATTTCGAGGCAGTCGAAGCGCGGCGGCAGGCCTTTGTCGGCGAGCCACAGCATCGCCGCGATGAAGTTCGACGAGCGTCCCGCCTCGTTTGTCTGCGGCGGGCCGTCGAGCCAGGGCAGCAGCGCCGCCTCGTGCCGCGCGACGACGCCGGCGATGATCGCATTGTCGTTGATGTCTTCGGAATCGGCGTAGATGGGCGCGAGTTCGTGCGCGGTTCCCGACAGGTGCAGCGCGTGGATGCCGCCGGCGGCGCGAAGCGGCAGCGCGTCGGCGAGGGGCGGGCCCTGCCAGTCAGCGATGCGGCGGGCGAATTCGCTCGCGGGCTTGTCGAGCAATGTGGCGAGCGCCGCGACGATGCGCGCGGTGACGCGCGCATCATTATGGCGGCAATAGGCGACCTGATTGGCGAAGGCGGTACGGACGGCCTTCGGTCCGGTTTCGGCCATGTCGATGAAGTCGTAGCGCTCGCTCATTGCCCTTTTTCCCTTCGCCGCTTATGGGCGCGCAAGCTTATGCCCGAACCGATCATCTTTGCCATCCCGAAGGGGCGCATCCTCGACGAGGCGCTGCCCCTGCTTGCGCGCGTCGGGATAGAACCTTCGGATGAGTTTTTCGACAAGAAAAGCAGGGCGTTAGTATTCGGGACGAACCAGCCGCATATCTCGCTGATCCGCGTTCGTGCGTTCGACGTCGCGACCTTTGTCGCGCATGGCGCGGCGCAGCTCGGTATCGTCGGATCGGACGTCGTCGACGAGTTCGACTATAGCGAGCTGTACGCCCCCGTCGACCTCGGCATCGGCCATTGCCGCCTGTCGCTCGCGGGACCCGAGGGCAGCGCGCCGCCGGGACTCGGCGAAAGCCATATTCGCGTCGCGACCAAATATCCCGGAACGACGCGCCGCTGGTTCGAGGCGCAGGGCATCCAGGCCGAGTGCATCAAGCTCAACGGTGCGATGGAAATCGCGCCGAAGCTCGGGCTCGCCTCGCACATCGTCGATCTGGTTTCGACCGGGCGGACGCTGGTCGAAAATGCGCTGGCCGAGCAGACGATCATCAGCGAGGTTTCGGCGCGGCTGATCGTCAACCGCGCGGCGTTCAAGCTGCGCTCGGCCGAGGTACCCGCGCTCGTCGAGCGTTTCCGGCAGGCGGTGGGCGATGCGGCGGCTTGACGCTTCCGGACCCGGCTTTGCGGCCGAGTTCGACGCGCTGGTCAATGATCGGCGCGAGAGCGATTCCGATGTTTCCGCCGACGTCGCCGCGATCATCGCGCGAGTGAAGGCCGAGGGCGACGCCGCGCTCGCCGACTATACCGCAAAGTTCGACCGTTTCGATCTCGACGCGAGCGGCTGGAGCATTTCGAAAGAGGAATGCGCCGCGGCCTACGAAGCGTTGGCGCCCGATCTTCGCGATGCGCTCAATCTCGCCGCCGACCGCATCCGCGCCTATCACGCCGCGCAGCTTCCCGAGAACCGCGACTATCGCGACGGCGCGGGCGCACGGCTCGGTGCGCGGTGGAGTGCGGTCGATGCCGCGGGCGTCTATGTGCCGGGCGGGCGGGCCGCCTATCCTTCGTCGGTGCTGATGAATATCCTGCCGGCCAAGGTCGCCGGGGTCGAGCGCATCGTGATGATGACCCCGACGCCGGGCGGTGAGACCAATCCGGTGGTGATGGCCGCGGCGCATATCGGCGGCGTCGACGAAATCTGGCGCATCGGCGGGGCGCAGGCGGTTGCCGCGCTCGCTTATGGCACCGACCGCATCGCATCGGTCGACGTCGTCACCGGCCCCGGCAATGCGTGGGTCGCCGAGGCGAAGCGGCAGGTCTATGGCGTCGTCGGCATCGACATGGTCGCGGGGCCGAGCGAGATCGTCGTCGTCGCCGACAATCGCAACGCGCCGCATGTCGTCGCCGCCGACCTGCTCAGCCAGGCCGAGCATGATCCGACGAGCCAGTCGATCCTGTTCACCGACGATGCGGCCTTTGCAGACGCGGTGGCGGAATCGGTCGAAGCGATCATCCCGACGCTCGGGACTGCGGCCACGATGCGTGAAAGCTGGGACGCCAATGGCGCCATCATCATCGTGCCGACCCTCGCCGACGCGATCCCGCTCTGCGACCGGCTCGCGCCCGAACATCTCGAACTCGCGGTCGATGCCGCCGAGGCCGATGCGCTCTTTGCCAAGGTGCGCCATGCGGGCTCGGTTTTCCTCGGCCGACAGACCCCCGAAGCGATCGGCGATTATGTCGCCGGTCCGAACCATGTGCTGCCGACCGGCCGCCGCGCGCGTTTTTCGAGCGGGCTGTCGGTTACCGACTTCATGAAGCGCACCAGCTTCCTCGCGCTCGACGAAACGAGCCTGGCCGCGATCGGTCCGGCCGCGGTCGCACTCGCGGGGGCCGAGGGGCTGCCCGCCCACGCGCTGAGCGTCCAGAACAGATTGAAATAGAGCCGCAGTTGAACCCCAAGTTTCGTCATTCCGGCGAAGGCCGGAATCCCGACCTCGCGCAATGACGCGCCGATGAGATCCCGGCCTTCGCCGGGATGACGAATTGAGTTAGAAGCAGAAGCCATGAACAAACGCTCCCAGTCCCGCTCCGCCGCCCGTCTCGCCGCCGTCCAGGCGCTCTACCAGCACGAGATGGAGGGCACGCCCGTGCCGAAGCTGATCCATGAATTCCATCAGCACCGTATCGGCGCCACGATCGAGGACGAGGAATATGCCGACGCCGACACCGTCTTCTTCGACGATATCGTCAAGGGCACGCTGGCCCGTCAGGAAGAGATCGACGCGGCGATCGTCGCACGGCTGGCGAGCGGCTGGTCGATGGACCGGCTCGACCGCACGATGAAGGCGATCCTGCGGGCGGGGACCTATGAGCTGATCGCGCGCGGCGATGTACCCGTCGGCGCCGTGGTCAGCGAATATGTCGATGTCGCGAAAGCTTTCTTCGACGCGCGCGAGGCCGGGTTCGCGAACGGGCTGCTCGACGCGATCGGCAAGGATGTGCGGAAATAGCAACCAATCGGTTCGAAATCCGTTTGCCCTGAGCTTGTCTAAGGGGCGTTTTTCCGTTTTGCTCGCGACAAGACAGAATGGTCCCTCGACAAGCTCGGGACGAGCGGAGGTTGTGGTTTGAGCGAAGCCGATTTCATCGCCCGCCTGCGCGCTATCGCGACCGATCCCGCCGCGCGCGGGCTGGCCGACGACGCCGCGGTGCTGGGCGACCTTGTTCTTACGCACGATATGATCGTCGAGGGCGTCCATTTCCTCCCGGACGAGCGGCCGCAGGACGTCGCCTGGAAGCTTGTTGCGGTGAATCTCTCCGATCTGGCCGCGAAGGGCGCCGCGCCGCTCGGGGTGCTCGTGGGCTATAGCCTGATCGGGGACGAGTTCTGGGACGCGGCCTTTGCCCGGGGGCTTGGCGAAGTGCTCCGCCGGTACGACGTGCCGTTGCTCGGGGGCGACACGGTTGGCATTCCCGAAGGCGCGCCGAGGACATTCGGGCTAACGGCTATCGGCAAAGCGCCCGCGACCGGCGCCCCGGCGCGGGACGGGGCCAAGCCGGGCGATCAGATATGGGTCACCGGGACGATCGGCAACGCCGGGCTGGGGCTCGCAATGCGGTTGGGGCATGTCGATCCGAACGAAGCCTGCCTCGCCGCTTATGGGCGTCCCGAGCCTCAACTGGCCTTCGGGCAAGCCGTGGCGCCGTATGTCCGTGCGATGATGGACGTGTCCGACGGCCTGCTGATCGACGCGCAGCGGATGGCGGACGCGAGCGGGTGCGAACTGGGCCTCATGCTCGAAGCGATCCCGCTGTCGGCAGCGCTGCTCGCGGTGCGTCCCGATGTGCTCGATACGCGGCTCGCCGCCGCGACCGCGGGAGACGATTACCAGTTGCTGTTCACCGCCGATCCCTCGGTCGCGGGTGCGATCCGCGAGATCGCCGCCGGGCTGAATGTCGCCGTCACCGCGCTCGGCCACGCCGGCGTGGGCGAGGGAATCATGCTCACGCACCGCGCCCAGCGCATCGCGCTGCCCGATCGTCTCGGTTTCATGCACTAGGACCAAAAGCACGCAAAAGCGTTGAACAACCGGGCTTGCCCTTGGCATTCTTTCTTCCCATAACTCGGCGTCCAAATTTGGGGCGGTCGCATCAGGGGA
>JALDYH010000367.1:0-2512 GCA_032154175.1 Sphingopyxis sp. | reverse complement strand
CTACTGGTGAGGCGGGGACGATGAGCTTCATCCTGCGTCGCATCTCGACGACCAAAACGGGCAAGCAGATCATCCGCGATGCGGCGCTGCCGGGCAACACGATCACGCTGGGCCGCGAGGGCAGCAACATAATCCATGTCGCAGATCTGGCGGTGAACCCGCATCATGCGACGATCAGCAGCGCCGACGGCAACACCGTCCGCGTTGCGGCGAACGAGGGGCTTGGCTTCGACCTCAATGGCCGCAGCGAAACCGTCGCCGATATCGATAGCGGCGCAGGAGGCGAACTGCGCTTTGGCGGCCATCGCCTGACCATCGCGCGCGAGGGCGGGAATATCATCCTGCTCGTCGAGCGGATCGACGAGCTTTCGCAATCGTCGAAGGACGTCGACGAGGCGAAGGCCTTCTCGCTCGCAGGCGTGATGCCGGGCAAGCGCATGGGGGCATGGGTGTTCGGCGTGCTGATGCTGCTCGCCTTCCTGATCGGGCCGATCTGGGCATGGTACAGCTACAAGAATGTCAACGAACGTCCCGACGGTTATCACGCCGATAGTGCGTGGCTGTCGGGGCCGCTGTCGAGCGCACATGCGCGCCTGAAGAACGACTGCCAGTCGTGCCATGTCGAACCCTTTGTTGCCGTGACCGACAAGGCCTGCGTCGGCTGCCACACCGGCGAGCACAAGGCGATGAGCATGGCGCATGCCAATGCGCCGACCGCAATGCTGCTCGCCGCGCGCCATCCGCCGGGCGTCGGCGAACGGATTCTCGAAGGCTTCGCCAAGACCTTCAACAAGCCGCAGGGGCGCTGCGTCGAGTGCCATACCGAGCATGAAGGCGCGGGTCCGATGGCCGCGACGCCGCAAAAATTCTGCGCCGATTGTCACGATGGGATGTCGGCGCGGCTCAAGACAGCGGGTCATCCGACGACGCTGGCCGATGCGGCCGATTTCGGTACGAGCCATCCCGAGTTTCGCCCGCTGGTCCGGCCGGCGCCCGGCGGCAAGCTGGTGCGCACGACGCTGGCCAAAGGCGTCGTCGATTATAACGGCCTCAAATTCCCGCACGACATGCATTTGCAGGCGACCGGCGGGGTCGCGCGGATGGCGGCGAGTTTCCGCGGCCGCTATGATTTCGGCAAGAAGCTCGAGTGCCAGAACTGTCACCGCGTCGAGGCCGACGGCGTGCGCGTCAAGCCGGTCGAGATGGAACGCGACTGCGCGATGTGCCACAGCCTCGCCTTCGAGACCGTCGGCGGCGTGACGCGGACACTGCGCCACGGCGAGCCTGATCAGGTGGTCGCCGATCTGACCGCTTATTATCGCTCGGCGCCCCCCGCGCGGCCGCTCCAACTGGGCGGGATGCAGCGGCGGCGGCCCGGTGCCTATGCCGAAGGGCAAGTCTACAACATCTATTTCAACGAAGTGGCGGTGCGGCCTTCGCGCGCGCAGGATGCGGTTCGCGCGGTCTTCTCAAAGGGCGGCGCCTGTTACGACTGCCACACGATTTTTGCGCCGCAGGCCGGGAACGGCTGGCGCGTGGCGGCGGTCGATCAGACGCCGCGCTTCCTGCAAAAGGGCTGGTTCGACCATGACGCGCACCGCGAAACCGACTGCGCCGACTGCCACACCGCCGCGCCTGCGTCGAAAGCGTCGACCGACCTGCTCGTGCCGGGCCTCCGCCAGTGCCGCGACTGTCATGTCGGCGAGGGCGGCGCGCGGCTGGTGAAGGTCGAAACCGCGACCGAATCGCCGTGCGCGATGTGCCACGAATATCATTCGGACGGCGGCAATCCGTGGATGCCGCCGCGCCAGCGCAAGAAAAACGAGGTCGCAATCACAAATAAACCTCTGCGTGCTATCTATGGTGTGAGCATGATCACAGGTACCGGGGGGCGGGGCCTTTATGATGTGACATGGCGCACACCTTCCTTGCACGGGGCAAGGCGGGGCGGGTGAGGTTTTGTAGGCCGGGACCAGCCGGCCGGAGCAGGGGGCGGATATGCTGATCGCGCAGATCACAGATATCCATATCGGGTTCGATCCGGACAATCCGGCCGAATATAACCGCAAGCGCCTCGACGAGGTGCTGGACCTCTTGATCGAGGGGCCGAACCGGCCCGACCTGTTGCTCGCGACCGGGGATTTGACCGATCGCGGCGACGACGACAGCTATCGCCGCCTTGCCACCGCTTTTTCGCGCTGTCCCTTTCCCGTGTGGCCCAGCGTCGGCAATCATGACCTGCGCGACAATTTTCACGCGCGCTTTCCGGGCTTCGACGATGGCAACGGCTTTGTCCAATATGCGATCGACTTGCCGGAATTGCGGCTGGTGACGATCGACACGCTGGAGGAAGGCCGCCACGGTGGAGCTTTCTGCGAGCGCCGCGCTGCCTGGCTCGACGCCGAACTGGCGAAGGAGCCAGCCAAGCCCACCTATATCGTCATGCATCACCCGCCGGTCGAAAGCGGGATCGAGTGGATGAACACCGACCCCGACGAGCCGTGGGTCGCGA
>JALDYH010000130.1:0-11192 GCA_032154175.1 Sphingopyxis sp. | reverse complement strand
ACCAGAAAAGGAGACGAACCATGAAAGTCGTCGATGACCATGTCGAGGTGACCGAGACCGAGGCGAGCAGCGGGGTGAAGGGACATAATGTCCGCTATGTTCTGGGCTTCTCGCTGATCGCGGTGATTATCGTGCTGTCTGCGATCTGGATCATTCCGGCGTTGCTGCAGCCCTGACGAGCATCATTTCGCCCTGGTGGCGCCGACGAGTTCTTCCTCGGCGCCCGGCGTGTCTTCCATATAGATCGTCCGAATCGGCCGCCTGAACTTGCGCGTGTAGAGCTTGTCGTAGGAGCGATCCTCGCCGGTTCCGGTGATTTTCAGCAATGTCGTGATCGTGTCGCCAGTTGCGACATTCCAGCTCATTTCGTTGCCGTCATGGGCGTAGGTGCGGCTGTACACCGTCGCGTCGAGCCCGATCAGCCGCATCCGCTGTCGTTCCTTGGTCCTCACGGCGCGATAGCGATAGGTTGCCGACAGCGCGGTCGTGCCGCCGGTCAGGTCGCGGACCGTCAGGACGCCGTTGCCGATCGTCAGCCCGGCGGGGCCCAGCGGATCGGGCTCGAGCCTGAAATTACCCCCCGGCTCGTGCCCGATATCGACCTCGCCGCGATAGCTGAGCACGACATAGAGGCGCCGCTCGTCGGGGCTGGCAACGACGAAAACGGTGTCGGCGTCGCCATCGCCGTTGAGGTCGCCATCGGCGCGCGTTTCGATCTCTTCGCCGAGTTCGAGCTGATCGAGCAGGAACTGGTCGCCGACCGGCGGCTGCGCCGGCGCGGCATGCGCCAGGCCGGGTAGCAAGAGAGCCGCCAGGAATACCGGTTTTCGCATCATCCTGATCTCCCCCCGCGATCGATGCCAGACTATCAGCTGCTACGCCCGCGTCCAGCCGCCGTCGGTGACGCCGCGCACAGGCGTTTTCAGGGGTAGCTGACCGCCATCACTTCCCATTCCTTTGGCCCGGCGGGGAGCTGTACCGTGCGGAGGTCGCCGATTGCGGCGCCGCGCAGCGCGCGGGCGAGGGGGCTGTTCCAGCCGATCCGGCCCTCGCCGGCGTCGGCCTCGTCGTCGCCGACCAATGTGACGGTGCGCCGCGCGTCATCGTCGTCGGCAAGCTCGACGGTCGCGCCGAACCAGATGCGGCTCTTGTCGGGTTGTTCGGCGGGATCGACAACGCGCGCCGCCTTCATCCGGCGGGCGAGGAAGCCCAGCCGCCGGTCGATCTCGCGCAATCGCTTGCGGCCATAGATATAGTCGCCATTCTCGCTGCGATCGCCATTGCCTGCCGCCCAGCTGATGACCTCGACCAGTTTCGGGCGCTCGTCGCCGAGCAGGGCATGATATTCGGCGCGCAGCGCGGCAAAGCCCGCGGGGCTGATGATGTTCGTCCTGTCCCCCGCCACGCGGACTATCCGGGGGTGCGTTTGCCGAGGTAGAAGCTCAGCGGCGCTTGCTGCCGCGATCCGCCGCCATCGCGCAACGTGTCGTAGACGACGGCATTTTCGAGCACGCGCTGGACATAGTTGCGCGTCTCGAAGATCGGGATCGCCTCGATCCAGTCGACCATCTCGATCCCGCCGCCGCGCGGATCGCCATTGGCGCGCAGCCACTTGTTCACATTGCCGGGACCGGCGTTGTAGGCCGCGACCGCGAGCGGATAGCTGCCGCCGAAATAGCGCAGCATCTGCTGAAAATAGGTCGACCCCAGCATCATGTTGTAATTGGTGTCGGTCGTCAGCGATCCGGCGTCATAGCTCATGCCGAGCTTGCCGGCGACTTCGCGCGCCGTGCCCGGCATCAACTGCATCATGCCGCGCGCGCCGGCATGGCTGATCGCCGCCCGGTCGAACTGGCTTTCCTGCCGCGTAATCGCGTGGATGAAGGTCCAGTTGCTTTCATGGCCGGCGGGAACGCGCACGGTCGGGAAGCCTGAAACCTCGACCGCATCGAGACTGTTCGCCTGCGCGCTGCGGCCGATCATCACGCCGAGGTCGGGGCGCCCGATCTGCGATGCGAGCTTGCCCGCGAGCACATGGTCGGCGGGCGAGGTCGCCTTTTGCGCGAGTGCGCGCAGGAACAGCGACTGCTCGCGCCACGCGCCGATTTCGCCGAGCGCGCGCGATGCGCGCACCAGCCGGTCGTCTTCGAATTCGCGGCGTTCGTCGTTGCTGACCTGGATGGTCGGGTCGGGTGTCGGCCTTGGCTGCGGGCGATTTAGCCGCTCAAGCGCAAGCTGGCCGTAAAACTGGTCGTAATGCTGCGCGGCATCGGCGAAATGCGCGTTGGCGGTAGCGGCGTCACCCGCGGCGAGCGCAGCGCGGCCCGCCCAGTAAAACCCCTTGGTGCGCGTCTGCGCCGATCGCGCGGCCTCGCCATAGGCGCGGTACAGGCGCACCGCCTCGGCCGGACGACGAAGGTCGCGGTAGGCGAGCTGCCCGGCGAGCCAGGCGAGCGAAGTGTAATCGTCGCGCACCCCGAGCGGTGTCTCGCGGATCACGGTTCCCGCGGGGAAGGCGTCGTCGAGTTGACGCGCGATATTATAGGCCGTGCTCTTGTCGCCCGCATCCGACGCCTGCCGCGCGTTGGTCAGCAGTGTCTCCAGCCATTCTTCGGTATCGGTCGGCGCCTTGGCGAGCGACCGCGGACCGGCGAGCAGCGCGCGCGCTTCGCCGACGCGGCCCGCCTTGCGCAGCCACGTTGCCTTGTCGGTGATATAGCCCGCATCGGTGCGGGTCAGCGAAGGGTTGGCGCTTTCGACCGCCGATGCCTGAAAGGCGGCGTCGACCGATGCGTTGCGCATCGCGAGCCGCGCCGCGAAAACGTTACGCTTGTCGGGCGAGGTATAGGCGAGCTGGCGGCTTGCAGCGGCGGTGGCACCGAGCCAGAGCAACCGGTCCATGCGTGCGTCATGATCCGCAGGCGTGATCGCGCCGGGGAACATGCTGAGCGCCCGGCTCGTTTCATAATCGTCGAGCGGGCCGCTCGTCCACGCGCGGCGTACCGCGGCGGCGGCATCCTCGCGGCGGCCCGACGCATTGAGCGCGAGCGCATAGCGGAGCTGCCCGCTCGCGGTCTGCGGCGGGTAAGCCTGGAAATAGGCGAGGGTGCGCTGCGGATCGTAGCTGTCGAGCGAGATCGCTTTTTCGGCGCGGGTGCGCATCTTGTCGCTATCGGGCCAGCCCTTGTTCGCCATCAGGAAACGGGACAACTGGTCGAACGAGGCGCCGGTATTCGCCGTCAGGCGCCGCCATTCCATCACCGCATCGCCGACCGAACTCGTCGACGGCGGCGGACCCGACGTCGCCGCCAGACCCATCTGGGCGCGATACCAGGCCATTTGTTCGGGAGTGAGTTCGCTGGCCTGGGCAGCGGCCGGAATGAGCAAAGCGGCGGCCAGCGCCAGGCGGGAGATACGGGTCAGCGAGATCATGGCTGCCATAGTAATGCCAAACTCCTTGCGGGGCGCTGAATAGACGTCCAATAGCGGCGCGCTGGCCGGATTCTATCGGTTGAAGCATGTTCTTGTAAAGGAGCGGTGCATGTTTTCGGGGTCGATTCCCGCTTTGGTGACGCCATTTCGCGATGGGGCGTTCGACGCTCCGGCCTTCGCGCGCCTTGTCGACTGGCAGATCAAAGAGGGGACCAGCGCGCTGGTTCCGTGCGGCACGACCGGCGAAAGCCCGACGCTCGGCTTTGATGAACATTACCAGGTCATCGACACCTGCATCCAGGCTGCGGCGGGCCGTGTTCCCGTGATCGCCGGTTGCGGGTCGAACGACACCGCGACGGCGATCCGCCATATGCGCCACGCGCAGGCAGCGGGCGCCACAGCGGCGCTGATCGTCGCACCCTATTACAACAAGCCGAGCCAGAACGGCTTGATTGCCCATTACAAGGCGCTGGCCGATGCGAGCGACCTGCCGATCGTCGTCTATAATGTTCCCGGCCGCACGGTCGCCGACATCAGTGCCGAGACGATGTGCCAGCTCGCCGAAATCCCGAGCGTCGTCGCGATCAAGGATGCGAGCGGCGACCTTGCGCGCGTGACAATCCACCGCGCGGGCGCCGGTACGGACTTCTGCCAGCTTTCGGGGAACGACGATCTGTGGCTGCCGCATGCCGTGCTCGGCGGCGCCGGATGCATTTCGGTCACCGCCAACGTCGCGCCGCGTCTGTGCGCCGATTTCGCCGCCGCCTGCGCCGCCGGCGACTGGGCACGCGCACTGACGCTGCACGACCGGTTGTTCGATCTCCACAAGGCGATGTTCTCCGACACCTCGCCGGCGCCGGCTAAATATGCGCTTTCGCGCATCCACGACTGGTTTTCTGCCGAAGTGCGCCTACCTGTCATCCCGGCGAACGACGCTTCACGCGTCGCCGTCGATGCCGCCCTGTCCGCGGCGGGAGTAGTTTAGGTTTTTTCATGGCCCGTCCGCAGTCCGCCGCCGAATTCGACAAGAAAAAGGTCGTCGCCGAAAACCGGCGCGCGCGGTTCGACTTTGCCATCGAACAGGTGTTCGAGGCGGGGATTGCGCTGCAGGGCACCGAGGTCAAGTCGCTGCGCTTCGGCGAGGGGACGATCGCCGAGAGCTATGCCGAGGTGAAGGGCAACGAGGTGTGGCTGATCAACAGCAACATCCCCGAATTCAGCCACGGCAACCGGCACAATCACGAGCCCAAGCGCCCTCGCAAGCTGCTGCTGAGCGGGCGCGAGATCAACAAGATGTACGCCGGCGTCGCGCGCCAGGGCATGACGCTGGTTCCGCTGTCGGTCTATTTCAACAGCCGCGGCCGCGCCAAGGTCGAGCTTGCGCTCGCCAAGGGCAAGAAGGCGCACGACAAGCGGGAGTCGATCAAGGAACGCGACTGGAAGCGCGACAAGCAGCGGTTGATGAAGGACCGCGGATGAGCGGCGGCAAGCCCAGGGACAAGGCGGCGGTGATGAACTGGATCCGCCGTAATTCGCCGACGCGCGAAGAACTGCTCGCGAGCCGCTTCGTCAAGCCGTTTGCCCACAGGGTCGCGCACAGCCATTTGTGGCGCTTCACCCGGACGTCGGTTCCGCGCGGGACCGCGCTGGGGCTGTTCGTCGGAATCTTTTTCCTGATTCCCGGCGTGCAGATCCTTGGTGTCGCACTGCTCGCGCTGCCCGTTCGCGCCAATATCCCGATCGGCGCGGCGATGACTTTCCTGTCGAACCCGGTGACGACGCCCTTCATCATCCTTGCGTCGGTGTGGCTCGGCGACTGGCTGTTCGGGCTCCATGCGAACAGCGCGACCTTCTCGGCAATGATCGAACATGGTGCGTCGGCGGGCGACTGGATGCGCTGGGTCTTTTCCGACGCTGCGCCTGCGATGCTCGCCGGACTGTTCGTCATTTCGGTTGTTTCGGCGATCGTCGGCTACATTCTCGCCTCGATCTTCTGGGACAACTGGATCCGGCTGCGCTGGCGGCGCAAACTGGCGCGCGCACGCGACCAACGACATGAGGCATCGACCAGCGACACGGCGGCCGGTTGAACCCCCAAACAGCCGGCGTATAGCTGTCGCATCGCTAATCTGCGCCGTGCATGCGCGGCGCGGATTTTCGCTTCAAATTGAAAACTGGGGAATATCATGACTCTGCATATTTCTTCGCGCCTGATGGCGACCGCCGCGCTTGGCGCGCTCATGCTCGCCGCCGTGCCGGCGACTGCCAGGGAAAAGGCCGCCACGGCGCCCGCCACCGAAACGACCGCAAAGCCCGAAATCGGCGATTTCGGCTTCGATCTCACCGGCATGGACAAGAACGTCCAGCCGGGCGACGATTTCTATGGTTACGCCAACGGCACCTGGGCGAAAAATACCCAGATCCCCGCCGACAAGTCCAACTATGGCATGTTCACCGCGCTCGCCGACCTGTCGCAGAAGCGCACGCAGGAAATCCTCGAGGGTGCCAAGGCCGACCCGAACAGCATGATCGGCCGTGCCTATAGCTCCTACCTCGACTCGGCCGCTGTCGAAGCCAAGGGGCTCGCACCGATCCAGCCGTGGCTGACGAAGGTTCGCGCCGTCGACAAGGCGGGGCTCGCGAAGCTGCTTTCCGAAGCCGATCGCAGCGGCATCCAGCATTTCTTCGGCGGTTATGTCGGGCAGGACGACAAGAACCCCGACGTCTATATCTACACGATGTTCCAGGGCGGCATCGGCATGCCCGACCGCGATTTCTACCTGAAGGACAACGAGCGGAACACCAAGCTGCAGGCCGCTTACCTCAAGCATCTCGAAAATGTCCTGACGCTTGCCGGGGAAAAGGACGCCGCGGCGCGCGCCAAGGCGATCTACGATTTCGAAAAGCAGGTCGCGACCGTCCATTGGGACAAGAACGACAGCAGCGACGCGACCAAAGTCTATAACAAGATGACGATCGCCGACCTTGCCGCGGCGGCGCCCGGCTTTGACTGGTCGACCTTCATTCGCGGCATCGGCGTCAACGAGGATTCGATCCTTGTGTCGCAGCCGAGCGCCTTCACCGGCGAAGCGAAGCTGCTTGCCGACGCGCCGATCGCGGTGATCCGCGACGCGCTGATCGTGCGCAGCCTCGACGGCTTCTCGGGCGTGCTGCCCGACGCGGTCGCGCAGGAAGCCTTCTCCTTCTATGGCACCGCATTGTCGGGCACGCCGCAGATGCAGGAGCGCTGGAAGCGCGCGGTCGACTTCACCACGAACAATATGGGTGAGGCCGTCGGCAAGGATTATGTCGCGAAATATTTCCCGCCCGAAACCAAGGCGGCGATGGATGTGCTCGTGAAGAATGTGCTCGCCGCGCTCGATACGCGGATTGGCAGCCTGACGTGGATGCAGCCGCAGACAAAGGTGAAGGCGAAGTTGAAGCTCGCCAATTTCACGACCAAGATCGGTTATCCCGACCGCTGGAAGGATTATAGCAAGCTCGAAATCCGCGGCGACGACCTGTTCGGCAATGCGCTGCGTTCGAACCAGTTCGCGCATGACGACAATGTCAGCCGCCTCGGCCAGCCGATCCGCCGCTGGGAGTGGGGGATGACCCCGATGGAAGTCAACGCCTACGCCAATTTCGGGATGAACGAGATCGTCTTCCCGGCCGCGATCCTGCAGCCGCCCTTCTTCGATCCGCACGCCGACGCGGCGGTCAACTATGGCGGTATCGGCGCCGTGATCGGCCACGAGATCAGCCATCATTTCGACGATCAGGGCGCGAAATATGACGAGACCGGCAAGCTCGCCGACTGGTGGACTCCCGCCGATGTCGCGGCGTTCGAAGCCGCGGGCAAGGCGCTGATCGCGCAGTACGACGCCTATGAAGTGCTTCCGGGCGAGAAGCTCGACGGCACCTTCACGCTCGGCGAGAATATCGGCGACCTCGCCGGCCTGACGATCGCTTACGACGCGTACAAGAAGTCGCTGGGCGGCAAGGACGCGCCGGTGATCGACGGGCTGACCGGCGACCAGCGTTTCTTCCTTGGCTGGGCGCAGGTGTGGCGCCGCAACTATCGCGAACAGAATCTGTCGCAGCGCATCACGACCGATCCGCATTCCCCCTCGATCCAGCGGACTTGGGTCTCGCGCAACCTTGACCCTTGGTATAAGGCGTATCAGATCAAGCAGGGCCAGAAGCTCTATCTCGAGCCGAAAGACCGCGTCCGCATCTGGTGATGCGCCACTAAGAAAGACAGCCGTTGACCGTGCAAAGCCTGCCCTCGACTGATGGTGATTTCATCAGGGGGGCGGGTCCCGCCGGTCCGCTGTCGGCCAGGGCGAGCCTGTCGCGCGTCGATATCGCGCTGCTCGGCGGCCTCGCTTTGCTGTCGGCGGCGCTGTTGTTCTGGGCAACCGGCAATGCGATATTGGCCGCGGGCTTCATGGCCGGGCTCGCCGTGGCGGCTGGCGGCGTGCTGCTCGCGCGCCGGCTCTTTCCTGCGGCGGCGACCGGCGAGGCGGTGCTACCCGACTGGACGATGCTGCGCCAGGCGGTCAGTCACGACGATATCGCGATCGCTGTCACCGATCGCGCCGGCCGGATGGTTTGCGCCAATGATCTGTTCGGTACCTGGTTCAATGGTTTTGTCACGCCGCCCGGACTGCCGCTCGAAGGCCGCGGCGCCGACCTGCTGAAAAATGCCGGCCGCGTCGCGTGGCGCGACGGTGAAGGACGCGCCGACGATATCGCGATCGGCCCGCTGCAACTGCGCGCGCAGGTGACGCGCACCGGGCAGGCCGAAGATTATCTCGTATGGCGCTTCTCGGCGCTCGACCGGCTTGATCTGGCGGCTGAAATTACGCGCCATCTCGACGGCCCCGCCGGCCGGACGCTCGGCCATGCCGGAGTGATGGCGGCGCTCGTCAGTTCCGAGGGGCGTCTTCGCGTTGCAAATCAGGCTTTCCTCCTCCGCGCGCTGGGCGAGAGCGACGCGAGCCATTATGCGGGGCGCGATGTGGCTCCGATGATCCGCCTCGACGACGGCGGCGCGCTCTATTTCGCGCGCGAGGGCGACAGGGCGACGCCGGTGCGGTTGATCCAGATCCCGCTTGCGCCCGCCGACAGCAACACGCCGATGCTGCTCGCGTTGCTCGACGAGGAAATGGGGCCGGCCGATCGCGGCACGGCGCAAACCTATGTCGAAACCCTGCTGTCGCTGCTTCCCTTCGGCCTCGCGATGGTCGATCGCGACGGACGCTTCCTCTATATGAACCGTGCTTTCGTGCGGGCAGCCAGCCTGCCCGAAGGCAAGATGCCGCGCTACCCCGGCGACATCGTCGTCGGCGAGGACAAGGGCGCGCTGGCCGACATGATCCGCCGTCACAGCAGCGGTCAGCAGGTCGGCGGCGACCTGTCGATCCGCCTCGCCGGACAAAGCGGCGATCCCGTGTCGATGCGCATCGTCGGCGTGCGCGGGCTGGGCGAGGCGGCGGTGCTGCTGAGCCTGAAGGATTCGAGCGAGGAATCGCGCCTGAAGCGTCAGGTCGCGCAGGCATCGAAAATGCAGGCGGTCGGTCAGCTCGCGGGCGGCGTCGCGCATGATTTCAACAATATCCTGACCGCGGTGCTCGGCGCTTGCGACCTGATGCTGATGCGCCACACGCCGGGCGACAGCGATTATGACGATATCCAGCAGATCCGCAGCAACGCCAATCGCGCCGCCAGCCTGACGCGGCAATTGCTCGCCTTTTCACGGCAACAGACGCTGCGCCCGCAGATATTGCAGCTTCCCGACGTGATTTCTGAAGTGTCGCACCTCTTGAAGCGGCTGATCGGCGAAACGGTCCAGCTCGCGGTGCATCATGGCCGCGGGCTGGGTGCGGTGCGCGCCGATCCCGGCCAGCTCGAACAGGTGATCATCAACCTCGCGGTGAATGCGCGCGACGCGATGCCGGGCGGGGGGACGCTGACGATCGAGACCTATCCGGTGTCGGCCGCCGACGTGCGGGAAATGGGCAATGAATTCATGCCGCCCGCCGATTATTGCGCGCTCAAGGTCAGCGATACCGGCACCGGCATTCCCGCCGACGTGCTGCCCAAGATTTTCGAACCCTTTTTCACGACCAAGGATGTGGGGAAGGGGACGGGGCTCGGTCTGTCGACCGTCTACGGCATCATCAAGCAGTCGGCGGGCTTCATTTTCGCCGACAGCAAGCCGGGGCAGGGGACGAGCTTCTCGATCTATCTGCCCGTCCATCGCGCCGACGGCGATACGCCGGTGGTGGCGCCCCCGCCGGTCAAGCCCAAGAAGAGCCAGTGGGGTACCGGAACGATCCTGCTCGTCGAGGACGAGGACATGGTGCGCGCGGTTGCGGAACGTGCGTTGACCCGTGCGGGTTATAGCGTCGTCACCGCTTCACAGGGTGAAGAGGGGCTCGAACGTTTTGCCCAGATGGAGAAGGTCGATTTGATCATCAGCGATGTTGTCATGCCGACGATGGATGGCCCGGCAATGGTGCGTGCGATGCGCGCCAGGCGGCCCGACCTGCCGGTCCTGTTCATGTCGGGCTATGCCGAGGAGCAATTGCGCCAGTCGATCGACATCGACGATGTCGCCTTCCTGCCGAAACCCTTCTCGGTCGCGCAGCTTGCCGAGGCGACCTCGGCGGCGCTCGACGATGCCGCGCATCGGGTGCCCAATGGCCAGTAACCACCGCATCCTGCTCGTCGAGGATGATGTGCTCATCGGTATGATGCTGGCGGATATGTTCGACGCGCTCGACCTTCCCGAACCCGCACAGGCGACGAGCAACGACGAGGCGCTCGCGCTCATCGCCGCCGAGCCGCTTGCCGGCGCGCTCGTGGATATCAACCTCGGTGACGAAAAGGGCTGGCCCATCGCCGACGCGCTCGCCGAACGCGGCATTCCGTTCGCCTTCACCTCGGGCGGGGGCGACGTCATCCCCCCCGCGCACGCGCATCGCAAGCTGATCACCAAGCCGTTCCGGATCAGCGACATCGAGGCGGCGCTGGAGGATTTTTCCGCGCAATAACGGGCTTTTTCTCTGGCCGAAATATATTTTGTTCCACTCTTGTTCCATGAGAACAAATGCCGTACACAGGTTCGGCGTTGCGATGGTTCGACCGTCGCTCTAGAGCTGGAAAGGGACGGTCATGGCCGGACAATTGTCACTCGTCGAATCGGGGAAATCAGTGAACAACACGGACAGGCAGAAGGCGCTCGACGCCGCGCTCGCGCAGATCGATCGCGCGTTCGGCAAGGGCTCGGTGATGAAATTGGGCTCGAAGGAAGCCATGCAGGTCGAGGCGATCTCGACCGGCTCGCTCGGCCTCGATATCGCGCTCGGCGTCGGCGGCCTGCCGCGCGGCCGCGTCATCGAAATCTATGGCCCCGAAAGCTCGGGCAAGACGACGCTGGCATTGCACACGCTGGCCGAAGCCCAGAAGACCGGCGGCACGGTCGCCTTCGTCGACGCCGAACATGCGCTCGACCCCGTCTATGCCCGCAAGCTCGGCGTCAACATCGACGAACTCATCGTCTCGCAGCCCGATACGGGTGAGCAGGCGCTCGAAATCGTCGACACGCTCGTCCGTTCGAACGCGATCGACGTGCTCGTCGTCGACTCGGTTGCCGCGCTCGTTCCGCGCGCCGAAATCGAAGGCGAGATGGGCGATAGCCACGTCGGCCTGCAGGCGCGTCTGATGTCGCAGTCGCTGCGCAAGCTCACCGG
>JALDYH010000366.1:0-2531 GCA_032154175.1 Sphingopyxis sp. | reverse complement strand
AGCCCCGGGCACAGCATCTTCTCGTCGGTCGTCTCGTCGGTGATGATCGTGAAGCGCGTCGCCTCCGACCCGGTGCCCGCGGTCGTCGGGATCGCGATCACCGGTAGCCCCGGCGCGTCCTGCACATGCGGCGCCTTGTAATCGGCCATCGCCCCGCCGAACCGGCCGAGCAAGGCAATCGCCTTCGCGCTGTCGAGCGGACTGCCGCCGCCGAAACCGACGACGCAGTCGTGATCGCCTTCGAGAAGGAACGCCACGCCTGCATAGACGGACGCCACCGTGGGGTCGGGCACCGTGTCGGCAAACACCCGTGCCGTGATCCCCGCCGCCGCCAGCCCGTCGGTCAGCTCGGCAACCCGCCCGCTACTGTCGAGATACGAGTCGGTCACGATCAGCGGCCGCGACCGCCCCAGCGCCGCCAGCACCTCGGCCAATTGCTTCGACGCCCCGCCACCGATGCGAAAGATGCGGGGCAGGGCGATGCTTGCGATACTCAACTCACCATCTCCTCGCGGATCGAACTCCGCGCCAGCCAGAACAGTCCCGACGCTACGGCGCCGAACAGGATGAAGATCATCAGCGACCAGCGCACGCCCTCCGCCGACCCTAGCCCCATCGGACCCGAGAGGAAATCGCTGACCGCGCCGACGCCGAGCGGGCCAAGGCCGAGCCCGAGCAGGTTGATGATGAACAGCAGCACCGCCACCGCGGTTGCGCGCGTCTGCGGCCGCACCAGCCCCTGCACCGCGGCGAAGCCCGGCCCGTACCACAAAGTGTTGAGCACCGGCGGAAAGGCGAACATGATCAGCGCGAACACCGCCGAATCCGCCAGCAGTCCCGCGATGTAAAAGGGGATGCCGAGGAAGGTCGAAACCGCCGGGATTGCGACATAGGCGCGGAGGTCCCTCGCGCCATATTTGTCGGCAAGCTGCCCGCCCATCCACGTCCCGAGCGCGCCCGTCAGCCCGAGCACGATCCCGAGCGCAACGCCGAGAAACCCGGTTAGCCCCAGCCCGAAATCGCCCGCGATCAGGGTCAGCTCCGTAGCATGGTTGCGAAAGAAAAAGGGCGCGAGAAACGCCGCGGCACCATAGCCGATAAACGCCTTGATCGCCGCCGCAAAGGCGATCAGCCAGAAGGTGCGCTTGCCGCGGATCTCGGCCATCGCGGTTTTGAAGTCGGGCCGCGATGCTTTCAGCGCCGCCAGATCGGCATTCATCTGTTGCCGTCGCGGCTCCTTCAGCGTCGTCCACGCGATCAGCGCCATCAGCACCCCCGGTGCGCCCGCGACAAGGAAGGCAGTCCGCCAGCCATAAGCATCCGCGATCAACCCGCCCATCGCGAGCCCGAGCAACCCGCCCAAGGGAATGCCGAGCGAATAGAAGGCAAGCGCCGAAGCGCGCTTTTCCTTTGGCGTATAGTCGGTGATCAGCGAATGCGCGGGCGGCGTGCATCCCGCCTCGCCGATTCCGACCCCGATGCGGCAGAGCACGAGCTGGACGAAATTCTGCGCAAAGCCGCACGCCACGGTGAACACGCTCCACAGCCCCGCGGCGACCGCGATGATCCTTGGCCGGTCGCCCGTTTCGGCAAAGCGCGCGATCGGGATGCCGAGCACCGTATAGAAGAGCGCAAAGGCGAGCCCCGTCATCACCCCGAGCTGCCAGTCGGCGAGGTGCAGCTCATTCTTGATCGGCTCGGCGAGGATCGACACGATCTGCCGGTCGAGGAAGTTGAGGATATAGATGATCAGCAGCACCGTCAGCGCATAGCGGCGGTATGCGGGCGACACGGGCGCAACGGCTGGCGGGGTGGGGGCTTCGCTTGTCATCTCATCCTCTCTCGATCTTCTTTTTCTTCGTCATCTCGCCCCTGTGCACCCCGGCGATCACGAAGAGATCGTCGCGCAAGCCCGATTGACTCCCGCACCCGACACGATATGACAGCGTTGTCTGAAAGGGAAGCCATTGCCCGAATTGCTCGTTCTTCAATCGGTCTGGGGCCTCGACAAATGCCCCGGTTTCGACATCGAAAACCGGCTCGACGAAGCGCTGGGCCAAGTCGTCGCCGCGGGCTTCGATGGCGTCGGGGTCAACCTCGCGCGCACCGCGCGTACCGACGGCGTCGCGCGCATCATGAACCCGCGCGGTCTCGCATGGGAGGGGCAGGTGCTCGTCCACGACGCGGCGCAGCTCACCCACTGGATCGGCGAGGCCCACCGCCTCGGCGCGCATCACCTCAACGTCCAGATCGCCGGCCCGACCGCCGACTTCCGCGCCGCGCTGCGACTGATCGACAGCCTCGTCGCCGTAGCAAAGGACGCGCCGCTCCCCGTCTGGTTCGAAACCCACCGCGGCCGCCTCACGAACGACCTGCTCTTCACGCTGCAATTGCTCGAGGAACGCCCCAGCCTGCCGCTCACCGCCGACCTCTCGCACTATCCCGTTGCGGGCGAGATGGAGCTGCCGCTGCGCGACGACCAGCTCGCGGCGATCGAGACGATCCTGCAGGGCAGCCATAATTTCCACGGC
>JALDYH010000129.1:0-11241 GCA_032154175.1 Sphingopyxis sp. | reverse complement strand
ACCCGATCCCATCTCGAACTCGGACGTGAAACCTGACAGCGCCGATGGTACTGTGACTTAAGTCCCGGAAGAGTAGGACGTCGCCAGGCATTGCAGCCGGCGTAAGGTTGAAAACAGGAAAACCCATTCACAAGTTCAAAGGCCGGCAGCGATGCCGGCCTTTTGCTGTTTTAGCGACCTCGGTCGCACATTGGTGGCGCGGGATGGAGCAGCCCGGTAGCTCGTCAGGCTCATAACCTGAAGGTCGTAGGTTCAAATCCTACTCCCGCAACCAGTGAAAAAGCCCGCCGCCCCTATGGGGTGGCGGGCTTTTTCGTGTCCGGTGGTATCGACGGGAGTTTGCCGCCTCTTTGGATTTCAGATCAGGGCGGGATCAGGCCGCCCATTCGGCGGGATCGGATTCCTCTCCGATCAGCGCAAGGCCGTGGGCAATCGAGGTGAGTTCGCCGCCGGTTGCGATGCGCTCTTCGCCGAAGCGGCGGTCGAAGATCGTGCGGATCGCCGGGATCAATGACGAGCCGCCAGTAAGGAAAACGCGGTTGATCGCTTCGGGCGCCAAGCCCGCCCGCGCCAGCGCCTGATCCATCGCCGCTTCGATGCGGCGCAGGTCGTCGGCGATCCATTGCTCGAAATCGGCACGGCATATATCGGCACCGATCTCGATGCCGCCGCCGGTGAAATGAAATTGCGCTTGTTCGCTGCCCGACAGCGCGCGCTTGAGTTTGCCGACGGCATCGTAGAGCGGGAAGCCCTGTTCATGCTCGATCAGTGCGATCATGCAGCCAATCAGATCGGGCCGCTCGGCGTCGCGTTGCAGGCGGCGGATCTCCTCGAGCGTGCGGCGGTTGCGCATCATCGCGAGCCGTGACCAGTCGCCGAAATCGGAAAAGTAACCGCCAGGAATCTCGAGGATCTTGTCGAACGAGCGATAGTTGCTGCCCTTGCCGAGCAAAGGCAGCACGAGCCGGTCGACGATCCGATAGTCGAAGCGGTCGCCTGCTATCCCGATCCCCGACGAGGCAAGTGGCACGCAGCGGCGCGGGCTCCCCGGCTCCGCGACGCGAACGATCGAGAAGTCGGTGGTGCCGCCGCCGAAATCGGCGACGAGGATCGTTGCGGGTTCGGTCAGGCGCGAGGCATAGCTGTGCGCGGCGCCGAGCGGTTCGTGGACATAATGTATTTCGGTACCGAACGCTGCGAGCATCGCGTCGTAACGTTCGCGCGCGAGCGCAGGATCGGCGCGCGCTCCCGCATATTCGACCGGACGGCCGACAATGATCCGGCGCGGCAACTCGTCGAGCGCGCCGCCGGCATGCGCGACGAGGCGCTGGAGGAACAGGCGGCCCATGTCCTCGAAACGGAACGGCTTGTTGAAGATCATCGCGCGTTCGAACAACGGGCTCGCGGCGACGCTCTTGAACGACTGGATGAAGCGGCTGTCGAGCGGCGACTGGAGATATTCGTCGATCGCCCAAGGGCCCGCCTCGTGCGCAATGCCATTCCAGCCGCGCTCCTCTTCCCAGAAGCAGAGCGCCGAGCGGAACACCGCGTCGCTCGTTCCGGCGTCGCCGAACTCGACAAGCCGCGTCCCGCCTTGGCCATCGGCAAGTGCGACGACGCTGTTCGTCGTGCCGAAATCGAGGCCGAGCGCGCTCGCGGCCGCATTGTCCATGGCATGGCTCCTGTGACGAGGGGGATCCCGGATGGGGGCGGCGCCTATTGCACAGCGCCGAGTTGCGGGCAAGTCCCCGTCAGGAAACAGGTCAGGAAACAGGTCAGGAAACAGGTCAGGAAACAGGTCAGGAAGCGGACGGCGCGTCCGGCCTCCACGCGCGGTAGAATGTGTCGACTGCGACGTCGACATCGTCACGAAGGCGAGCAAGATCGCGGCTTTCGGGAAGGTTGAGCATCGCGAATTGATAGAGACCCGATTGGCAAAGACCGGTGAATTGCTGCACCGCGCGCATCGGATCGCCCATCCTGAGCTCGCCGCGCACCATCTTTTCCCCCACCCAGTCGGACGCGCGCGCCTTTCCGCGGCGCGGGCCGCGGTCGTAGAAGGTTTCGGCGAGGTGCGGGAAACGCTCGGCTTCGCCGACGACGAGGCGAAAGAGAGACAGGATCGGCGTCGCGGTCAGCTTGGTCATCAGCAGATTGCCGAACGTGCGCAGGACATCGGGTACCGGCTCGTCAAGCGGCAGCTCGATAGCGAGCGCATCGCCATATTGGGCGACGATGTCGTCGACGACCGCGGCGAACAAATCCTCTTTCGAAGGGAAATAGGTCCAGAGCGTCGTTTTCGATCCACCGACCTTGCCGGCGATCGACGACATCGTCGTGCCGGCATAGCCATTCGCAAAGAACAGTTCACGCGCCGCGTCGACAAACGCCTTGCGGCGCATTGCTGCGGCGTCGTCGAGTGGAGCCGTACTATCTGGTATCATTTCGATTGACAACACATCCTCCGAAGTTCATTTGCGCATGATACCAGCTAGTATCGTTGGAAGCCATGCCCCGGACAATTTTTCTCTTCACTGCTGTTTTCAGCCTGCTCGCGGGCTGCGCGAGCGTTCCTGACCTTGGACCAAAGCCGGTTCCGGCGGCGGCCGAATCGCTGGAATCGAACGCGATATTCGCCCGCGCACAGGGCCAGTGGCCCGCCGAAGGCTGGTGGCAGGGCTTCGGTGACACGCAGCTCGACACGCTGATCGCCGAAGGTTTGAAGGGCTCCCCCGACGTGGCGGTCGCCGCTGCGCGTGTCCGCGCGGCCGAGGCGATGGCGCAGCAGGCAGGCGCCGCGCTGCTGCCGCGTGTCGGCGCAGAAGGTAGCGCCGGCGGGATCCAGCAGAGCAAGAATATGGGCATTCCGCCTGAGTTCGTGCCCGACGGCATTCAGGATACCGGCCATATCGCGGCGACCTTCAGCTTCGACCTCGATCTGTGGGGCCGCAACCGTGCGGCGCTTGCCGCCGCGACGTCGGAGGCCGAGGCTGCGCGCGTCGACGAGGCGCAGGCGCGGTTGATGCTGACGACCGGGATTGCGTCGGCTTATGCCGACCTCGCGGGCTATTATCATGCGCTCGACGTTGCCAATGAAGCCGTGCGCGTTCGCACTGCAAGCGCCGATCTGTCGGGCGAGCGCGCTCGCGCGGGGATCGAGAATCAGGCGAGCCAGCGGCAGTCCGAAAGCCGTGCCGCATCGGCACGCGCCGATGTCGTCGCGCTCGAGGAAGCGATCGCAACGACGCGCAACCGGATCGCCGCGCTGATCGGCGCCGGGCCTGACCGCGGCCTGTCGATCGCGCGCCCGCAAATGGCGCGGCCATCGCTGGACCTGCCGGCGAATGCCGGGATCGACCTGATCGGGCGCCGTCCCGACATCGTAGCCGCGCGCTTGCGGTCCGAGGCAGCGGCGAAGCGAATCGATGTCGCACGCGCCGATTTCTATCCCAATATCAGCCTGTCGGCGCTCATCGGCCTCCAGTCGCTCGGCCTGTCGAACCTGTTCAAATCCGGGTCCGAATATGGCAATGGCGGCGCCGCGATCAGCCTGCCGATCTTCGAGGGCGGGCGGCTACAGGGCCGTTACCGCGGATCGCGCGCCGACTATGACGCGGCGGTCGCGACCTATGACCGAACGCTGATCGACGCATTGCGCGATGTCGCCGACATCGTCGCCAGCCGCGCCGCAACCGAACGTCAGCTCATGGGGCGCCGCGAAGCACTCACCGCTGCGGCCGAAGCTTCGAAACTGGCGGGACTGCGTTACCGCGCCGGCCTGTCGAACCAGATTGTGCAGCTTACCGCCGAGGACAGCATGGTGGCCTTGAGTCGCTCGGTCGCTGACCTCGAAGCGCGAGAACTTTCACTCGATATCGCCCTCATCCGCGCGCTTGGCGGCGGATACCGGGTCAGCAATTCAACAGGAGACGAATGATGGCCGACGAAACGGCTGCGACCGAAACCGGCGCTCCCCAAACCTCCCCCGAAACGGCCGACAATGAAAACAACGGCGCGAAGCGCAGAAAGCTGCTCCGCATCCTCGCCATCGTTGTGGTGACGGTCGCGATCCTGTGGGGGCTCTGGTATTTCCTCACCCAGGCGGGGCGCGTCCACACCGACAACGCCTATGTCGGCGCGGACTCGGCGCAGGTCACTGCGCTCGTATCCGGGCCGGTCAAGGAGGTGCGCGTCAGCGGCACGCAGGCGGTGAAGAGGGGCGATATCCTCGTCATCCTCGACGACGCCGACCAGCGGATTGCGGTCGCCGATGCCGAAGCGGCGCTCCGCCTCGCGCGCCAGCGCTACGGGCAGGCCGACGCGAATGCCGACGCGGCGCGCGCGCGCGTGACGGCGCGCGGCGCCGAGATTGCGCAGGCGCGGGCGCGGCTGCGCGATGCCAATGCGACGGTCGAGCGCGCCCGCGCCGAACTGGCGCGGCGCGAAAGTATAGCGGGCACCGGCGCGGTGTCGGGCGAAGAATTGACCGCCGCGCGCGCGGCGCTCGCTTCGGCCTCGGCAGCACGTGACCTTGCCGCCGCCGGCATTGCCTCGGCCGAGGCGACGCGCGGTTCGGCGAGTGGCGATCTCGGCGCCGCCGAAGCCGTCGTGCGCGGTACGACGATCAACACCGCCCCCGACGTCGCGGCGGCCGAAGCGCGGCTCGAAAAGGCGCAGCTCGACCTTGCGCGCACCGTGCTGCGCGCGCCGGTCGACGGCATCGTCACCAACCGGCAGGTTCAGGTCGGCCAGCGGATCGCCGCGGGCGCGCCGATCATGGTGCTGGTCCCCATCGCCACCGCCTATGTCGACGCCAATTTCAAGGAAAGTCAGTTTCAGGATATCCGTATCGGCCAGCCGGTCGAGCTGACCTCGGACTATTATGGCGGCGACGTCGTCTACACCGGCAAGGTGATCGGTATCGCCGGCGGGACCGGCGCGGCCTTCTCGCTGATCCCTGCACAAAATGCGACGGGCAATTGGGTGAAGGTGGTCCAGCGCCTGCCGGTGCGCATCGCGCTCGATCCGAAGCAGCTCAAGGAACATCCGCTGCGCGTGGGGCTGTCGATGGAAGCCACGATCGACACGCGCGGGAACTGAGTCATGGCCAGCGCCGCCGCCCCTGCATCCGCTATCCCGGCCGAACCGCAACCGCTGACCGGCGCGCGGCTGATCGTCGCCGCCTTCGCGCTCGCGCTCGCCAATTTCGTCGTGGTGCTCGACACCACCATCGCCAACGTGTCGGTTCCCCATATCGCCGGCGGGCTCGCGGTGTCGCCAACGCAGGGAACGTGGGTGATCACCAGTTATGCGGTCGCCGACGCGATCAGCGTGCCGCTCACCGGCTGGCTCGCGATGCGTTTCGGCACCGTGCGCTGGTTCATGATCTCGATCATCGGCTTCGGCATCTTCTCCTTCCTCTGCGGCGTGTCGCGCACGCTCGACGCGCTGGTGCTCTTTCGCGTGCTGCAGGGGCTCGCCGGCGGTCCGCTGATGCCGCTGTCGCAGATCCTGCTGCTGCGCATCTTCCCCAAGGAAAAGGCGGGGATCGGCCTCGCGATCTGGGCAATGACGACCACCACGGCGCCGATCCTCGGTCCGATCCTCGGCGGCACGATCAGCGACAACTGGACCTGGCCGTGGATATTCTTCATCAACCTGCCCGTCGTCGCGATCTGCGCGTTCGGCGTGTTCACGCTGCTGACGCCGTATGAGACGAAGCGGGCAAAGGCGCGGATCGACGTGATCGGGCTGATCCTGCTCGTCGTGTCGGTCGGCGCGTTCCAGATCATGCTCGACACCGGGCGCGAGCATGACTGGTTCGGATCGACGTGGATCGTCGGGCTCGCGGTGGTCGCCGCAATCAGCTTCGCAGCCTTCGTGATCTGGGAACTCACCGACGCCAATCCGGTCGTGAACCTGCGAATTTTCCGCTTCCGCGGCTTCAGCTTCGCGACGATGGCGATATCGCTGGGCTTCGGCGCCTTTTTTGCGCAGGTCGTGCTGACGCCGCTCTGGCTGCAGCAGGTGGCGGGCTATACTGCGACCGAGACCGGCTTCATCGTTGCCTGGCTCGGCGTGTTTGCGGTCCTGCTGTCACCGGTCGCGGCAGGGCTGATGACTAAGGTCGACGTGCGCATCACCATCTCGGGAGGTATCCTCTGGATGGCATTCATGTCGATTCTGCGCGCGAGCTGGAACGCCGATGTCGGTTACTGGACGCTTGCGCTGCCGCACATCCTGCAGGGGATCGGCATGCCCTTCTTCTTCGTCGGGCTGACCGCGCTCGCGCTAAGCTCGGTGCCCGCTCAGCACCAGACATCGGCGGCCGGGCTCATGAGCTTCCTGCGCACGCTCTGCGGCGCGATCGGCACTGCGGTCGCGACGACCGCGTGGGACGATGCCAGCCGGACCTCGCGATCCGAACTCGTGTCAGCGCTCAACAATCCCGACGCGACGATGACCTCGCTGCAAAGCGCCGGGCTGACGCTCGAGCAGGCGCGCGCCGCGATCGAGCGGCTGGTCGAGGTGCAGGCCTCGACGCTCGGGGTGCTGCACCTGTTTCTCGCCTCGGGCGTCGTGTTCGTGATCGCCGCGATATCGGTCTGGTTCGCGCCGCGGCCGAAACAGATTTCGATGGGCGGCGGGCATTAAGTCCTATTTGGCGAAGAGCTGGTCCAGATCGGCGAAGGCCTTGAACTCGAGCGCGTTACCCGCGGGGTCGTGAAAGAACATCGTCGACTGCTCACCCGGCTGGCCGGGAAAGCGCGTGTGGGGTTCGAGCACGAATGTCGTCCCCGCGGCCTTCAACCGCTCGGCGAGCGCGTGCCATTCGGCGGGCGGCAGCACGACGCCGAAATGTGGCACCGGCACATCTTGGCCGTCGACCGGATTATGCGCCGAGGTCGCGCGCGGCGTATCGACGCGGTGCGCGACGATCTGATGTCCATAAAGGTTGAAGTCGATCCAGTCGGCCGAGCTGCGTCCCTCGGGGCAACCAAGCACATTGCCATAAAAATGGCGCGCGGCGTCCAGATCGTCGACGGGAAAGGCGATGTGAAAGGGAGCAAGACCGGTCATGGCTCCCATTTGCCGCACTCGCGCAAGGAATGCCAGTCCGGGACTTGGGCTGGCGCGCCGAACATGCTAGGCGCGCGCCCATGCTGACAATCAACGCTATCACTGTACGCCTTGGCGGGCGCGCCATCCTCGAACGCGCCACCGCGAGCCTGCCGGCCAAAAGCCGGACCGGGCTGATCGGGCGCAACGGCGCGGGCAAATCGACGCTGATGAAGGTCATGATCGGGCAGCTCGAAGCCGACGAGGGCAGCATCGACATGCCGCGCAAGACGCGCGTCGGCTATATCGCGCAGGAAGCGCCGCACGGCACCGCGACGCCGTTCGATACCGTTCTTGCCGCCGACACCGAGCGCGCCGCACTCCTCGCCGCCTCGGAAACCGAGCAGGACCCCGACAAGCTCGGCGATATCCACGAACGGCTGATCGCGATCGACGCCTATACCGCGCCGGCACGCGCCGCGCGCATCCTGATCGGGCTCGGTTTCGACGAGGAAATGCAGGGCCAGCCGCTCGACAGCTTCTCGGGCGGGTGGAAGATGCGCGTCGCGCTCGCCGCGCTGCTCTTTTCCGAACCCGATCTGCTGCTGCTCGACGAACCGTCGAACCACCTCGACCTCGAAGCGACCTTGTGGCTCGAAAACTTCCTCCGCGCCTATCCGGGGCAGCTCGTCGTGATCAGCCACGAGCGCGACCTGCTGAACAATGTCGTCGACAATATCCTCCACCTCGAAGGCGGCAAGGTCACGCTTTATGCCGGCGGTTATGACGCCTTCGAACGCCAGCGCGCCGAACGCGCCGCGCAACTCGCGGCGGCCAAGGCGTCGCAGGACGCCCAGCGCGCGAAGCTCCAGGATTATGTCGCGCGCAACAGCGCGCGCGCTTCGACCGCGAAACAGGCGCAGTCGCGCGCGAAGCTGCTCGCCAAGATGCAGCCGATCGCCGCACTCGCCGAAGACCAGACGCTCGCGTTCGATTTCCCGAGCCCCGATGAACTCAAGCCGCCGCTGATCACGCTCGACCTTGCGAGCGTGGGTTATGCCGACCGGCCGGTGTTGCAGCGCCTCAATCTGCGGATCGATCCCGACGACCGCATCGCGCTGCTCGGCCGCAACGGCAACGGCAAGACGACGCTCGCTCGCCTGCTCGCGGCGCAGCTCGCACCGATGGCGGGAGCGATGGCGGCGTCGGGCAAGATGCGCGTCGGCTATTTCACCCAATATCAGGTCGAGGAACTCGACGGCAGCGACACGCCGCTCGCGCATATGACGCGCGTGATGGAGGGAAAGACGCAGGCCGCGATCCGCGCCCAGCTCGGCCGCTTCGGCTTTTCGGGGAACAAGGCGACGACCGAGGTCAAAAAGCTGTCGGGCGGCGAACGCGCGCGGCTGGCGCTGGCGCTGATCACGCGCGACGCACCGCACCTCCTCATCCTCGACGAACCGACCAACCACTTGGACGTCGATGCGCGTGAGGCGCTGGTGCAGGCGCTCAACAGCTTCGACGGCGCGGTCGTGCTCGTCAGCCACGACCGCCACATGCTCGAACTCACCGCCGACCGGCTCGTGCTCGTCGACGACGGCACCGCGCGCGAATATTCGGGCAGCATGGACGATTATGTCGACCTGATCCTCGGCAAGGGTCCGTCGAAGGACAAGGTGTCGAAAGCCGACAAGAAGGAAGACCGCAAGGCCGCCGCAGCGGCGCGCGAGGCCGCGGCGAAAATCAAGAAGGACGTCTCGGACGCCGAGGCCGACCTCGCCAAATATGAGGTCATCCTCTCGGCGATCGACCGTGCGATGTTCGATCCGCAGGGTGCCGCGAACGAATATAAGGGCCTGACGATGAGCGAGCTGTCGCAGCGGCGCGGCAAAATCGTCGCGGCGCAGGAAGCCGCCGAGGCGCGCTGGGTGACAGCGAGCGAGGCGCTGGAGGCGTTCGAGAGCGCTGCCGCCTGATCCTCACAACTGGTCACCCCGGACTTGATCCGGGGCCCATGACTTCAACGCTGCGATGGATGCCGGATCAAGTCCGGCATGACGAACTATCACGGGCCGGCCTGCATTGACTCGCAGCTCCCGATCCATCATAATAGTTTCAATTGAAACTAGATGGGAATGCGACATGGCCGACCTTTTCGATAATCCGCTGGGCCTCGACGGCTTTGAATTCGTCGAATTTTCGGCGCCCGAAAAGGGCATTCTCGAACCCGTGTTCGCAGCGATGGGCTTCACGCAGATCGCGCATCACCGCTCGAAGGACGTCCAGCTGTGGCGCCAGGGCGGCATCAACCTGATCGCCAATTACGAACCCAAATCGCCCGCCGCCTATTTCGCCGCCGAGCATGGCCCGTCGGCGTGCGGTATGGGCTGGCGCGTCCGCGACGCTGCGAAAGCCTATAGCGAAGCCATCGAACGCGGCGCCGAGCCGGTCGAGGTCAATCCCGGCCCCATGGAACTGCGCCTGCCCGCAATCCGCGGCATCGGCGGCTCGATCATCTACCTGATCGACCGTTACGGCGACGACCTCAGCATCTACGACATCGATTTCGTCTATGAAGAGGGCGTCGATCGCCATCCGGTCGGCGCAGGCATGCAGTTGATCGATCATCTGACGCACAATGTCTATGGCGGCCGGATGGCGCATTGGGCGGCGTTCTATGAGCGGATCGCGGGTTTCCGCGAGATCCGCTATTTCGACATCAAGGGCGAATATACCGGCCTGACCTCGAAAGCGATGACTGCCCCCGACGGCAAGATCCGCATCCCGCTCAACGAAGAGGGGGCGGGCGGCAAGGGCCAGATCGAGGAATATCTGCGCGCCTATAATGGCGAGGGTATCCAGCATATCGCGTTCAGCTGCGACGATCTGTACGCCGCATGGGACAGGCTGAAAGCGCTTGGCAACCCCTTCGCGCCGGCACCGCCGGCGACCTATTACGAGATGCTCGAAGAACGGCTTCCGGGTCATGGCGAGTCGGTCGAAGGCCTTCAGTCGCGCGGCATTCTGCTCGACGGCTCGACCACCGAAGGCGACCCGCGCCTGCTGCTCCAGATTTTCGGCCAGACCGTGATCGGCCCCGTCTTCTTCGAATTCATCCAGCGCAAGAAGGATGAAGGCTTCGGCGAGGGCAATTTCACCGCGCTGTTCAAATCGATGGAAATGGATCAGATTCGCCGCGGAGCCCTGGCTGTCGAGGAACCCGCCGAATGACGAGCCCGATCAAATTGGGCGGCGTGCATCACGCCGCCTATCGCTGTAAGGATGCGAAGGAAACGGTCGACTGGTATGAGCGCATGCTCGGCATGACCTACACGACCGCTTTCGCCGAGGATCATGTTCCGTCGACCGGCGAATATGATCCCTATATGCACGTCTTCCTCGAGGCGGGGAACGGCAACATCCTCGCCTTTTTCGAGCTGCCGAACCAGCCGGTCATGGGCCGCGACGAGAATACGCCCGCGTGGGTCCAGCATCTCGCGTTCAAGGTCGGGAGCTTCGAGGAACTGGTCGCCGCGAAGGCGCATCTGGAAAGCGAAGGCGTCGACGTGCTCGGCCCGACGCACCACGGCATCTTCAAGTCGATCTATTTCTTCGACCCCAACGGCCACCGCGTCGAACTGGCGTGCGACATCGGCACCGCCGAGCAATATGCCGAGCTCAAGCGCGTCGCGCCGCTGATGCTCGAGGAATGGAGCCAGACCAAGAAGGCGCCGCGCCACGCCGACTGGCTGCACACCGCGGCGAACGAGTAGGCCTCGCAGAGAAGGGGAGTTTTCTTCTTTCGTCATCCCGGACTTGATCCGGGATCCATTGGGCCGCGCTGGCGTACTTGGACCCCGGATCAAGTCCGGGGTGACGAGGATTGGGGCCGGGTGGCCGGCCGGCTCCCTACCTCCGGTCCAGCCCGATGCTCTCCAGCGTCGCGCCGCTGCACTTGTCGGCTTCCTTGGTCTTGCCGTCGCCCGACAGCGCGCCGATCGCGAGGAAGCCTGCGACCACCGCGACGAGAAACGCGCCGGTGACCCAGATCAGATATTTGTCGATGAACGCCTTGATCGGCGCCCCGAACAGCCGGAACAGGATTCCGACGAGCATGAAGGAAAAGGCCCGGCTGGCGAGGCTCGCCCACAGGAAGGTCCAGAAATTCATGTGGATGAAGCC
>JALDYH010000365.1:0-2564 GCA_032154175.1 Sphingopyxis sp. | reverse complement strand
TTCCAACGCCCTGGGCCCCAGCTTTCGCCGGGGAGCACGGAGTTCCGTCTTTCACACGAATAACGAAGGGGTATAGGGACGCGCGATGACCACAAACCAATCCCCCGTCTGGCACCCCTTCACCCAGCACGGCCTCGGCGACCCCATCCCGCTGATTTCGCACGCCAAAGACGCGAAACTCCACGCCGCCGACGGGCAAAGCTGGATCGACGCCATCTCGAGCTGGTGGGTCACCACCCACGGCCACGCAAACCCGCGCATCATGGCCGCGATCCGCGCCCAGTCCGAAAAGCTCGACCAGCTCATCTTCGCCGGCTGGACGCACGAGCCCGCCGAAAGCCTCGCCGCCGAACTGATCCGCATCGCCCCCGACCCGCTCACGCGCGTCTTCTTCTCGGACTCAGGCTCGACCAGCGTCGAGGTCGCGCTCAAGATGGCGCTCGGCTACTGGTACAATATCGGCGAGCCGCGCAGCCGCATCCTCGTCCTCGAGCACAGCTATCATGGCGACACGATCGGCACGATGTCGGTCGGCGAGCGCGGCGTCTACAACCGCGCCTGGCAGCCTTTGCTCTTCGACGTCGACACCATCCCCTTCCCGCACGAAGGCATGGAGCAAGCCACGCTCGACGCGCTCGAAGCCGCCTGCGCCAAAAAGCCCGCCGCCTTCATCGTCGAACCGCTCATCCTCGGCGCCGGCGGAATGCTCATCTATCCCGCGTGGGTGCTCGCCGAGATGCGGGCCATCTGCGCGCGCCACGGGGTGCTCTTCATCGCCGACGAGGTGATGACCGGCTGGGGCCGCACCGGCACGCGCTTCGCCTGCGATCAGGCGGGCGTCATCCCCGACATCGTCTGCCTGTCGAAAGGCCTGACCGGCGGCGCAATCCCGCTCGCGGTGACGCTCTGCATCGAGCCAATCTTTCAGGCGCATTTCTCGACCGACCGCGCGAAAACCTTCTACCATTCGTCGAGCTACACCGCGAACCCGATCGCCTGCGCCGCCGCGGGCGCCAATCTCGAAATCTGGCGCGACGAGCCCGTCCAGCAGCGCATCGACGCGCTCGCCGACGCACAGGCCGCGCATCTCTCGCTCCTCAGCCACGACCCGCGCGTCCAGAACCCGCGCCGCCTCGGCACCATCGCCGCGCTCGACATCATCGTGGCGGACGCGGGCTATCTCTCGAACCTCGCCCCGCGCCTGATCGCCTTCTATCGCGACCATGGCGTGCTGCTCCGTCCGCTCGGCAACACCGTTTATGTGATGCCGCCCTATTGTATCGCCCCCGCCGAACTGGCGCAGATATGGAGCGCGATCGCCGCATCGCTCGACATTCTCTAGCGCGAGCGGGAACGGCCGGTCGTACGCCTCCGCACCTGCGCGCGCGGGAAAAACGGTTCGCCGCTGCGACGCCCGCTCGCCAGCCCTTGGCCGGCCGGTCCCGACACGCTTGTGTGTTATTCGAATAAAACCCCTTGCCAAGCATGCGCTACAAATGTAGCACGCTACAAATGTAGCGCATGAGGTGATTCGAATGCTGTCCAGCCTGCCCCCGCGAGAACGCGAAATCGTCGACATCCTGTACGAACGCGGCGCGTCCACCGTGATCGAGATCGGTGAGGCATTGGCCGACGAGCTTTCGGGCTCGGCGATCCGCGCGATGCTCAAGCGGCTCGAGACCAAGGGTTTCGTGGCGCGCGAGCAGTCGGAACGCGGCTTCGTCTATGCGCCGAGCGTGTCGGACAAGACCGCGCGCAAATCGGCGCTGTCGCAGGTCGTGCGGGTGTTCTTCAACGGATCGGCGACGAGCGCGGCAGCCGCCCTGCTCGGAATGCAGGACGAGATGAGCAACTCCGAACTCGACGAACTCGAGCAGATGATCGCCAAAGCGCGCGAAGGGAGAGCGTGATGTTGACCACCGCCATGTTGCTGGGCCTCGCCTGGAAATCCGTCGTCGTCGCTGCGTTGACCCTCGGCCTGCTGCGCCTCGCGCGGTGGCGTTCGGCGGGTGAGCGGTCGATGATCGCGCACGCCGGACTGATGGCGCTGCTCGCTTTGCCCGCCGCGATATTGCTGCTGCCGCAATGGGCGCCGCTACCCGCGAGCTGGTCCTTCGAACCCGCCGCGCCAGCGGTGCAAACCGTAACAACAGGGGGATCGGCGATCGATCCGGCACCCACCGCGACCTCAGTCCCTGTCGCGGCGGACAGTGCCGGGTCGACGCCGATCGACTTTCCGTGGAGCGACCTTGCCCCCTTTCTCTATCTTGTCCCGCTCGCGCTGCTGTCTGGAGTGATGGCACTCGCCGTCTTGCGGCTGTTCGCGATGCGCGGACGCGCCGAGATACTGGTCGAAGGGTCGTGGCTGTCGGCGCTCGCAGAGGCGCAGCGGCGCATGGGTTTCAAACATGGTACCGCGCTGCTGGTCAGCAAGGAATTGCGTTCGCCGATCAGTTGGGGCGTGCTGCGCCCGACGATCGTGCTGAGCCCGAAGGCGGTTGCCGCATCGGGCGAGGCCGAAGCGATCATCGCGCACGAACTGGCGCATGTCGCGCGGCTCGACT
>JALDYH010000128.1:0-11389 GCA_032154175.1 Sphingopyxis sp. | reverse complement strand
GATCAAGTCCGGGGTGACGATGGAGGGGATGGTCCGTAGCCGGTCGCGTTCTGCCATCGTGTCCCGAATTGCGCCGAACGGCAAAAGCGGGGTGCACGTTTCCTATCGGCACCTTCCGGTCGTTAGCGGACGTCTCTATTGTCGCGCTATTTCCGCGCCGCTGCGCTCTGGTCGCGGATCGCCTTGAATTCGCTGCCGTCCTTCCAGCCCGGCCATTTGGCCGAGCGGGCGAGTTCGTTGCCGATCGTGTAGAAGACCGAAATGTCCTGCACCGCGCCGTCGAGGTTCCAGCTTTCGTCCCACGCGTCGCACGCCTGATGATAGCATTTGCCGGTATAGGCATCGACCCACGCCTGTCCCGCGGGCTTGCCGCCTTCGACCAGATCGGAGGCGCCCGCGATGCCCATCATCAGGAGGACGGGGACGCCGCGCTTGGCGAGGCTGAAATGGTCGGCGCGGTAGAAGAGGCCGCGTTCGGGGAGGCTTTCGACGCTGACGGTGCGGCCCTGCGTCGCGGCGACGCGCACGAGGTCGTCCTCGAGGCTGCCCTGTCCCTTGCCGACGAGGACGACGTCCTTTGCGCGTCCGGCGGTCTGGAGAATATCGAGGCCGAAGTTGGCGACGGTCTTTTCGGCGGGGAAGATCGGGTTCGCGGCATAAGCCTCGGAACCGAGGAGCCCGCGTTCCTCGGCGGTCCAGAAGGCGAAGGCGATTGTGCGGTCGGGGACGGGCGCCGCCCTGAACAGTCGGGCGATTTCGAACAGCCCCGCGACGCCGAGCGCATCGTCGTTGGCGCCGGCGCGGTAGATGCGGCCCTTTTCGTCGGGCGCGCCTTCGCCATAGGCATCCCAGTGGGCGCCATACATCACCACCTCGTCGGGGCGCTTGGCGCCGGAGATTTTGGCAAGGACATTCTGGCTCTGCACGACTTCCTGCGTCACCGGGATCGCGGCGTTGAAGCCGGTGCCGAGGTCGACGGGCTTGAAATCCTTGCGGCGTGCGGCGGTGCGGAGCTTCGCCAGATCCTGTCCGGCGTTCGCGAACAGACTTGTTGCGGTTTCGCCGGAAATCCAGCCCTGCAGCGCGAGGCTCGTGACCTTTTCGGGCGGCATGACGAGGCCGTAATTTTCGCCGCCCGGTGCCTTGACGACGTTCCAGCCATAGCCGACGCCGTCGGTGTCGTGGACGATCAGCGCGCCGATCGCGCCGCGGCGCGAGGCTTCCTCGAACTTGTAGGTCCAGCGGCCATAATAGGTCATCGTCCGGCCGCCGAACTTGCCGAACGCGTCCTCGCCCTTGGTCGCGACGAAATCGGGATCGTTGATGAGGAAGACCGCGACCTTGCCCTTCAAATCCTGTCCCTTGAAATCGTCCCAGCCGCGTTCGGGGGCGGTGACGCCGTAACCGACGAACACCATCGGGGCATTCCGGACGACCGCCTGATCCTTCGGCTGGAGCGTCGAGACATAGATGTCGGTGCCGAAGGTCAGCGGCGTTGCCGTACCCTTGCGGTCGAAGCCGAGCGTCGTCGGGGTGCCGAGGCGCGTGTGGAGCAAGGGTACGGGCTGGGTCCAGCCGCCGTCCGCGCCCGCGGGTTCGAGGCCCAAAGCCTGCAATCGGCCGATCAGATAGCCGATCGTGCGTTCTTCGCCGATCGTGCCGGGCGCGCGGCCCTGGAACTGGTCGGACGCGAGGGTGCGGACGGTCTTCGTGAGATTGGCGGCGTCGATGCCCGATTGCGCCGATGCCGGCGCGGCGACGGCGGTGAGGAGGAGGGCGGCGGCGATGGAGCGATACATGGAGGACTTTCCGTTGATCAGCGGTCGAGGCAGCGTTTGAGATAGGCGCGTGCGCTGACAAAGTCGCGCATTTCCACCTCCATCGGTGCGGCGTTTTCGAAGGTGAGGGTGAGCGCGAAGTCGGCGGGGAATTTGTCGAGATTTTCGACATGGCCGAGCGGGATGTCATGCCACATGCGTTCTTCGCCGATCGCGAAGCTGGTCACTTCGACCTCGCCGCCGCCCATTCCGGCGATTTCGAGCTTTGCCTTGCGGGGCTTGAGTTCGCGCGTTTCGTCCTTTGCCAGCGGTTTGGGGTCGCCGGCCGTGGCGCGGGCGGCAATCGCGAGCTTCATATTATTGCTGTCGCTGGCGACCGCCAATGTCCACGCGTCATCGATGCCGCCGGTGTCATTCCATGTGACGGTGCATTGCATTTGCCCCCGCCACGGCGGATCGGTGCCGTCGACGGTGTTTCCGGACGATTGGGCGGCGAGCATCAGGAGCGGCGCGAGGGCCGTCGCGGAGAGAAAGGACATGGCTTTGTTTCCCGTTTCGGGTTTGGAAACCGGGTCTTAGCATGAAGGGGCGCGTTGTGAACCGCTACGACGGTGACGATGGCGGCCGAGTAGGTTACGGGCGCGCGGTGACCATGTCTGTTTCCGTTTCGAATTCGCGTTGGCGCTTGCTGGTTGCGGCCGGTGCGCTTGCGCTCGCGGCGTGCGGGCCGAAGCCGCCGCTGCGCGTCATGGCGTGCGAAGCCGCGCCCGCGGCGCCGGTTGTCCTGGCGGAGGACGGGCAGTCGGCGAGCACGACCCTGTCGGTGCTGACCTATAATCTGGAGGGGCTGGGCTGGCCGGCGCGCAAGGGACGGGCGGCCGAATTGAAGGCGATCGGCGAGCGGCTGGCGGCGATGTACGAGGCGGGCACGGGACCCGACGTCATCCTGTTCCAGGAGATGTTCAGCGGCGCGGCGAAGCGCGCGGTCGCGGCGAGCGGCTATCCCGCCATCGCGCCGGGACCGCAGCGGACGACAAAGCCCTATGCCGCCGACCACGACAAGATGGCGGGCAAGGCGAAGCCGCTGAAGGGCGAGCTGGGGATCAAGCTGGTCGGCGGCGGACTGGCGATCGCGTCGCGCTATCCGATCGTCGAAATGGCGCTCGACGCCTATGGCCAACGCGCGTGCGCGGGGCTCGACTGTCTGTCGAACAAGGGGGTGATGCTGGCCCGCGTCGCGATGCCGGGGGTGCCGGCGCCGATCGACATCTATAACACGCATATGAATTCGCGCGGCGCGTCGGGGGTGTCCGAGGCGCGCGACGGCGAAGCGCATGCGCGGCAGGCGCTGGCGGCGTCGGAATTCATCGCGCGGACGCAGGATCTGGCGGTGCCGCTGATTTTCGGCGGCGATTTCAACATGCGCCATTCGGAGGATCGCTGGGCGGAATTTTCCGAATATCACCCGCTGACTCTGGTCCACGAGGTGTGCGTCGATCCGGCTTCGGGATGCGAGGTCAAAATGTCGTGGGATGGCGACGCGCCGTGGATGGATACGCAGGACCTGCAATTCTTCGCCGACGGCGAGCGACTGACGGTGCGTCCGGTGCGCGTCGAGGCGCTGTTCGACGGCGGCGCGAGCGGGCCGCAACTGTCGGACCATGACGGGTTCCTCGTGACCTACGAGCTGCGCTGGCCGGCGGGGATGGCGGCGAAGCGCGTCTGCCGGGGCGATTGAGGCGGCCTGCCTCGCGTCCCGACCCTAGAGTGCCATCAGCAGCGCGGCGAGCGTTGCGGCCGTGATCGCGAGCAGAACCGCCACGCGCGGGCCATAGATACGTATGAGGCGCGCCGTTCGCGGTTCGGCGGGTGGCCAATCGGCGACGCCGGCGGGCCCGGTTTCCGGCGGCACGCTGCCGATGCGCCCCGCGGTACCGACCCGGGATGACAGGTCGGGGCCGCTGATCCCGCTTGCCAGCGCGAGTTTCTCGAAAGCGACCGCCATCTTCCCCTCATTGAGAATGCGGGCGACACGCCCCTGCCGCGGATCGTCGGACGAGACGGGAAGCGTGCCGACAAGGTGTGCGACCTCGGTATCGAGCGCGTGCAGGTCGTCGATCGCCTCCATCGCGCGCGACCGGTCGCCGCGTTCGAGCGCGAGTTGCAGCCGCGTCAGCGACAGAAGGCCGACGCGGCAGAACTGGAGCCCCAGCGCGTAGTCGTCCGCCGTCGGCGGGCCGCCATGACGGACCGGGTCGGACTCGTGCCGGGTCGAAAGGGCGCTCATGATCCTTGCTCCTGTCTTCGCTCGCCCCTGCGAGATCGACTAGAGAGAAGATGCGCGGGCGCGGAAGCCCCGATCAGGCCCGCTGTGCCCCGGATACGCCGGACGGTGGCCCGGAATGGGACTTCGGGTTTGAAAGCAAGAAACGGGGCGCGGGCCGGTGCGCGCCATGGCATGGCCCGGCGCATGACGAAGACCATGGAAACGCGCATCGGCGCGCGTATCGAAGCGCTGGACCGGGACGCGATCGCCGCGGCGCTCGACCGCGACGGGTGGGCGGTGCTGCCGGGGTTGCTGAGCGGTGCCGAATGCGACGACACGGCGGCGCTCTATGCCAGGGACGCCGGGTTCCGCAGCCATGTGTTCATGGCGCGGCACGGGTTCGGGCGCGGCGAGTATCGTTATTTCGCCTATCCGTTGCCGCCGCTGGTGGAGGCGCTGCGGAGCGGGCTGTATCCGCGGCTCGCGCCGATCGCCAACCGCTGGCACGAACGGATGGGGATGGCGGCGCGCTTTCCCGCCGACCATGGCGCGTTTCTGGCGCGGTGCCACGATGCGGGGCAGCGGCGGCCGACGCCGCTTCTGCTGCAATATGGGCCGGGCGATTATAATTGCCTGCACCAGGATCTGTACGGCGAGCATGTCTTTCCGTTGCAGGTCGCGGTGCTGCTGTCGGCGCCGGGCGCCGATTTCAGCGGCGGCGAGTTCGTGCTGACCGAGCAAAGGCCGCGCATGCAGTCGCGCGCCGCGGTCGTGCCGCTGGCGAAGGGCGATGCGGTGGTGTTCGCGGTGAATGTGCGGCCGGTGCGCGGGAGCCGGGGCGATTATCGCGTGGCGATGCGGCACGGAGTCAGCGAGATCCGGTCGGGGCGGCGGCATACGCTGGGCGTCATTTTCCACGACGCCACCTAGGGGGATCAGTCGTCGAGCGACGCCATCAGATTGTCGCGCAGCCTGGCAACCGATTGCTGGACGTCGAAAAAACTGTCGCCGAGGCCGGTCGCGTCGAACAATTCATTGCCGATCTCGTGGCTGCGCAGCTCGCTGCCCCTGGGGGTCAGACGGATGCGCACCTGGCGTTCGTCGGCGGGGTCGCGGCGGCGTTCGATGAAGCCCGTCTGTTCGAGTTTCTTGAGGATCGGGGTGAGGGTGTTCGATTCGAGGAACATCTTTTCCCCGATCTCGCCGACGGTCTGGTCGTCGCGCTCCCATAAGGCGACGAGCACGATATACTGGGTGTAGGTCAGCCCGAGCTTGTCGAGGATCGGGCGGTATGCGCGTCCGAAGGCGAGGTTCGCCGAATAGATTGCGAAGCACAGGAATTCGCCGAGTTTGGGACGTTCGGGGGCGGGCGATTTCGTCATTGGGGCTCCTTGGCGAATGTCCGGTAATTCAAGCGCATACGATGAAATCGGAATCCGCGAGTGTCAACCGGGCGGCGGAGAGGTCGCCGCCCGGAGAGACATCAGACGAGGTTGAGTTCGATGTCGATATTGCCCTCGACCGCCTTCGAATAGGGGCAGATCTTGTGCGCGGTGTCGACCAGTTCGCGCGCGATGTCGCGGTCGATGCCGGGAACCGCGATGTCGAGGCGGGCGCGGAGGACGAAACCGTCGGTACGGTTCAGGAGCTCGATCGTCGTGTCGGCTTCGGGAGAGGCGGGAAGCGTCACCTTCTTCTGCGACGCGGCGAGTTCGAGCGCGCCGATGAAGCAGGCCGACCAGGCGGCGGCGAAGAGATTTTCGGCGGCAGGGTGCGGCTGGGGCAGCGCGAGGTCGAGAACATCGTTCGTGCTGCGGGCATAGCCGTCGGGGCCGCCTTTGACGTGGGTGGTGCCGGTGAAGATGATTTTGTCAGCCATTTCAGGTTCCTTTCGGGGTGTGATCGTATCCGTTTAGATCGGATGCGATTTAATTAGGTGAGTCGCGACCGACAGTCAAGCGGTAGCGATTAAATCGGATACGATATAATTATAAGCCTATGGAATCGGGGTGATATAATTTTGGTGGGAGAGGTTTATCGTCTTGATACCGTTCCTCCCTGTCGCGCAACGATGGGGAGAGGGAGCGCCGCCGCAGGCGGTGGTGGAGGGGCCGCGACGGCAATGCCAAAGCCCTCCGTCAGCGCTGCGCGCTGCCACCTCCATGCCTGCGGCACAGGGAGGATATTCCATTCTTCGTGAGCGAGCGGCTCACCAGTCCGAAGCGACCTCGCTGTCGGTCCCGGATGGCAAGAGCCAAGAGCCGGCGGCCGGATCCCGCCAGTTCAGGCGGCGATCAGCACGCCGTGATAGGCGCGGTCCTCGAACGCGCGCCCGGCCCCCATCGCAACGCAGATCAGCGCGTCGTCGGCAACCACCACCGGCAACCCCGTCGCGCGCGCGATCGCCTCGTCCATCCGGCGCAGCAGCGCGCCGCCGCCGGTCAGCGTGATGCCCTCGTCGATGATATCGGCCGACAGTTCGGGCGGCGTCTGCTCGAGCGCCGCGCGCACCGCGCTGACAATCTGCCCGACGGGTTCGGCGAGCGCTTCGGCGACTTCGGCCTCGGTCACCCGGACCTCGGCCGGACGGCCGGTCACCAGATCGCGGCCCTTGACGCCCATGACCATGCCGTCGCCCGCGGGCGGGGTGGCGCAGCCGATCGTCAGCTTGACGCGCTCGGCGGTCATTTCGCCGATCATCAGATTATGCCTGCGACGGATCGACGACGAAATCATCTCGTCCATCTTGTCGCCGCCGACGCGCACCGACGTGCTGTATGCGACGCCGCTCAGCGACAGCACCGCAACCTCGGTCGTGCCGCCGCCGATGTCGACGACCATCGCCCCCCTCGGTTCGGTCACGTGCAGCCCGGCGCCGATCGCGGCGGCGAGCGATTCCTCGATCAACTGCACCGATACCGCACCGGCATTGGTCGCGGCGTCGCGGATCGCGCGGCGTTCGACCATCGTCGATCCCGAGGGCACGCAAATCACGACATGGCTGCGCTGCATGAAGCGGCTCGCACCGCCCTGCGCCTTGTCCATGAAATGCTTCAGCATCTGCTCGGCGACGTCGATGTCGGCGATCACGCCGTCGCGCAGGGGGCGGATCGCCTGGATATTGTCGGGGGTCTTGCCCATCATCGGCTTGGCTTCGTTGCCGACGACCTTGACGCGGCGGATGCCGTCGCGCGTCTCCAGCGCAACGACCGACGGTTCGTTGAGGACGATGCCCTTGTCGCGCACATACACCACGGTGTTAACTGTACCCAGGTCGATAGCCATATCGTGCGCGGTCGACGCAAACCGGTTAAAGAACTTCATATGCGGGGCGAATGCCTTCGGGAATGAGCGGAAGAATCAGGCGTGACTGGCCCTTCGGCGCCCTCGACGTCTGTCACAATTCGACTGCGTCGAAGGTGCGAGCGCGTCAATCACCGCCGCCGCCGTTGCTGCCAGAACGGTAGTTTCTCAGGTCCGGCCGATCAGATGCGTCCGTCGTGCGGTCCGGGAACGAGGAATTTCAGGCCTTGCAGCCGGACGATGCTGTCGCCCGCACAGACCGGAGCCGCGATCAGGCGCATCCACCGGCGCGGTGCCTGCGCCGGCCGGATTTCGACGTCGAGCGTGAAGCCGCGCCGGTGCTTGATCGCATAGGCGCGCAGCTTCTCCATCGCGGCGCGCGAGCCCTCGCAATAGAGCGCAACGGCCTCCTCGCGCGCGACCGGCGCGCCGCGGGGAATGCCGAAAATATCATAGACCTCGTCCGACCAGCTCAGCCGGTCGTTGTCGGAAAGATCGCACTCCCATTGTCCGAGCCGCGACGGCCGCCCCGACGCCACCACATCGACGATGTCCGGTATGGGGTCGAGCGTGTCGATCCCGTGGATCTGGCCCAGTTCGAAAAAGCGTTCGCGCTCGTAGAGCGGCCAGCTGTGATGAACGGGCAAGGGATGGGTCGGCTTCAACGCGCTGGTCTTCCTTTGGGTCGGCCAAGGATAGGCGCGCGTCGCTTAACAACTAGTTTTGGGGTTGGACAGTCCTTCGGCGCTATCGCCCGCGCGCCAGCGCGATCCCCGCCAGATTCTGCGTCCGCTTGATATGACGCACGCTCGGCACCGGCCCGTCGCCGACGAGCGCACGGAAGGTGGCGAGATGCGCCGCGGCATCGCCCCGCGCACGCACCACATCGTTCGCCTGTTCCACCACCGCCGCCGCATCGCCGAGCAGGACAAAATTCGTCAACCCCAGATCCCGAGCCAGCCGCAGCGCCGCGATCAGCGCCAGCCACTCGGCATCCATGCTGCTGCCGATTCCCGCGTCGCGCACGACTACGGCGGCGCCCCCGGTTACGACGGCGGTTTCCATCTTCCCCGGATTGGGGCGGCAACCGCCGTCGAAATAGATCTTGATCCGGCGCGCCATCATCATTCGCCCTTCTAGCCGGTCAGAACTTTCCGCGCACCGAAAAGGAAAAGATCGGGCCGATCAGCCGGTCGCGTTCCTCGACGAAGCTGACCGGGCTTTCGCCGCGGACGCCCGTATAGGCGGTACGGTCACGCTTCGACCGCGCATTGGCGATGTTGCGGACCGACGCCCGGACGGTCAGGCCCAGCACATCCTTGTGCTCGACAAAGACCGACGCCCAGACAGGCCCTTCCCAGACCTTGTCGGTCTGGTTGCGGCGATAATTGGGCTGATAGTGCGAATATTCGACATCACCGCCCCACGCCCAGTCGCTCGCCGGAATATCGTGGCGCAGGCCAAGGCTGATCACCGTATCGGTGAAACCGCTCCACTGTCTTTTCTCGCCGGTGAAAGGATCGCGCAGCGAACTTTTCTGCAGCAGCATCCTCGGTTCGAGCTTCATCCCCTTGATCCCCGCAGGATCGAGGTTGATCGTCGCCGTCCAGTCGATCGCGCCCGCCTTGGCCTTTGCGATATTGCCCACCGCCTCGCCATTCGTCCCGATCGGGATCACGTCGACGCGGTCCTCGACGTCGCGATAGATCAGGATGATCTTGGTCGAGCCCCACGCGCCGAATTTCCTGTTGATCTCGGCCTCATAGGTCCAGTCCTGCTGGGGCCTGAGGTCGTTGTTACTCTCGTTCTGATTGCCGTCGTTGAGGAAGGCGCGCGCGAGGAAATCATAGAAGCTGAGCTGGAGCACGCGCCGCCTGAGCTTCACCGAGACGTCGAAATCGGGCGAAGGCGTCCAGGCGAGCGAAATCGAGCCCTTGGGCCGGAAGAAGCTGCGCGTCAGGCCGTTCATGCCGGTCTGGGTGATCGTCGAATGTTCGGCGCCCGCGATAATCTGGAAATTCAGCTTGTCGGTCAGCTTGCGCCCGAAGCTCAGCAGTCCCTCGTAGCGATCCTCGCTGACGCCGCCGGTGCCGCCCTCGAACGGCTGGTCGACCCACGCCCCCGCCGGATCGAGCACCGCGATCGACGCGACATTGTCGAGCGTGTTGAACGCGGCTTCGCCCGATAGCTGCCAGTCGCCGCCGAACATCTTCCACTGATATTCGCCGCGCCCGATCGTTTCGCCGATATCGCCCGTCTGCGCAAAGCGGTCGCCCGTCGCGACGCCGCCTTCGGGCGTCGTGACGATCTCCTGACGGTAAGGTTCATGGCTGAAGCGCCGCAAACCGATCAGCTTCAGCTTTCCGGGCCCGAGGCCGAACTGATAATCCCCGCTGACCTCGTAATTCCAGCTATCGGCGTTTTCGTACACCGTGCGGATGCGGTCGGGCAGGCCGGGGCCGGTGCGCAGGCCATCCTCATAATAGCGGTCATATTTGCGCTGGTAATGGCCGCCGAGGTTCGCGACGGTGTCGCCCGCCGGGTCCCAGGTCACGCGCCCCGACAGCTTCGGCGTGTCGTAATGCGTGTTCCAGATGTCCTTGCGCCGCTCGGTGATATTGCCCGCACCATCGTAGATCAGCGTCGGGCCACCCGCGCCGCTGCGCGCCGAATCGTCGTTGTTCAGCGCGACCTCATATTCGATAGCCCCGGTGCGGCCGCGCACCGACACGTCGGCGCGGGTGAACAGCGGGTCGGTATAATGGGCGCGAAATTCGGGTTTCCATGAAAACTGCCCCGAAAAACTGTCGGCGCGATAGACGATGTTGGCGACCTGCCCCGACAGGCCCGGGATATCGAGCGTCGCGCCGTCGACGATCTCGATCCGCTCGACATTGCCGCCGGGGATGCGCGAGAGCTGCGTATACATGTCGTCGGCCTTGTTCGACGGCCGCTCGCCATTGAACAGGACATTGCCCGTCGCCTGACCCAGCCCGCGCAGATTTTCATTGTCGCGGATCTGGAAGCTGGGGACCTGGATCAGCATGTCATAGGCGTTCTTCGGCGCGTAGCGCGCAAAGTCGGCGGGCGAATAGACCTGCCGCGCCGCGGTGCTGATCCCGCCCGCGGGGACCTCGGTCGGCGCGGGCGGCGGCGTGTCGCCGGTCGGCGCTGCGCTCTCCTGCGCCAGCGCGGGGGTGGAGAGCATGGCCGCAACCGCCATCAGGCTGGTCCATCGGTTCACTTGGACATTCCTCCGGCCGCGCGGTTCATCGCCTGCGCATATTCGCCCGTCACGCCCATCGCCTTCATGCCGACGACCTCGTCGGCGCTGAGTTTCCTGTATCCCGCGGCTGCTAGCCCGCGCACATAGGCGCCATCGACGCCGAGTGCCTTGCACGCGATCGCATCTTCGACATCGGTCAGGACCAGTGCTTCGGATTTCAGATCGCGTATATATTCGGGCCGCACCTCGAGCGCCGCCGCCGCGATCAGGTCATCGGCATCCTTCGGCCGCACGCCCTCGCGCGTCAGCCCGTCGGCGAGTTCGATCGTCGCGTCGACCAGCAGCATCGCGAGCAGGGTCGAGCGCCGGTCGGGCGACAGCCCACGCTCGCCAAGCGCGCGCTCGAATGCGGGATCGGAGGTGAAGCGGCATTCGCCCTTTCCCTCGAACGCGCCGGTCAGCGCGCCGGTGCACGCCAGCGTTCCCGCATCGTGCGTCACGGTAAAGCTGACCGGCCCCGCGGTCTTCCGGCCGAGCGCCGCCTCGGCTGCGGCGAAATAGGGGCGCGAGCCGTCGAAGGTCTGGTCGCTGCTCGACCGCTTGTGCTGGATACGCACGCGCGGCGCGCCCTTCTTTCCGCCCGCGGGTTCGGCGACCCAACTGACGTCGCTCAGCACGAGCGGGTCGGCGGCGGCGGTCGGCGCCGAACAGGCGAGGATCGACAACAGCGCGGCGCCGCCGGTAAAATACAGGGCTTTCATTTGGTGCACTCCTCCCTCCGTGCGCCGCGCGAGCGTCATCGCTCGCCGCCGCAGC
>JALDYH010000127.1:0-11418 GCA_032154175.1 Sphingopyxis sp. | reverse complement strand
CCATATGGCCGACCATATCGACCATGTCGCAACGCTTGTCGGCGTCGACCATGTCGGCATCGGATCGGATGCCGATGTCAACGGCTATGACGACATGGTTCCCGCCGAATATGCCGCGCTCAAGGGCAGCTACAAGGCCAGTTACGGCTTTCGCGACAAGATCGACATCGACGGCTTCGACCATCCGCTGAAGACCTTCGATCTCACCGAAGAACTCATTCGCCGCAATTATTCGAACGATAACATCCGGGCCGTGCTCGGCGGCAATTTCCGCCGCCTGCTCGCCCAAGTCTGGGGGTAAGACGATGAAACAGGGACTCTTTATTGCTGGAAGCATGGCCGCATTGATGGCCGCGATGCCGGCGCAGGCGCAGGAAGCCGGCGCGATCGAGGCATCGGGCGAAATCGTCGTGACCGCGCAGAAGCGCGTCCAGAACGTCCAGGATGTGCCGATCGCGATCAGCGTCGTCAGCGGCGAAGCGCTGCAGGAACAGGGTTCGGCGTCGCTCGTCGACTATGCGGGTTTCGTGCCCGGCATGAACGTCAGCAACGGCGGCACGCCGGGCCAGACGACGATCACGCTGCGCGGCGTCGCGCCGTTGAACGCCAGCCAGACCGTCGGCATCTATCTCGACGATGCGCCGGTCGGGTCGAGCGCACTTTATAACCGCGCCGGGCAATTCACGATCGACCTGATGCCCTATGATCTCGAACGGATCGAGGTGCTCAAGGGGCCGCAGGGAACGCTCTATGGCGCGAGCTCAATCGGCGGCCTCGTCAAATATGTCACCGTCCAGCCCGACACGCGTGAATTCAAGGTGCGCGCCGGCGTCGAAGGTTTCACCATCAAGGATGCGAGCGGCCTCGGCTGGGGCGGGCAGGTCTATGTCAACGCACCGATCATTACCGACACGCTCGCGATTTCGGGCAGCTTCGCCTGGCGCAAGACCCCGGGCTGGGTCGACAGTGTCAACAATGCCGGGATCAAGGACCAGAACGACTATGAACAGCGCGGCGGTCGCGTGGCGCTGCTGTGGCAGCCGACCCCCGAACTCAGCGTCAGGCTCGCCGGCATCTGGCAATCGCTCGATTCCGACGGCAATGGCCTCTATGCTGCCGACCTGACCGGCGAGCGGTTGGGCAACGGTCATTCGTACAACAATTATATTCCCGAATCCTACGACGTCGATCTCGACTATTATTCGGCGACGATCGATTATGATTTCGGCGCCGCAACGCTGACCTCGGCAACGACATACAGCAAGACGCAGAGCCGGCAGCTGCAGGACTCGAGCTACGCCTTTGGCGTCGTGCTGCCATTCCTTCCCGGCGGCCCTGCCGAACCGGGCATCACGCCCTTCTCTCTCGACCTCGGGCTCAAGAAATGGACGCAGGAAGTGCGGCTGGCTTCGCCCAGCGGCAACCGGTTCGAATGGATGATCGGGGGCTTTTTCACCGACGAAACGACAAGCAATGCGCAGCTCGTGCGGTCGTTCGACATGGACGGTAATCCGATCACTGCATATGATCCGCTCGCAATCGTCGGCCTGCCGGCGACCTACAAGGAATATGCGGTCTTCGGCAACGCGACCTTTAAATTAAGCGAGCAGTTCGAAATCACCGGCGGCCTGCGCTGGGCGCGCAACGAACAGACCTTCACCCAGATCAGTTCGGGTGCGATCGTGCCGACGGCCAATGATCCGGGTGAATCCGCCGAAAGCGTGTGGACCTTCTCGGTCAGCCCGCAATTCCACATCACCGAAGACGCGATGCTCTATGGCCGCGTCGCGACGGGCTACCGCCCCGGCGGTCCGAACGTCATCGTTCCCAATGTTCCGCCCAGCGTCGATGCCGACCGCATGACCAATTATGAAATCGGCCTCAAGGCGGATCTGGCCGACCGGATGGTGTCGATCGATGCCGCCTTCTTCTGGATGGACTGGACCGACATTCAGGTCACGCGCGCATTCGGCGGCGTGTCGGGAGGTGCGAACGGCGGCAAGGCAACGAGCAAGGGCTTCGAGGGCAGCCTTGCGCTGCGTCCCGCGCCGGGCCTGACGATCAGCGCGACCGGATCCTATACCGATGCATCGCTGTCCGAGGATGTGCCCGACATCAGCGGCCTCGACGGCGATCGGCTGCCGGCCGTGCCGAAGTTCAGCGGCGCGCTGCGCGCCGACTATGAATTCGAACTGGGCGGCGGCAATAGGGCCAGCTTCGGTGCGGGCATCCGACATGCGGGCAATCGCCTGTCGCTCGTCGAGAGCGACCCGCTGAGCGCACGCGCCAAGCCTTATACCTCGGTCGATCTCAACGCGTCGATGACCTTCAACGATCATTGGACATTGCGTGCCTATGCCCGCAATCTGCTCGACAACAAGGGCGAAATGTCGCGCTCGACGCTCACCAACGGCTTCAACCTGCCGAGTTTCATTGCGATCTCGCCGTTGCAGCCGCGGACGATCGGCGTTGCGCTCGATATGGCATTTTGAGCGAACAGGAGTTGGACCAGATGAACGCGCCTATCGGCAGGCTGGAGGACAGCCTGACCCTGCCGCAGCCCTATCTGTTGTTCCTCGGCGATACGACCGAGGCGAGCTATGCCAAGACCGCCTTCGGGCTGGCCGACTGGGCGGGCGATCGCTGCACCGGCGAATGGGCGACTGACGGCTGCACCGTTTCGACCGGGCTGCCGCGCCTGTCGCCCGCCGAAGCGCGAGGGGCGGGCGCGCGCTCGCTGGTGATCGGGGTGGCCAACCAGGGCGGCGTCATCGGCGAAGCCTGGGTTGCCGTGCTCGTCGAGGCGATGGAGGCGGGGCTCGATATCGTCAGCGGACTCCACACCAGATTATCGGGCGTTCCGGCGCTCGTCGAGGCGGCGCGGCGCACGGGGCAACGGCTGATCGACATTCGCACTCCGCCGCCTGCGATCCCGATCGGCACCGGCCGTAAACGCAGCGGCAAGCGGCTGTTGACCGTCGGCACCGATTGCGCGCTCGGCAAGAAATATACCGCGCTCGCGCTGCACCGGGCCTTGGTGGCGTGCGGCCTCGATGCCGATTTTCGCGCGACCGGCCAGACGGGTATCATGATCGCGGGCGGCGGCATGCCGATGGACGCGGTGGTTTCGGACTTCGAGGCGGGGGCGGCGGAAATGCTCAGCCCCGACGCCCCCGCCGACCATTGGGATGTGATCGAGGGACAGGGATCGATCTTCAACCCCGCCTACGCCCCGGTGTCGCTCGGTCTGCTTCACGGCAGTCAGCCCGATGTGTTCGTCGTCTGCCACGACCCGACGCGGAAGGTGATCCTCGGTATGGAAAGCTTTGCCTTGCCGTCGGTCGAGGAGGTCATCGATTTGACGATCCGCCTTGGCAGCCGCACCAATCCCGCGATCCGCTGCGGCGGCGTAAGCTTCAATACGTCGAGCTATGATGCCGATGCCGCCGAAACGCTGATGGCGGCCGAACGGCAGCGGTTGGGGCTTCCGGTCGCCGATCCGATCCGGGGCGGTGCCGCGTTCGACGCTCTCGTCGAAAATATTCTCGCGTGAGTGTGGGCGAGACGGGCGGCAGGTCGAGTTGGTTCCAGCGCTTCCTGCTGCCCGGTTTTGCGCTGAAGGCCGTCATCATCGGCGGCGGCTATGCGACCGGGCGCGAGCTGGCCGAATATTTCGTGCCGTCGGGTCCGTGGGGCGGGCTTGCCGCGATGCTGCTCGCGACGCTGATCTGGAGTGTCGTCGCCGCGCTGACCTTCGCGCTTGCGCGGTCGCTCGACGCCTATGATTATCGAAGCTTTTTCAAAGGGCTTCTTGGCCCTGCCTGGGTCGCGTTCGAGGTCGCCTACATCATCTTCGTGGTCCTGATCCTCGCGGTGTTCGGTGCCGCGGCGGGCGCGATCGGCGCGGCGACCTTCGGCTGGCCCGAATTGGCGGGTGTCGTGCTGCTCGCCGCATCGATCGTCGCGGTCACCGCCTGGGGCACCGGCGCCGTCGAGCAGATGTTCAAATATGTCTCGATCCTGCTTTATGCCGTGTACGGCCTCTTCCTGATCCTCGCGCTCGCCAGCTTCGGCGGGCTGATCGGACAGGGCTTCGCGAATGCCCCGCCGCCGTCGGGCAACTGGATGGCGGGCGGCCTGACCTATGCGAGCTATAACATCGTCGGCGCGGTCGTGATCCTGCCCGTGCTGCGTCACCTGAGGAGCCAGCGCGATGCGGTGGTCGCCGGGCTGATCGCGGGGCCGCTGTCGATGCTTCCGGCGATCCTCTTCTTCGTCGCGATGATGGCCTTCTATCCCGCGATCGGCGACGAGACCCTGCCGTCGGACTTCCTGCTGCGCCAGATGACGGTACCCGGCTTCCATATCCTGTTTCAGGTGATGATCTTCGCCGCGCTGCTCGAAAGCGGTGCGGGCTCGGTCCATGCGATCAACGAGCGCATTTCCGGTGCGTTCGAAAGCCGTGGACGGCCTCCGCTCTCGACCGGCGCGCGCGCGATCATCGGCGCGGTGATCCTCACCGGCTGCATGTTCGTCGCGGGCGAGATCGGCCTCGTCGACCTGATCGCGAGCGGATACCGCTTCCTCGCCTGGCTGTTCCTCGCCGTATTCGTTCTGCCGCTCATCACCATCGGAACGTGGCGCCTGCTGCGCCCGTCCACCGCTCCCCATATGGAGGCCTTGCCATGAAACGCCTGCTTGCCCTGTCGCTGATGCTGTCGGTCGCCGCGCCCGCATGGGCCGAACCGCCCGCCGATATCGGCGAAAGCGTCGAAGCCTTGCGCAAAAAGGTTGGCGCTGCGGGCGTGTCGATCGCGATCGTTGAGGACGGCAAGACGACGCTGTCGCGCGGCTGGGGTGTGCGCAAGATCGGTGACAAGGCGCCGGTCGACGCGCAGACGATCTTCCAGACCGGCTCGACGGGCAAGGCGATGACCGCCGCCGCGCTCGCGATCCTCGTCGACGAGGGCAAGATCGCGTGGGACGATCCCGTGATCAAACATATGCCCTGGTTTCGCATGCACGACGCATGGGTGACGCGCGAGATCACGATCCGCGATCTGCTCGTCCATCGCAGCGGGCTCGGGCTGGGGCAGGGCGACCTGATGTTCGTGCCGCGCACGCACCTCACGCGCAAACAGACGGTCGAGCGCGTGGCTTACCTCAAGCCGAAGACGAGTTTTCGTTCGGCCTATGCCTATGACAATATCCTTTACGCCGTCGCCGGCCAGCTGATCGAGGAAGTCACCGGGCAGACGTGGGAAGCCTTCATGCGCGACCGCGTGCTACGCGCGGGCGGGATGAAGAATGCGACGAGCGACAGCGAAGATCGCTTCCGTATCCCCAACCGCAGCTGGCCGCATGCGCGCCTGTCGGGACCGCTGCGCGGCCTTGGTCCGCAGGAAGCGCTGAACGAACGCGACGAACTAGGCCGCAACGGTGCGCCGGCGGGCGGTCTTGCGCTCAGCGCCGACGACATGGCGGCATGGCTCAAGATCCAGCTCGCACATGGCGCGCTGCCGGACGGGAAGCGGCTGTTCAGCGAGAAGCAGGCCGCCGAGATGTGGGCACCGGTGACGCCGATGCCGATCACGCCGCTGCCCGACAGCCTCAAGCCCGCGCAGCCGATGCAACAGGCCTATGCGCTAGGCTGGCAGGTGCAGGATTATCGCGGTCACCGGATTATCTCGCATGGCGGCGGCGTCTTTGGATCGATCACGCGCGTCGTGATGATCCCCGACAGGAATGTCGGCTTCGCGATCATGATGAACAGCGAAGACAGCGGCATGTTGCTCGGCCTGACCCACGAACTGCTCGATCATTATCTCGATCAGCCCGACTATGGCTGGATAGCGAAATGGGAGGATTGGTATCAGGCGCGGCTCGCGGGCGGTGTCGAGTTCCTCAAGCAGAAACAGGCCTCGCCGGCAAAAAGCGGTCCCTCGCTTTCGCTGGCGGGCTATGCCGGGCGTTATCGCGATCCCTGGTATGGTGACATTGTGATCGGGCAGACGGCCAAGGGGCTGACGATCGACTTCACCTCGACCCCGCGGATGGCGGGGCGGCTCAAACATTGGCAATATGACAGCTTCGTCACCGATTTCGACGACCCCGCGATCGAACCCGCCTATGTTACCTTCGCGCTCGACGCCGACGGCAAGATAACCGGCGTGACGATGAAGGCGGTGAGCCAGATTGCCGACTTCAGCTGGGATTATCACGACCTCGACCTGAAGCCCGTGGAGGACAAGAAGTGAAGCGTTTCGCCATCCTGCTGGCCGCAACGGCGCTGTCGGCCTGCTCTTCGGGCGGCGACAAGCCGAAGGACGCGCCCGAAGCGCCGCTGCACAGCCGGATGCTCGTCCTCGACACTCACCTCGACACGCCGCTCCATTTCGAGCGCGCGGGTTGGAGCTTTGCCGACCGCCACGCGCTCGCCGACGACATGGCGCAGCTCGATATCCCGCGGATGAAGGATGGCAATCTCGATGGCGGCTTCTTCGCCATTTACACCGATCAGGGCCCGCTGACGCCGAAGGGCTATGCCGATGCGCTCGCTTTCGCGCGTAAACGCTCGGACCTGATCGACAAGACCATCGCCGCGAACTGGGCCACGATCGCGCCCGCGTTGACTGCGGCCGATGCGCTGCGGCTGAACAAGGAAGGCAAGCTCATCGCCTTCAAATCGATGGAAAACAGCTATCCGCTCGGCGAAGATCTGTCGCTGCTGCAGGAGTTTTACAACAAGGGGCTGCGCCTCGCGGGGCCGGTGCATTCGAAGGACAACCAGTTCGCCGACAGCGCGACGGGCGAGGGGCGCTGGAGGGGGCTGAGCCCGCTCGGCAAACAATGGGTCGCCGAGATGAACCGCCTCGGCATCGTCATCGACGCGAGCCATTCGTCGGACGCGGCATTCGACCAGATACTGGCGCTGTCGAAATATCCGATCCTGCTCTCGCACTCGAGCCTGCGCTCGGCGTACGATCATCCGCGCAATCTCGACGAGGGACGGTTGAAGGCGCTCGCGGCAAAGGGCGGCGCGATGTGCATTTCGACGATCTTCATGTCCGAGATGAAGATGTCGCCAGCGCGCGGCGAGCTGTTCGGCAAATATGAGCGCATCGGCACGCTGTCTCCCGCCGAGCAGGCCGACCTCAACCGCGAGTGGCGTGCGCTCGACAAGAAGGAGCAGATGTGGGCGGCCGATTTCGACGCCTATATGAAGATGGTGCTGCGCGCGATCGAGGTCGGCGGCGTCGACCATATCTGCTTTGGCGCCGACTGGGACGGCGGGGGCGGGCTGCCGGGTTTCGAGGATATTTCGGCATTGCCCAAGGTCACCGAACGGCTGAAGGCCGCGGGTTATTCGGACGCCGATATCGAAAAGATGTGGAGCGGCAACATCCTGCGTGTGCTCGCGGCGCAGGGGAAGCCGGCGGCGCGCTAGGTGCGGAAGCGCTTGGGGTCGATCCCGAGCTTCGCCATCTTGTCGTAAAGCGTCTTTCGCGGAACGCCCAGCCGTACCATCGTTTCGGCGATATTGCCGCGTGTCTGCGCCAGTGTGTCGTGGATGATCGTCGCCTCGAACCGGCGCACGCGCTCAGCGAGCGGCGCGTCGGCGGGCATCGCTGACAGGCCGGGATCCGACGGCAGGTCGAGTACGACGCTATAGGCGAAATTCTTCAGTTCGCGGACATTGCCCGGCCAGTCATGCTCGACAAGGTGGCGCCGGATGCCGTCGTCGATCTGGAACCCATGAAACCCCATCTTTGCAGCGGCTTCGTCAAGGAAATAGGCGAAGGTCTGGGGAATGTCCGACCGCCGTTCGCGCAAGGGCGGGATGCGCAGCTTCACGACATGCAGCCGGTAATAGAGGTCCTCGCGAAACGCGCCGCCGCGCACGGCGTCCATCAGGTCGGTCTTGGTCGCGGCGACGACGCGCAGGTCGACGGGTTCGGGCGCGCTGGCGCCGATCGGCTGGACCTCGCGCTCCTCGATCACGCGCAGCAACTTTGCCTGCACCGACGGGTGCATCGTGTCGATTTCGTCGAGGAACAGCGTGCCGCGATGGGCGCTGCGGATGCGCCCCGCCTGGCCGGGCTTGCCCGTCGTGCGGTCGACCAGATCGCTGCCGAAGAGCTCGGCCTCGGCCAGCTCCTGCGGCAGCGCCGCGCAGTTCACCGCAACCAGTGACGCCGCGCTCCGCCGGCTCTGGCGGTGGAGCATGTGCGCGACGAGTTCCTTGCCTGTCCCCGTCTCGCCCTCGACCAGCACGTCGATATCCGCTTGTGCGAGTTGTGCGATCGTCTCGCGCAGCCGGATCATCGCCGGGCTTTCGCCGATCAGCGGGCTGTCGATCGCCGCCGCCGCTGCGGTCAGGCGGCGGTTGTCGAGGACCAGCCCGCGATGCGCGAGCGCGCGGCGCGCGATGCCGACGAGGTGATCGGCGGCAAAGGGCTTGGCGAGGAAGTCGAACGCACCGTCGTGGAGCGCGCGCACCGCCATTGCGACATCGGCGTGGCCGGTGATCAGGATGACGGGGATGTCGGCATCGATCGCATGGATCGCCGCGCGCAGTTCGAGCCCGTCCATGCCAGGCATGCGGATATCGGTGACGACGATCCCGGAAAAGCCGGCTTCGATCCGCGGCAGCACGCTCTGCGCATCGGGAAAGGCCTCGACCGCCAGCCCCGCGAGATCGAGCGTCTGGACATTCGCCGCGCGCAGCGCCGCATCGTCATCGACGAAGAAGATCGTCTGCTCGCCGGTGAAGAAACTCATGCCGGCCTCAACGTAAGGCGGAAACCCGCGCCGCCGAGCGGCGAGGGGATCAGCGACAGCGTGCCGCCGAATTCGGTCATGATATCGCTCGCGATCGCAAGTCCGAGGCCGAGCCCGTCGGGGCGGCCGGTGACGAAGGGCGTGAAGAGCTGCGGCAGCAGCTCGTCCGGAACGCCGGGGCCGTTGTCGCAGATATCAATGTGGACGGGATCGCTGCCATGCGCGCGGAGGGCGATGCGCGGGGTCTTGAGGTCGTGCACCGCCTCGGCGGCGTTTTGCAGCAGGTTGACGAGCACCTGTTCGAGCCGGACGCGGTCGGCGTGGACGGTTCGGGCCGGGTCTTCGACCGCGATGTCGAGCGCGATGCCTTGTGCACGCAGTCGGTCGCCGATCAGCAGGCTGGTGCCCTCGAACGCCGATTGCAGCGCGACGGGGCCGAGGGGTGTCGGCCTCCGCCGCGCGAAATTGCGCAGTTCGTTGGTGATCGCGCCCACGCGTGCGGTGAGTTCGACGATCGTATCGAGGTTGCCGCGCGCCTTGTCTGGTTGCCCGCGTTCGAGATAGCGCAGGCTGTTTTCGGCAAAGGTGCGGATCGCCGCGATCGGCTGGTTGATCTCGTGCGCGACGCCCGCGGTGATCTGCCCTATCGAACCGAGCCGGCTCGCCTGCGCCAGTTCCTCGCGCGCGGCGCGGTAGCGGCGGTCGGTATCGGCCTGCCGGTCGGAGGCCTGCCGCAATTCGTCGTTCGCGGTGCGCAGGTCCTGCGTGCGTGCGGCAACCTCTCGCTCAAGCGCCTCGTGCGCGGCCTGGCGTAGCGTCTGCCGCTCGACAAGCCGCAGCAGCGTGACGATCGCCGCGCCGACGAGGATCAGCAGGACGAGGAAGGCAACGCGCGCGGTCGCGTTGGCACTGGCGCGTGCCGGCTCGGCGGGCTGGAGCAGGCGGAGCGTGCCGCCGGGGAAGGACACGCGCTCGTCGGCCTCACGGAACAGGCCCGTGCCGACGCGGATGCCGTTCCGGGCGCGGCTGACCGGCAACGGATCGAGTCGCGTCTCGCCATAGCTGCGCGTTTCGCGAAGTCGCCGCTGCGTTTCGGCCGAAATCGGGGCGAACGACCGGAAACGCCAGCGCGGCTCGCTGCTCATCACGATGATCCCGGCGGCATCGGTAACAAGCGTCGCCGCCGACGAGTCCGCCCATCGCGATTCGAGCCTGTCGAATTCGACCTTCAACACGATCACGCCGAGCTGGCGGCCTGCCACATCGACACGACGCGCGAGGTAAAGTCCGGGGCGACCGCTGACCGTTCCGAGCGCGAACAACTCGGCTTCGCCCTTGCGCATCGCACCCTGGAAATAGGGACGGAAGCGATAATTTTCGCCGACGAAACTTGTCGGTTCGCGCCAGTTGCTCGCTGCAATCGTTACGCCGCCGGCATCAATGACATAGATCACCGTGGCGTCGGTCCGTGCCGCCAGTTGTTCGAGTTCGCGATCGAGGCGGCGCGAGGCGGCGTCACTCTTGTCGGCTAGCGCGGCGCGCACGTCGGGAAATTCGGTCAGGACGCGGGGCAGCAGGCGGAATTTCTGCAATTCGCTCTCGAGCAGGCTGGCGTGCGCGCGCGCATTCTGCCGCGCCTCGAGATCGGCCTGTGTGGCGGCGCGTCCCGCGGCCCATTGCGCTAGCCCCAATCCTGCGACGAGCAGGATCGCCAGTCCGACCGCGACCGCGACGAACAGACGCCGGCGATGGGCATAGGGACCAGTCAGGGGCGAATCGCTATGCAAAGGCATGTGCGGATTATTGCACAAATGTTCGAATGAATATGCGGTATTTTGCACAAAATTGGCGCGAATGAAATCTGAAAGAAGAGAGTACTATATAAATAACAATGGCTTAGTGCAGATTTTTATCACGTTTGACGATGGTTTCATAACGCCCTTATTTTTGAACAAAGGCCGGAAAACACTCGGGCCTGCGTCGAGCCGGACGCACGATATGGGGAGAGGCTGGTGGCAGCCACGATCGACATGAATGCGGCGCATATGCCGGTGAAGGCCGGGCCATGGTGGTCGCATCTCTATGTGCAGGTGCTCGCGGCGATCGCCGGCGGCGTCCTGCTCGGCCATTTCCGGCCCGAGATCGGCATCCAGCTCCAACCGCTCGGCAAGGGCTTCATCGACCTCGTCAAGATGATCATCGCACCGGTGATCTTCCTGACCGTTTCGACCGGCATCGCATCGGTCGGCAGCGGCAAGACGCTCGGCCGCCTGACGGCGAAGACCTTTGCCTATTTCCTCTTCTTCTCGACGCTTGCGCTGATCATCGGGTTGATCGTTGCCAATGTGGTGCAACCGGGCGCGGGGATGAATATCGACCCGCGCACGCTCGATCCGAACGCCGTCGCCAAGATCGCCGAATATGATGCGAAGGCGCACGACACCTCGCTCGTCGGCTTCCTGCTCGCGATCATTCCCACGACCTTCGTCTCGGCGCTGACCTCGGGCTCGATCCTGCAGGCGCTGTTCGCAGCGATCCTGTTCGGCATCGCGCTGTCGCACACGGGCGCTGCCGGGGCGCAAGTGCTCGGCATGCTCGAAAAGCTGTCGAGCGTCTTCTTCTATCTCGTCGGCATGC
>JALDYH010000126.1:0-11454 GCA_032154175.1 Sphingopyxis sp. | reverse complement strand
AGGAAATACAAATGCGCAAAGTCGCAGCTTACCTCTTCGGCTTCCTGGGACCGAGAAAAGCAACGTTGGGCGGGATCTGAGTGATTTCATGATCCCCCCGCGCACGCTTTACGACAAGATATGGGACGCGCATGCCGTCGCCGAAGACGATGGTGAGACGCTGCTCTATATCGATCTCCATCTGCTTCACGAGGTCACCTCCCCGCAGGCCTTTGCCGGCCTCGCGGCGGCGGGCCGGGCCGTTCGGCGGCCCGAACGCGCACTCGCCTTGTCCGACCATAATGTACCGACGGCGGGGCAGGCGGCAGGCCCCGCCGGGGTCGCCGATGGCGAGGCGCGCGCGCAACTTGAGGCGCTGGTCCACAATACGCGGCGTTTCGGGATCGAGAATTTCCCGATGGGCGATCCGCGCGGCGGCATCGTGCATGTCGTCGGTCCCGAACAGGGGCGATCGCAGCCGGGGATGACTATCGTCTGCGGCGACAGTCATACGTCGACGCACGGCGCCTTTGGCGCGCTTGCTTTCGGGATCGGCACGTCGGAGGTCGAACATGTGCTGGCGACGCAGACGATCCGCCAGCGCCGGTCGCGCAATATGCGAGTGACGATCGACGGCGTGCTTGCGCCGCATGTCCATGCGAAGGACCTCGCGCTGCACCTGCTCGGCGTGATCGGAGTCGACGGGGCGGGGGGGCATGTCATCGAATATGCCGGCGAGACGATCGGCGCGCTGTCGATGGAGGGGCGGATGACGCTGTGCAACCTCAGCATCGAGATGGGCGCGCGCGCAGGACTGGTGGCGCCCGATGCGACGACTTTTGCCTATCTCGACGGCCGGCCCGCATCGCCTGTCGGTGATGCATGGAATGCGGCGCTTCAACGCTGGCGCTCTCTGGCAAGCGATGAGGACGGGATGTTTGACCGCGAGGTACGGATCGACGCCCGCGATGTCCGGCCGATGGTGAGCTGGGGTACGAATCCGTCGCAGGTCGTCGCGATCGACGGGCGCGTCCCTGACCCCGCGCGGTTGGCGAGCATCGAGGCACGCGCGGCGGCCGAGCGGGCGCTTGTCTATATGGACCTCGCTCCGGGTGCGCCGCTCGCCGGACAAAGGCTCGACCGCGTGTTCATCGGCAGCTGCACCAACAGCCGGATCGAGGATTTGCGCGTCGTGGCCGATATCGTGCGCGGCCGCCGTGTCGCGCCGCATATCCGCGCGATGGTCGTGCCGGGGTCGGGGCTGGTCAAAAGACAGGCTGAGGACGAGGGCATCGACCAGGTCCTGTGCGATGCCGGATTCGACTGGCGCGAGCCCGGCTGTTCGATGTGCGTCGGCATGAACGCCGACCGGCTGCGACCCGGCGAACGCTGCGCCGCCACGTCCAACCGCAATTTCGAGAACCGGCAGGGGCGGGGCGGCCGCACGCACCTGATGAGCCCGGCGCTGGCTGCGGCGAGCGCGATCGCCGGGGGTATCGCGTCGCCTGGAATGCTCGACTAGATCGCCGCTTCGAACCGCGCGATCGCTTCTGCGTGGCGCAACGTGCGGTCGATGTCGTCGAGTCCTTCCATCAATATGCGGCGATCTGCGGCATCGATGCTGAATTCGACCGCTTTGCCCGACGCGAGGCGGATTTGCCGCGCTTCCAGATCGACCTCGATCGGCGTATATTGCGCGAGCGCGATTTCGCTGCGCAGCCGGTCGCACAAGGGCTCGGGCAAGCGGATCAGCAGGAGCCCGTTCTTGCGGGCGTTGCCCGAAAAAATATCGCCGAAACCCGGCGCGATGACGCAACGGATGCCGAAATCGGTGAGCGCCCACACCGCGTGCTCGCGCGACGATCCGCAGCCGAAATTGCGATCGGCGATCAGAATCTCCGCGTTGCGGCAGGCGGGCTTGTTCAGGATGAAATCGGTGCGCTCGCGGCCGCCTTCGGCGAAGCGCAGTTCCTGGAACAGGTGCTTGCCCAGTCCGCTACGGGTAAGCGACTTCATATACTGCGCAGGAATGATCATGTCGGTATCGACGTTGGCGAGCGGTAAGGGGGCTGCGACCGCCTTGATCCGGATGAATTTCTCCACGACATCTCCATAAACTTAGCATTCTAAGTAAATGGAGAAAACGATCTTGTCCAATATTATTACGGTGTTTTGGGGTGGCAAAGCCGGGTGAGGGAGCGACGAAGGAGGTTGCCGGGCGAATCTTCGCGTCCTAAGGTTCGCGCTGGTGCGGGCCGGTGCCCGATGTCAGGGGCCGCCGACAGGGGAGCAGGATTTTGGCCAGAAAAACACAGGATTACCGGAATCCAGCCGAATATTATACCGATCCTGAAAACAGCATCGGCTATCTGGCGCGCGTCGTCTTTCGCTCCTTTTCGCGGTTGCTCGAACGGCGCACGCTGACGCACGACGTGTCTGCGGGGCAGTGGCGTTTCCTGCGTCAGTTGTGGCGCGAGGATGGCATCACCCAGCGCGAACTCAGTGAACGCGTCGGCATGCGCGAACCGACGACCGTTGTCGCGCTGAAGGGGCTGGAAAAGGCCGGGCTGATCACGCGCAAGAAGACGACCGACGACCGGCGCAAAACCTTCATCCACCTGACTCCGCACGCCAAGAAGCTCGAGCTGATCCTCGCGCCGATGAACGCCGAGATTCACGAGATCGCGACCAAGGGTATGAGCGATGAGGAGGTCGAGGTGCTGCAAGGCCTGATGCGCCGCGTGATTGGCAATCTCGCCGACGAAACCCGCAAACTGGCGGTGCTTTCCGACATCAAGGCCTGATCGCTTGCAATTTGCCGACCGCCGGATAATAGGTTAGTATACTAACTAAATTGTCCGGGAGGGAAAATGACCAGCATAGCCGTCATCGTCGGCAGCACCCGCGAGGGATCGTTCAACCGCGCTCTGGGTGGCGTCGCTGCAGCGAGCCTTGAAGCGCAGGGGGCAAGCGTAACGCGGGTCGACCTCGCGGCGTTCGACCTGCCGCTCTATTCGGCGGCGCTGGAGGCGAACGCTTTTCCGCCCGATGCGCTGAAACTGAAGGCGCTGTTCGCCGCGCAGGATGGGCTGTTGTTTGTCTCGCCCGAGTATAACGGCTCGCTGCCGCCGCTGCTCAAAAATGCGATCGACTGGGCGTCGCGGCCGACGGGGGAAGAGAGCCTTGTCGCGCTGACCGCCTATCGCGGCAAGGCAGCGGCGATCATGTCGGCGTCGATCAGCCCGTTCGGCGGGCTGCGCGGATTGATGCATCTCCGCCAGATATTGTCGACGATCCAGATGTTGGTGATCCCCGAGCAGGTCGTCGTGCCAAACGCGCACGCGGCCTTCGCTGAGGATGGCAGTTTGAAGGAGCCGCTGCCGGCATCGCTCGTCGAGACGACCGCCGGGCGGTTGATCGCGGTGGCCAGGGCTATGTCCGCCTAGGCGCTCCGGCGACGGGGGGCAGGCGACTCGCGCACGATATTGTCGCCCCAGTCGGCTTCGAGCGCGGCGAGCAGCGCATCGAATTTGTCCTGTCCCAGCACTGCGGCGATCTGTGCGGTGAGTGCATCCATCGAACGCTGTGCATCGCGGCGCATACGCGCACCAAGGTCGGTCAGCGACACGATCATGTGGCGGCGATCGTCGGGATCGACATCGAGTTGTACGATGCCCAGCTTTACCATCTGGTTGATCGTGCTGTGGATCGCTTGCCGCGACACGCCGAGGTTGCGGGCGATGTCCGACGGGCGCACGATGCCACTGACGATATTGGTCATCACCATCGATTGCGGGCGATTGACGTCGGGCCAGCCATGATCGTGAAGCCGCGCCTGAAGCCCTTCGTCGAGCCAGCAGAAGCGCTGGAAAAGGGCGATGATAAGCTGGTTGGTGCGCATATGACGCTACGATAAACCCCTGTTGCCCGCGGAGTGCCGGCGTCGTCACGCTAGAAGAGCGAGGTCGCCGAAGCAAGGCAGAGCGGCGTTGCAAAGACAAAATACTTAGTATACTATCTATTTAACGAGAAGAGAGAGATGACCGTATGGACGGGTTGATGCAGAATGTGCCGCTGACGGTCGACCGGATCCTCGACCATGCGGCGAACTGGCACGGCGTGCGCGAAATCGTGTCGCGCGATGCCGAGGGATACGTCAGCCGTTCGACCTGGGCCGATGTCCATGCCGATGCAAAGCGCGTCTCGAACGCGCTGGCGGCCGAGGGAATCAAGCCCGGCGACCGCATCGCGACGATGGCGTGGAACGGCGCGCGGCATCTCGCGGCCTGGTATGGTGCGGCGGGGATGGGGGCAGTGCTGCACACGCTCAATCCGCGGCTCTTCCTTGAACAGATCGCCTATATAGCGAACCATGCGGGCGACCGGCTGCTGATCGCCGATCCGGCAACGGTGGACCTCGTCGAAGAGCTATTGCCGCAGGTGCCCGCGATCAAGAAGGTGATCTTCTTTTGCGATCGTGCGTCACTTCCGCAAACCAGCTTTGCGGCGACCGCGTTCGACGACTGGATATCGGGCCAGCCTGCCGAATATACATGGGGCGGGTTCGACGAAAATGCCGCGTGCGGGCTTTGCTATACGAGCGGCACGACGGGCAATCCGAAGGGCGTGCTTTATTCGCACCGCTCGAATTATATCCATGCGCTGATGACCTTGCAGCGCGACGCGCTCGCGTTGTCGGCGCGCGATACGGTGCTGCTCGTCGTGCCGATGTACCATGCGAATGCGTGGGGCGTTGTCTATTCGGCGCCCGCGGTCGGCGCGAAACTCGTGCTGCCGGGACAGCGGATGGATGGTGAATCGATCTATAATCTGATCGAACAGGAGGGCGTCACCTATTCGGCCGCCGTACCAACAGTATGGCAGATGCTGCTCACATATATGCAGGAAAACGGCAAGCGCTTCACGACCCTGGAGCGCGTCACCATTGGCGGCTCCGCATGTCCCGAGTCGATCATCCGCACTTTCCGCGATGATTATGGGGTCGACGTCATCCAGGGCTGGGGCATGACCGAAACCTCGCCGCTCGGCACGGTATCGGTACCCAATGCGTCGGTTGCGGCCAAGTCCGGGCCGGAGCAGATGGCGTATAAGCTGAAGCAGGGCCGGCTGCTCTGCGGACTCGACATGAAGCTGGTCGACGATGCGGGCAATCGCCTGCCGCACGACGGCAAGACGCCGGGGCGGCTGATGGTCAAGGGGCCGACGATCGCGGGAGCCTATTATGGCGGCGAGGGCGGCAATGTGCTCGACGATGAGGGATTTTTCGACACCGGCGACGTCAGCACGATCGACGCCGAAGGCTATATGCAGATAACCGACCGCGCGAAGGATGTCGTGAAGTCGGGGGGCGAGTGGATCAGTTCGATCGAGATCGAGAATATCGCGATGGGACATGGTGCGGTCGCTAATGCCGCCGTGGTCGGGGTCGCGCATCCCAAGTGGGACGAGCGGCCGATCCTGCTTTGCCAGTTGAAGGATGGTGCCGACGCCTGCGCCGACGATCTCAAGGCCTATCTCGACGGCAAGATCGCGCGCTGGTGGATGCCCGACGACGTGCTGTTCGTCGACGAGATCCCGCTGGGACCGACGGGCAAGATAGACAAGAAGGCGATCCGCGCGCGGCTGGAGGGTTACAGGCTGCCCTTCGAAGTCACCCGCTGATGCACACCCTTCGCTTCGTCATGCCGGACTTGATCCGGCATCCATCGCCGCATGGACCCCGGATCAAGTCCGGGGTGACGGAAATGGTGACTTACCGGATAATCGACAATCAGGAGAGACGATGATGGACCCCAACGGGATCGAAGGACTGGATGCGCAATTTATCGGGCTTGTGTCGCCGACCGCGCCGCGCATCCAGGCGGGCGGGCATCCGTGCCAGGGCATCTACTGGACCGAGGCGGGCAAGCGGCCGAAGGTCGCGATCATCGCGACCCATTATAACGTCGATTTTTCCGAACATTATATCGCGCCCTATTTTGCGCGGCAGGGTTTTGGTTTCCTTGGCTGGAACACGCGCTATCGCGGCGTCGAGGACCAGTTCCTGCTCGAGCATGCGGTGCTCGACATCGGCGTCGGGATGAAATGGCTGAAAGAGGAGGCCGGAGTCGAGCAGATCGTCATCCTCGGCAATTCGGGCGGCGGGTCGCTGATGGGCGCGTATCAGGCCGAGGCGATCGCGCCGACCTTGACCGACAGGCTGCCGACGGTCGGGCAGGATGCGCTGGCGTCGATCATCAAGGGCGACCTTTACATCAGCTTCAACGCGCATCAGGGGCGCCCCGAAGTGCTGACCGACTGGATGGATGCGTCGGTGATCGACGAGAATGATCCCACTCTGACCGATCCCGAACTCGATCCGTTCAATCCCGACAACGGCCCGCCCTATTCGGACGCCTTTATCGCGAAATATCGCGCGGCGCAGCGCGCGCGCAACCAGCGGATCACGGACTGGGCGAAGGCCGAACTGAAGCGGCTGAACGACGCTGGCATTCCCGACCGAATTTTCCCGATGTTCCGCTGCTGGGGCGACATCCGCTGCGTCGACCCGGCGATCGACCCGTCGGACCGCAAGCCCAACTGGTGCTATCGCGGCGACCCGGCGGTCGCGAACTGCACGCCGAGCATCGGCCGCGCCAATACGATCAAGACCTGGCTCAACATGTGGAGCCTCGAAACATCGCCATGCCAGGGGCAGCCGCACCTTGCCAAGCACGACACTCCCGCGCTCGTCGTGCAGGGAACCGCCGACACCGGCGTCTTCCCGAGCGACGCGCGCAAGATTTTCGACTTCCTCGGCTCGACCGACAAAAGGATCGAACTGATCCCCGGCGCGCATTATTTCGAGGATTCGGTTGCCGAGCGGCAGAATGCCGCCGATCTTGTCGGCGCATGGATCCGGGAGAAGCTGTGACGTGACGGCCGACGCTGACATCGTGGAGGGACTGCGTGCCGCCGGTCTGGCGGGGGAGGGCGACATCGTCCTCACACCCCTGACCGGCGGGGTGTCGTGCGACGTGTGGAAGGTCGAGACGCCCTCGGGGCCGATCGTCGTCAAGCGCCCGCTGCCGCAGCTGCGTGTCGCCGCCGAATGGCTCGCGCCGGTCGAGCGCGGGACAAGCGAGGTGCGCTGGCTGCGCCGCGCGCGCGGCGTCGATCCGAAAATCGCGCCCGAGGTACTCGCCGAACTGGCCGGCCATGCCTTCGCGATGCGCTTCCTGCCCGGCTGTCCGGTGTGGAAAGACGAGCTGATGGCGGGCCGGGTCGATGCCGGTTTTGCCGGAGCGGTCGGGCGGGGCATTGCCGCGGTCCACGCCGCGACCGCGCATAACGAAGGCGACCGCGCCGATTTCCCCAACGACGAGATGTTCCGCGCGCTCCGCGTCGATCCGTTCCTGCTTTATGTTGCGCGGCATGACGCCGAACTCGCGCCCGCGCTCGAAGCGCTCGCCGCCGATCTTTCGGGGCGCAAGATCGCACTGGTCCACGGCGACGTCAGCCCCAAGAATATCCTCGTCAGTGCGCGCGGCCCCGTTTTCCTCGACGCCGAATGCGCCGTCTATGGCGATCCGGCGTTCGACATCGCTTTCTGCACCACGCATCTGCTGCTGAAGGCGGTGTGGTCGGGCGATGCGCGCCTGAACGAAGCCGCGACCGCGCTCGTCTCCGCCTACCGCGCCGGAATCGCATGGGAGGACGCGGATACCCTGATGCAGCGCGCGGGCAAGCTCACCGCGGCGCTGCTGCTGGCGCGCGTCGAGGGCAAGTCGCCCGCGCCCTATCTCACCGACCCCGGGCACAAGCATGTGATCCGCGATCAGGCGCGCGCACGCATTCGCGCGCCGCAGCCGCTCGACGCACTCGCCGCCAACTGGAAAAGGACTTTTGCATGACTTCGCGTATCGCCTCCGTCACCGGCCGCCAGATATGGGATTCGCGGGGGCGGCCCACCGTCGAGGCCGAGGTCGTGCTGGAATCGGGGGCGGTCGGCCGCGCCATTGCGCCCGCCGGTGCGTCGCGCGGCGCGCATGAGGCGATCGATTTGCGCGACGGCGGGCGCGCGTTCGGGGGCTTCGGCGTTAACCGCGCGGTCGCGGGGATCGGTTCGGAGATCGCCGGGGCGATCGGCGGCATAGACGCGCGCGAGCAGGCGGCGGTCGATGCCGCGCTCTGCGCGCTCGACAATACAACGAACAAGGCGCGGCTCGGTGCCAATGCCGTGGTCGCAGTATCGATGGCGGTGCTGCACGCCGCGGCGGCCGATGCGCGCGAACCGCTGTGGCGCTACCTCGCGGATGGCGGCAAGGTGCGCGTGCCGCTTCCCGAAATCCAGATTTTCGGAGGCGGCGCGCACGCCGGGCGGCGGACCGATGTGCAGGACTTCATGGTGATGTGCCCGAAGGCCGGCAGCTTCCGCCGCGCGCTCGAGATCACCGACGACGTCTATCGCGCCGCCGGCAAGCTGATGGAGACGAAAGGCCCGCTGTCGGGGGTCGCCGACGAGGGCGGCTGGTGGCCGAATTTCGCGTCGAACGAGGATGCGCTGGATACGCTGACGAAGGCGATCGAGGCGAGCGGGCACCGCGCGGGCGAGGATGTGTTCATTTCGCTCGACATCGCTGCGAACGAACTCGGCGACGCCGATGGCTATGACCTCGTGCTTGACGACCGGCGCCTGTCGGGCGCGGAGATGGCCGCGCGCATCATCGAATGGACCAGGGCTTATCCGATCCTGTCGGTCGAGGATCCGGCGGGGCAGGACGACTGGACGACGATGGCGGCGGTGACCGCGGCGATCGGCGAGCAGGTGCAGATCATCGGCGATGACGTGCTCGTCACCAATGCCGCCCGGGTCGAGCGTGCGGGCGATGCCGCAGTGTGCAACGCGGCGCTGATCAAGGTCAACCAGGTCGGTACGGTGACCGAAGCGAAGGCGGCGCTCGATGCCGCCGCCGCGCGCGGATGGGGCGCGATCGTTTCGGCGCGTTCAGGCGAGAGCGAGGATGTGACCATCGCGCATCTCGCGACGGGCTGGAACGCGGGGCAGCTCAAGGTCGGCAGCTTCACGCGCTCCGAACGCATGGCGAAGTGGAACGAGATGCTGCGGATCGAGGAAGCGATGGGCGGCGACGCCGTGTTTGCGGGCTTCTCGGCGTTCGCCGGATCGATCGGGGCAGTCTACGCATGATCGTGCTCCACGCCCGTCCCAGCCCAGGTTTTCGCGAGGCGGTCGATGCGATTTTCGGGGCGGGCGTCGTGGTGCATGTCGATGAGGCCGAACCGCTCGACGGCGTCGCGGGCGAGATCACCGCGCTGCTCCACGTGCTGACTCCGGTCACGCCCGAATTCATCGCGTCGGCCCCCCAATTGAAGCTGGTCCAGAAACTCGGCGTCGGCGTGAACACCATCGCGCTCGATGCGGCCCGTGATCATGGCGTCGCGGTGTGCAACATGCCGGGGACGAACAGCCAAGCGGTCGCCGAAATGGCGCTGTCGCTGATGATGGCGGTGCTGCGCCGGACCTGCTTCTTCGATGCCCGCACGCGCGCTGGCGAGGGATGGACCGCCGACCCGTCGGAACTGGACAGCGTCGGCGAGATCGGCGGACGGACGGTGGGCCTCGTCGGCTTCGGCAATTCGGCGCAGCTGCTTGCGCCGGTGCTCGCGGCATTGGGGGCGAAGGTGGTTTATACGGCGAGGAACGCGCGCGATGTTCCGTATGAATATTGGCCGCTCGACCGGTTGATTGCCGAAGCGGACGTCGTGTCGCTGCATATGCCGCTGACCGACGAGACGCGGGCGTCGATCGATCCGCTGGCGATGAAAAAGGGCGCGGTGCTGGTCAATACCGCACGCGGCGAACTGGTCGACGAAGCCCGGCTGGTCGAGGCGTTGACATCGGGCCGTCTCCGCGGCGCAGGACTCGACGTCTTTGCCGAGGAGCCGTTGCCGCGCGGCAATCCGCTGCTCGGCCTGCCGAACGCGGTGTTCGCGCCGCACGTCGCCTGGCTCACCCCCGAAACGCTCGTCCGCAGCCTGACCGTTGCGCACGAAAACTGCCGCCGCCTCGCGGCGGGTGAAACCCTTCTGCATCAGGTGGTCTAATGTCGCTTCCCATCGTCCTCATCACCGGCCAGCTTTTGACCGATGCCGTGTGGCAGCCCTTGCTCGATGCGTGGGTCGGCCGCGAGGTCATCGTCGCCGATAACCGCAGCGACGACACGATCGGAGGTTTCGCGCAGCGGCTTCTCGATAACGCCCCGCCGCGCTTCGTGCTGATCGCGCACGCGATGGGCGGCTTCGTGGCGTTCGAGGTGATGCGCCGCGCGCCCGGGCGGGTCGCGAAGCTCGCGCTCATTTCGACGCTCGCCTCGGCCGACGGTCCGGCGCAGACCGCGCGGCGGCAGGGCTATATCGATCTCGTCGAGAGCGGCAATTTCGATCAGGTCGTCGAGGAACGCATCCCGATCCTGTTTCCCGAGGAAAAGCGCGGCGACGAACGGCTGCTCGGGATCGCGCGGCAGATGGCGGCGGACACCGGCGCCGAAACCTTCCTCGCGCAGCAGCGCGCGATCATGGCGCGCATCGACAGCCGCCCGCGGCTCGGCGAGATTGCGGTGCCGACCTTGCTGATCTGGGGCGAGAAGGACGGCATCACCAGCCGCGCGCACCATGACGAGATTTTAGAGGCGATTGCGGGCGCGCGGTTGGAGGCGATTCCTGGCGCCGGACATCTGCCGACAGTTGAGGCGCCCGAAGTAGTGGTCCCGTTGCTGACCGAGTTCATGGACGGATAGCCATCGTCATTGCGAGCGAAGCGAAGCAATCTCCAGCTATCGACCTCGCGCAAGGTCGACAGCTGGAGATCGCTTCGTCGCTACGCTCCTCGCAATGACGAGTGGGGCTATTTCAACTCCGCCCGCACCATCGCCGTCCCATCGACCATCGCCTTCAGCTTCGCCAAGCTATGCTGGCGGCTGTGATATTTCATCCCGCAATCGGGCGCGATCCAAAGTCGCTCGGCGTCGACGTAACGCAGCGCCTCGCGGATGCGGTCCGCGACCACCTCGGGCGTTTCGACCTCGGGAATCGACAGGTCGAGCACGCCGTACATGATCGTCTTGGTCGGCAGTTCGGTCAGAATGGCAGGATCGAGCCCGGGCTGCGCCGCCTCGATCGAGATGACGTCGATCGCCGACGCTTCGAGTTCGGCGAGGAAATCATAGGCCTTGGGCTTCGGCCCCGTCGCGCCCGCGCCGTGGTGGACCATCGCATAGCCGAAACAGATGTGGAGCGCGGTCGTGCCACCGACGCCGTCGAGCGCGCGGTTGATCGCCTCGATCGCGTAGGCGTTCGCCTCGGCGGCGCGCGCCTGCAAATAGGGTTCGTCCAGCTGGACGACATCGACCCCGGCCGCGAACAAATCCTTGACCTCGGCGTTGACCGCATCGGCAT
>JALDYH010000364.1:0-2586 GCA_032154175.1 Sphingopyxis sp. | reverse complement strand
CCCGGACTTGATCCGGGGTCCACGACGACGGTGCCGCTATGGATCCCGGATCAAGTCTGGGATGACGATGAAAGACAGGGCAGATACCAGTCGCTTTGAGCCATCAAGCCGCGGCCGAAATCTGGCGCGCACCGATCGCAGCAACGTCGAACGGCGTGGTTTGATAAATTTCGTTGATCCAGTTCGCGAACAACAAATGCGCATGGCTGCGCCAGCGGTTTTCCGGCGCTCTCGCGGGATCGTCGGCGGGAAAATAGTCCTTCGGGAGCTGGGCTCGGCCGTCGCGATCATATTCGACCGCCAGCGTGTCGGTATCATATTCGAGGTGATTGAACATGTGCAGGGTCCGATGGTGCTGATCGTGAACGAGGCCTGCGCCGGCCTCGACGCTACCGGCCAGAATCTGCAGTCCGCACGCCTCCGCCAGCGCGGTCGGGCAGACTTCCGTCCAGCGCGATACGGGAACGTCGAACCTGTCCGAAAAACCCCGGAGATAGGGGGAGGCGGGGGCGAGGTTCGCATGTGTGAACAGGCCGAAAGCCTTCCGCGACAGGTCGCGTTTGGGCAGCCCATGGAAATGAAAGAGGGCGGCCTGCGCCGCCCAGCAGATCGTGAAGCAACGGTGGACGTGTGTCTGGGTCCAGTCGAGGATCGCGCGCAGTTCGGACCAGTATCTGACCTCCTCATAAGGAAGCTGCTCGACCGGGGCGCCCGTGATGATGAAGCCATCGAACTTCTCGGCACGGACATCGCTCCATGGCCGATAGAAAGCCGCCATATGGTCGGCCGATGTATTGCGCGCGACGTGATCGGTGATCCGGACCAGCGTCAATTCGATCTGAAGCGGCGTCGCCCCGAGCAGCCGGGCAAGCTGCGTTTCGGTGCGGATCTTGTCGGGCATCAGGTTGAGCAGAGCGATCCGCAAAGGTCTGACGTCCTGGCGCCCCGCGTCGACTTCGCGCATGACCATGACGCCCTCGGCCTCGAGAATATGTCGAGCGGGAAGTCGATCGGGTATCTTTATCGGCACGAAACGTCGTTCCCTCTTTCCGGTTCGACGCTGCATGGCTTGATCCGCTTGGTTGCCGGGTCGGCCACATCCTCCTTGCGGAGCGCCACCTTGCCCGGATTGGCAGGTTGGCGTTGGGCGTCGACCCAACTCTTGATGCTGATAGTCTCTTACGTTGCCGCGCCGGTCTTCGCAACGGCCGGTTTCGGTTTCAGCCGGTCGCGCGTGGCATCCGCCATCGAACTTGATGCTGCAAGGCTAGCGGGCGTAGGCGTCGCGCAGTTCGCGCTTCAGCACCTTGCCGATCGGGCTGCGCGGTAGCTCGTCGACGACGGTGATCGCGCTCAGCCGCTGCGTCTTGCCGACCTTGGCGTTGCAATCGGCGCGCACCGCTTCGGCGTCGGCGCCGGGCTTCAACACCGCGAACGCCACCGGCGTCTCTCCCCATTCCTCGCTCGGCATGCCCACCACCGCGGCCTCGACGACGCGATCGTCGGCGATCAGGATGGCTTCCAGATCGCTCGGGAAAATGTTGAAGCCGCCCGAGATGATCATGTCCTTCGCGCGGTCCATCAGCGTCAGGAAGCCGTCCTCGTCGATCCGGCCGATGTCGCCGTGGCGGTAGAAGAGATTTCCCTCGGCATCGTGCCAGTGCATCGCCTTGGTCGCGTCGGGGCGGTTGTTGTATCCGGTCATCATCGCGGGGCTGCGGCCGACGACTTCGCCGACCGATCCTTGCGGCAGCTCGTTGCCGTCCTCGTCGATCACCTTCGCGATATGGCCGGGTGCCGGCTTGCCGACGGTGTGGAGCTTGTCGGGGAATTGATGCGCCTCGAGGATGAACGCCGCGCCGCCTTCGGTCATGCCGTAAATCTCGACGAGGCCGCCGGGCCAGCGTTGCAGCACATCGGCCTTGAGCGCGGCGGGGAAGGGCGCCGAGGTGCAATATTTCACGACGAAGCTCGACAGGTCGAAGTCGCCGAAATCCTCCAGCGCCATGATCCGGCGGTACTGTACCGGCACCAGCATCGTGTTCGTCGCGCGCTCGCGCGCCGCGAGTTCGAGGAAGCCGTGCGCGTCGAATTTCTTCATCAGGACGACCTGCCCGCCCGACCCGACCGTCGGCATGAAACTCGCCATCGTCGTGTTCGAATAAAGCGGGGTCGACAGGATCGTCACCGCATTGGGCCCATAGGCCGGCGCGCCGCGAATGATATGCTGCCAGCGCATCGCGTGGCTGTGGACGATGCCTTTCGGCGTGCCCGTCGTGCCCGACGAATAGATGATGTTGAACCCGTCTTCGGGCAGGATATCTACCGGCGACGGCTTCGCACCCGCCGGGGAAAGCCAGGCGTCGAGCGGGGTGCCCGCGTCGCTGCCGTCCATCGCGATCAGATCGCTCGCGGCGATGACATGCCCCTCAAGGCTCGTCCTTGCCGCGCTGTCGAGGAACAGGTGGCGCGCGCCGGTGTCGGCGATCATCGCCGCCATCTGCTCGCCCGTGGCGCTGTTGGTGACGAGGCCCGCGACCCCGCCGGCGCGCAGCGTGCCGAGGATCACCGCCATCTGCTCGACGC
>JALDYH010000363.1:0-2588 GCA_032154175.1 Sphingopyxis sp. | reverse complement strand
CATATGAAATACCGGCTGCTCACGCAGAGCTGGTTCATGCCCAAGAATCTGAAGATCGTCGAAGACCGCGTCCGCCATCACGCGCGCAACGCGGTCGAACAGATGCTGGCGATGGACGGGACATGCGATTTCGCGCGCGACGTTGCGGCGCATTATCCGCTGCGCGTGATCATGGACATATTGGGCGTCCCGCCCGAGGACGAGCCGCGGATGCTGATGCTGACCCAGCAATTGTTCGGGTCGACCGACCCCGATCTCAACCGCAGCCGCGAGGCGATCACCAGCGCCGAGCAGGCGATCGCAATGCTCAATTATGTCATCGCCGACTTCGAACAATATTTCGGTGCGCTCACCGCCGACCGCCGCGCCAATCCGCGCGAGGATATCGCGACGGTGATCGCCAATGCGATGGTCGGCGGCGAACCGATTCCCGACCGCGAGCTGGCGGGCTATTATATGATCATCGCGACCGCGGGCCACGACACGACGAGCGCCTCGACTGCGGGCGCAATCATGGAACTCGCGAAGAATCCCGAGCTCTTTGCCCGCTTCCGCGACGCCGCGAGCGACAAGGCGGGACTGATCGACGAAGCGATTCGCTGGACGACGCCGGTCCAGCATTTCATGCGTAGCGCGCGCGAGGACGTCGAAATCGGCGGGCAGACGATCCGCGCGGGCGACTGGCTGATGCTGAACTATGTGTCGGCGAATCGCGACGAGCAGATGTTCGGCGATCCCTTCGCCTTCGACCCGGACCGCGAAAAGAATCAGCAGATCGCTTTCGGCTTCGGCGCGCATGTCTGCCTTGGTCAGCATCTCGCGCGCATGGAGATGCGGATATTGATGGAGGAGCTGCTGCCGCGCCTCGAAAGCATCGAACTCGCGGGCGAGCCCGCGCGCGTCGAATCGGTGTTCGTCGGCGGCCTGAAGCGCCTGCCCGTCCGCTTCGTGCTCACCTAGAACCCTTTGGATTCAATCTCCTCTTTTCAAAAATGGAACGATCGCTTCCCGGCTGCGTTTCGGGGCAGCTAGAGGAGTTTGTGATGAATAGATTGAAAAAGGGCGCGATTGCTGTCGCGGCGGCTTCGATGGTGCTTTCCCCGGTGGCGGCTTCGGCTGCGTCCGCAATCGATGGTGCCCGCGCGACCTCGGTTGTCCGCGGCGGAAATAATCTCGAAGGCGGAAGCTGGATCGCTATCGTGCTGGGCCTTGCCATCGTTGCCGGTGGTATCTGGCTGGTCGTCGATGACGACGGCGACGATCCGGTCAGCCCGTAAAATTCTTAGTCCGAAGGTGCCCGTTCCCGCGAAGCGGGGCGGGTCCTAGCTTTTCTCGCCCGGAAAAAACTTCGCGACAACTTCGCTCGCAAGCCGTGCGGGCCGCAGCGTTTCGGCATCGATGCAGCACCAGCTCGATTTGACCTCGGCGAGCACTTCTTCGCCGCGCTTGATGATCGTTTCGTAAAACGCACGCGCGCCCTGCACTTTTTCGAGGATTACCGTCGCGATGACCTGGTCGTCGAGGAAAGCGGGGCGTCGATAGGTGATCTCATGCTTCAGCGCGACCCACAGATGCGCCGCGACCGCGTCGGGCGGCGCAATGTGGCGCCAGTGTGCGAGCACGGCTTCCTGCACCCAACTGAGATAGTGGGCGTTGTTCACATGTCCCATGAAATCGATCTGGTCGGCGCCAACGGCGATCGCATGGTCGTGCGGAAGGGAAACGGTGGTCATAATGCTGACATTAGTGTCAATATTTTGTGACGGAAAGATGAATAATCATCCGCGCCCGCGATAGGGCGCGACGCCCTGGTCGGGAAGCCACAGACCCGGCGGTGGCGCACTCGACTGCCAGAAAACGTCGATCGGGATGCCCCCGCGCGGATACCAGTAACCGCCGATGCGCAGCCATCGGGGTTGCATTTCGTCGAACAGCCGACGGCCGATTCCGACGGTGCAATCCTCGTGGAACCCCGCATGGTTGCGAAAGCTGCCGAGAAAGAGCTTCAGGCTCTTCGATTCAACGATCGTCTCCCCGGGCGCGTAATCGATCACGAGGTGCGCGAAATCGGGCTGGCCGGTCACCGGACAGAGCGAGGTGAATTCGGGCGCGGCGAAGCGAACGAGGTAAAGCTCGCCGGCGCGCGGATTGGGGACATAGTCGAGGGTCGCGGCCTCGGGCGCGGCAGGAAGTTCGCTGGATTGGCCGAGATGTTTCGGCGCCGGCGGCGTAGGGGTGGAATCGGTCATGGAAAGGCTCTAGTGCGCAGCGCGGCCGATGTCACCGATCTCGTTGGATGGAAACGGCCGGGTTCAGCGCCAATTCAGCGGCGTCGCGCCAGGGAAAACAGGTCAAGGTCGCGGAAACAGAATGACGAACGGACAGAAGGGGCTGGGAAGCAAAGCGGCGTCGTTGCCGCTGATGGCGCTCGCGCTGACGCTGGCGGGGACTTCGCCTGCGCGCGCGCAGGATACCAACACGCCCGCACCCTCGTCGTCGCGCCCGCTCGACTTCCGTTTGCCCCCGCCCGCCGCCGACGGCCGCACGCCGGGTGTGCAGGGTCCGTCGGATAACGGCCTGCCGCCCGT
>JALDYH010000362.1:0-2598 GCA_032154175.1 Sphingopyxis sp. | reverse complement strand
GACCCTCGCCGACGTTCTGCAGCCCGGTGGCAAGCCCGCCAACGACTGACGCGGCCGGGCCGGCGTCTCCCCCGGCCCCGCACTTGCTATCGGACTTTAGACTATGCTCGATTTCCCGCGCTGGAAGACCATCGGCATCAGCATCATCCTGATGCTCGGTATCCTTTTCTCCATTCCCAGCTTCCTGCCCGAAAAGACGGTCGACAACCTGCCGTCGATCCTGCAGGCGAAGGTCAACCTTGGCCTCGACCTTGCCGGTGGCAGCCACTTGCTGCTCGAGGCCGACATCGCCGACCTTCGCAAGACGCAGCTGGCCAATATGGAAAAGACCGTGCGCGCCGCGATGCGGGGCGAAAGCGGTCCCGACGACGACATCGCGATCGGCGAACTGTCGACCGCCGGCGGCAAGATCAGTTTCCTGGTCCGCGACCTTTCGCAGCTCGATGCGGCTCGCGAGCGCCTGTTCAGCGAAACGCGCGGCGCGCAACTGACGGGGCAGCGCGACTGGAACATCAATATCGTCAATTCGACGCGTATCGAAATGACCCCGACCGGCGCCGGACAGGCGCAGGCGGTTGCGAATGCGATGGATACCGCGCGCGATATCATCGACAAGCGCGTCAACGCACTGGGTACGCGCGAACCGACCATCATCCGCGAAGGCACCGACCGCGTCGTCGTGCAGGTCCCCGGGCTGCAGGATCCGGCCGCGCTGAAGGAACTGATCGGCAAGACCGCGCGGCTTGAGTTCCGCATGGTCGACGCCAATGCCGATCCGGCCGAAGCGGCAGCCGGCCGTGTTCCGGTCGGCAGCGAAATCGTTCCCTATGCCGAGGGCGAGGGCAGCGGGGCGCCGTTCGAGGTGCTGCGGCGCCAGGTGATGATCAGCGGCGAGCAGTTGATCGATGCCAAGCAAAGCTATGATCCCCAGAACAACCAGCCGGTGGTTTCCATTCGTTTCGATTCGGGCGGTTCGAGCACCTTTGCCAAGGTGACGGCGCAGAGCGTCGGCAAGCGTTTCGCGATGGTGCTCGACGGCAAGGTGCTGTCGGCGCCGTCGATCAACGAACCGATCCTGGGCGGCAGCGCGCAGATTTCGGGCAGATTCAGCGTTGCCAGCGCCAATGCGCTGGCGATTTCGCTGCGCTCGGGTGCGCTGCCGGTGAAGATGACCGTCGTCGAAGAGCGGACGGTGACGCCCGAACTCGGTGCCGATTCGATCCGCAAGGGCGCGATCGCGGGTATCATCGCCACGGTGTCGGTGCTGGTACTGATGATTGTCGTTTATGGCCGGTTCGGGGTTTACGCCTGTGTCGCGCTGGTGTTCAACGTCTTCCTGATCATCGCGGTCATGGCGGCGTTCAACGCGACGCTGACGCTGCCGGGCATCGCGGGCTTCGTGCTCACTATCGGCGCCGCGGTCGACGCGAACGTGCTGATCAACGAGCGAATACGCGAGGAACTGAAACGCGGGCGAAAGGTCTTTCAGGCCGTCGAACTCGGCTATTCGGAAGCGAGCCGCGCGATTTTCGACGCCAACGTCACCAATGTCATCGCCGCGGCGTTGATGTTCTGGTTCGGCTCGGGTCCGATCAAGGGCTTTGCGGTCGTTCTGACCATCGGCATCGTCACCAGCGTTTTTACCGCTGTGACCGTCACGCGCATGTTCGTCGCCCACTGGCTGCGCACAAAGCGCCCGACGTCGATCAATATTTAAGGGAGCGGCATCATGCGCCTGCTGAAACTCGTCCCCGACGACACCAACATCGACTTCCTGCGCTGGCGGAAAGTCGCCTCGTTCATGAGCTTTTTCCTGGTCGCCGTGTCGATCGCGCTTGTGGCCGTAAAGGGCCTGAATCTCGGCGTCGATTTTGTCGGCGGGCAGTCGGTCCGCGTCGAATTTACCCAGGGCATGCCGCCGATCGACGAAATTCGCGAAAAGGTCGGCGATATCGGCCTTGGCGAAGCGACGATCCAGCAGTTCGGGTCGGACAAGGCCGTGTCGATCCGTACCGCGCTGCCTGACGGCGACAAGGCCGCGGCCGAGCGCGCGGGGCAGCAACTGGTATCGGGCATTCACAAAGCCTTCCCGACCGCGAAGACCGGCTCGGTCGAGACGGTGTCGGGCAAGGTGTCGGGAGAATTGATCCGGACCGGCGCGATCAGCCTTGCGCTCGCGATCGTCGGCATCTCCATTTACATCTGGATCCGCTTTGAATGGCAGTTCGGTGTCGGTGCGCTCGGCCGCCTTTTTCACGAGGTGTCGCTGACGTTCGGCCTGTTTGCGGTGACGCAGATGCAGTTCGACCTGAACAGCGTCGCGGCTTTGCTGACGATCGTCGGCTATTCGCTCAACGACACGATCGTCGTCTATGACCGCATCCGGGAAAATCTGAAAAAATATCGCAAGATGGAGATCGTTCCGCTCCTCAATCTCAGCATCAACGAAACGCTGTCGCGCACGGTCATGACGACCGTCGCGATGGTCTTGGCGCTCGGCGTCCTGCTGATCTTCGGCCCGGACGTGATTTTCGGTTTTACAGCGGCGATGCTGATCGGCGTATTCATCGGCGGCTATTCGTCGGTCTTGATGTCGAC
>JALDYH010000361.1:0-2599 GCA_032154175.1 Sphingopyxis sp. | reverse complement strand
CGCCAAGCCGGTGATGTGGTCGCCGGTCGAAAAGACCGCGCTCGCCGAGGCCGAGATCGAATATGAGGATATCGTCTCGACCCAGATCGACGTGGCGTTCGAGATCACGGAAAGCCCGATCGCCGAACTGGTCGGCGCGCATGCGGTGATCTGGACGACGACCCCGTGGACGATCCCGGTCAACCAGGCTTTGGCCTATGGGCCGGAGGTTGAATATAGTCAGGTCGTCGTTCACATCGACTGGCAGGACGACTGGAACGACGACGAGCCGTATCCGGAAGGCGATCCGCGCCGGATCGCTGTGGAGAAATTCAACAACGACGGGTTACGCTTCCTCGTTGCTTCCGACCTGCTCGACTCTTTTACGAAGCGACTGGAGCAGTTCCTCCCGACACTTCTGGCCGATACCGGATGGAGCGATATCCGCGTCGATGAAGCTTATATCCTGTCGAAGCACAAAGGCGCCGACCTCGCCGGCACCATCGCCCGCCACCCGATGCACGCGCTCGGCGGTTTCTTCGCGCGCCCGCGCCCCTTCCTCGCGGGCGATTTCGTCACCACTGACAGCGGCACCGGGCTCGTCCATATGTCGCCCGACCATGGCGAGGATGATTTCGACCTGTGCAAGGCGAACGGGCTCGACCCCGTCTTCGCGGTCGAGGGCGACGGCAAGTACCGCGAGGACTGGGGCTGGCTCGGCGGTCAGGGATCGGTGATCAACCCCAAGTTCAACGCCCCCGACGGCCCGATCTGTTCGGACCTGCGCGAAGCCGGCGGCCTGCTCGCTGCCAGCGCCGACTACAAGCACAGCTATCCGCACAGCTGGCGCTCGAAGGCGAAGGTCATCTATCGCTGCACCCCGCAATGGTTCGTGCCGATGGACAAGGTGATGACGCATATCGAGCCCAAGACCCCGCGCGAAAAGCGCTGGGAGAATGAGGGCGGCGCGATCAACCCGCACGAAGAGGATCTCTGCGACGCCCCGACCTTGCGGCAGGCGGCGATGCAGGCGATCGACGACACGCGCTTCGTCCCCGCCAAGGGCCGCAACCGCATCGGGTCGATGGTCGAGGGGCGCCCCGACTGGGTCCTGTCCCGTCAAAGGGCATGGGGCGTGCCGATCACGCTCTTCGTCGACCGCAAGACCGGGCAATATCTGAACGACCCGGTCGTCAACGACCGCATCGTCGCGGCGGTGCGCGAGGGCGGCGTCGACGCATGGAACGACGCGCGCGCGCAGGAATATCTTGGGCCGGACTATGACGCCGCGAACTACGAACGCATCGTCGACATTCTCGACGTCTGGTTCGATTCGGGCTGCACCCACGCCTTCGTGCTCGAAAGCGGCCGCTGGCCCGCGCTCGTCCGCCACGACGGCGGCACGCACAGCGCCGACCTCTATCTCGAAGGCAGCGACCAGCATCGCGGCTGGTTCCAGTCGTCGCTGCTCGAAAGCTGCGGCACGCGGGGCCAGGCGCCGTACAAGGCGGTGCTGACACACGGCTTCACGATGGACAGCAAGGGCTTCAAACAGTCGAAGTCGCTCGGCAACACGACCGATCCCGTCAAGGTGATGGAAACCAACGGCGCCGACATCATCCGTCTGTGGGCGCTGAGCGTCGACTTCACCGAGGATCACCGCATCGGCGACGAAATCCTCAAGGGCGTCGCCGACCAGTATCGCAAGCTGCGCAACACCTTCCGCTATCTGCTCGGTGCGCTCGACGGGTTTACCGAAGAAGAACGCGTCACCGACGTCGCGGCGATGCCCGAACTCGAACGCTATATGCTCTCGCTGCTCGCCGATCTCGACGCGAAGATGGCGCAGGCGGTCGATGATTTCGACTATAACAGCTACACGCGCCTGCTCGCCGATTTCTGCAACGAGGATCTGTCGGCCTTCTATTTCGACATCCGCAAGGACGTCCTCTACTGCGACCTCGGCCCCGCCGCGCCGCTCGGCACCGACACGCGCCGCGCGTATCGCAGCGTACTCGACACGCTGTTCCATGCGCTCGTCCGCTACGCGACCCCGGTGCTGGTGTTCACCGCCGAGGAAGTGTGGGGCACGCGCTATCCCGAAGCGGGCAGCGTGCATCTGCTCGAATGGCCGGGCGTCGACGCCGCATGGAACGACGCTGCCCTCGCGAGCAAATGGGCGGGTGTCCGCACCCAGCGCGAGGCGGTGACCGAGGCGATCGAACCCTATCGCCGCGAAAAGACGATCCGCTCGAGCCTCGAGGCCGAGGTCACGATCCCCGATCCGACGCTCGATCCCGCGGCGCTGGAGGAAATCTTCATCGTGTCGGTCGCGCGCGCGGGCGATGACCTCACCGTCACCCGCACCGAAAACCACAAATGTGGCCGCTGCTGGCGCCACCTGCCCGAGGTCGAGGCCGACGGCAGCTTGTGCAATCGCTGTGACACGGTATTGACCGCGGCATGAGCAGCAAACGTTCGCCCTATCTCGGTTTCGGCCTGATTTTCGCCGCGATCGCCTTCATCCTCGACCAGATCGTCAAATGGGTGGTCACCGTCCCCCTGTCGCTCGAACCCAAGGGGCAGATCGAGATCACGAGCTTCTTCAACCTGACGTGGG
>JALDYH010000360.1:0-2600 GCA_032154175.1 Sphingopyxis sp. | reverse complement strand
ACGTCTCGCCCGGCTGGCGCAAGACGCGCATCGCGCAGATCGACAACCACATCTTCTATCGTTGATGGGACGGGCGCGGTGACAAGCTGCGCCCAGCCCTGTTCGTCACCCCGGACTTGATCCGGGGTCCATCTACGCCACCGCCTGTGGATGCCGGGTGGATCCCGGCGTGACGAAGCGGTACCCCGTTCATTGCCAAGCCATATTTGCTGGCGCATGAAGCAGCGATGACGCGTCAAATTTCTGTCGCCCTGCTCGCTGCAGCGGCGCTCGCTCTCGGTGGCTGCGCCACCGCTGTTCCCCCGGTCGAAGTCACGCGCTTCCATGCCAGCGCGCCCGCGGGCTGGGCAGCGGGTACGCGCTATACCGTCGACACCGCGCCGCTCGGCAACGCCGGGGCGATGATCGATGCTCCCTCGCTCGAATGGAACAGCTACCGCACCGCGGTCGAACAGCAATTGCAACGGCAGGGACTCGTCGCGGCGCCCGATGGCGCGCGCGCGCCCTTGAAGGTACGGATCGGTTTCGAACGCATGAACCACGAAGGCGTCGGCAGGCGATCGCCTGTCTCGGTCGGGGTCGGCGGTTCGACGGGCAGCTACGGTTCGGGTGTCGGGCTCGGAATCGGTCTCAATCTCGGCGGCGGTCCGAAACGGATGGCCGACCTGCAGCTCGCGGTACGCATCGACGATGCGGCGAGCGGGCAGGCTTTGTGGGAAGGCCGCGCAGTGACCGCGGTTCCGGTAAAGGCGCCCGCCAGCCAGCCCAGCCTCGCGGCAGCGAAATTGGCCGAAGCGCTATTCAAGGACTTCCCCGGCGAATCGGGACGCACTATCAGCGTCAAATGACCATCAGCATCAACGCCGCTTTCGATAGCGGCAATATCGTCGTGGAAAATGTCGACGGCACGTCGGCGCGCCTTTCGATTCGCAAGGACCGCGAATCGGACTTTTTCCAGTGGTTCCACTTCCGCGTGTCGTGCGCGGTCGGCGATGCGCTCGACCTCGCGATCACGGGGCTCGGCGACTCGGCCTACCCTGACGGCTGGCCGGGCTATGCCGCCTGCGCGAGCACCGATCGCGAAACATGGTTCCGCCTCGACACAAGTTATGACGCCAAAATGGGTGGGGGCACGCTGACGATCCAGCACACCGCCGAAAGCCCGATCCTCTATATCGCCTATTTCGCGCCCTATTCGATGGAGCGCCACCACGACCTCGTCGCCCAGATCGCCGAATGCGAAGGCGTCACCTATCGCTGCCTCGGCACCAGCCTCGAAGGTCAGCCGATCGACTGCCTCGAACTTGGCACGGGCGAGACGCAGGTGTGGCTCTACGCGCGCCAGCATCCGGGCGAGAGCATGGCCGAATGGTGGATGGAGGGCGCGCTCGAAAAGCTCGTCGATCCTGCCGATCCGCACGCGCGGTCGCTGCGCAACAAGTGCCGCTTCCACATCGTCCCCAACATGAATCCCGACGGTTCGTGCCGCGGCCATCTGCGCACCAATTTCGCGGGCGTGAACCTCAACCGCGAATGGGACAATCCGACCGCCGACCGCAGCCCCGAAGTGCTTGCCGTCCGGGGTGCGATGGACGAAAGCGGCGTCGACTGGGCGATGGACGTTCATGGCGACGAAGCGATCCCCGCGGTCTTCCTCGCGGGCTTCGAAGGCATTCCGTCGCTGAAGGCCGGGCAGACCGAAAAATACAAGGCGTTCGAAACCGCACTTGCCGCGAACACCCCCGATTTCCAGGTCGACCTCGGCTATGCCGAAACCGCGCCGGGACAGGCGAATCTCTCGATGTCGACGACGCAGCTTGCCGAGCGCTTCGGCGCGGTGTCGATGACGCTTGAAATGCCCTTCAAGGACAATCGCGACCTCCCCGACCCTGTTGCCGGCTGGTCGCCCGAACGCTCGAAGCTGCTCGCGCATGCGTGCCTCGCGACGCTGGACCAGCTGCTCTGATGGTCAAGGCGGGCGCCTGGCGGATCGTCGAGGATGATCTGTCGGGCGCCGCCATCCGCGCGCTGCTCGAAGTGCATTTCGCGGGCATGCTCGCAAACTCGCCGGCTGAAAGCTGCCACTTCCTCGACTTCGACGGCCTCCGCGCCGATGGCGTGACCTTCTGGTCGATCCACCGCGACGACGAACTCGCGGGCTGCGGGGCGCTCAAGATGCTCGATGCGCAGCACGGCGAGATCAAGTCGATGCGCACCGCCGAATCCTTCCTGCGCCAAGGCGTCGCCGCGCATATGCTCGATCATATCATCGACGCGGCGCGGACCCGCGGTCTCGACCGCCTCAGCCTCGAAACCGGATCGAGCGGCGCCTTCGAACCCGCGATCGCGCTTTACCGGCGCTATGGTTTCACCGAATGCGAACCCTTCGCCGATTACCGGCGCGATCCGTTCAGCCGCTTCATGACGCGCACGCTGTAGAAACGAAAATGGGGCCCGGAAGGGACTCCGGACCCCGCAAATTCGGTCAAGCCAGTCGGGGGCTTTTACGCGGCCTTCTTGTCCGTATCGAACAGCGTCGGCTGCGTGCCGCCGATCGCGATCTTGTGCGGCTTCATCGCCTCGGGCACTTCGCGCACCAG
>JALDYH010000359.1:0-2613 GCA_032154175.1 Sphingopyxis sp. | reverse complement strand
TCGTCGGGTCGCAGCTCGACAGCTGGACGACGAGCTGGCCGACATAGGAGTCGCGGCCGCCGAAGCTGGTCGGCAGCGGCAGCGGCACCGGCCAGGCGCCGGCGTAGATCGTGCCGAAGAACAGCGCGGCGAATTCGGCGCCGGTTTCGGCGATCAGCGCGATGCGGTCGCCGGGCTTCACGCCCGCCGCGATCAGCCGATAGGCGGTCGCCAGCGCGTCGGCCTTGAGCTCGCTATACGGATAGGGGCGCACAAGCTTCCCGCGCGGATCGTGGAAATTGAGCCCGCGCGTGCCATTGGCGGCATAGTCGAGCGCTTCGCCGACGGTGGCGAAGTCCGAAAAGCGGCGCGGCTGCGCGCAAAGCGTCGGGGTCGACGTCAGCGCGTCGGCCTGCGTTTCGATGATTTCGGTCATAGGGGGTGCGACATCCCGTGAAACGGGCCGCGCGGCAACAAGCATGTCATCTTTTGAAGCCATAGTACCGTGCGCGAGCCCTGTGTTGTTAGAACATTCGCCCATTTCCGGGCGTTATGGCCCGATATGGCGGTGTTGATCGTTCTCAATCGGGCCCGACTGTGGCACAAACATGGCATATGGCCAAACGCCGCGATCCCACTGACCGTTCAAAAAGACCTCTCGGCGCCGCGCGACTCGATGAACTGGCGCTCGCCTATATCGCCCGATTCGCGACGAGCCGCGCCAAGCTGACGCGCTATTTATCGAGAAAAGTCCGTGAATCCGAATGGGTAGACGAAACTGACGCCATGGCGGCATGCGAAGCGATTGCCGATCGGATGGAGCGGTTGCAGTTCCTCGACGACCGCCAATATGCCGCGATGCGTGCCGGCGCGATGACGCGGCGCGGGCTGGGGGTGCGGCGGGTGAAGGCGCAGCTCTATGTCGACGGCATTGCACCCGAGGATAGCGGCGAGGCAATCGAAGCCGCCGAAGGTGCGGCGATGTCGGCCGCGATCGGCTTCGCGCGGCGCCGGCGGTTCGGCCCGTTCGCGGTGCGGCCGGTCGACGACCCCAAGGCCCGCGAACGGCAGGTCGCCGCCTTCGCGCGCGCCGGACACAGCCTTGCGATGGCGCACCGTATCCTCTCCGTCGCACCGGGAGACGAAGCCGCGCTGACCGCGCTGGACGACGAGGCGAGGCTCGATTAGCCATGATATTTCTCACAAGGATTAAACTGTCGATGCGCGCCATTTTCACTGCCGTTGCCCTGTCGCTCGCGTTGCCGATAGCGGCGTGCAGCAGGGATGCGAGCGAGGCCGAGAGCGTGGCGACGATCCCGCTGACGATCGTGGCGGCCGGCACGACGCACAGGTTCAACGTCGAAGTCGCACGCACTGACGCGGAGCAGGATCGCGGACTGATGTTCCGTACCGGCCTGCCCGCGGACGGCGGCATGATCTTTCCGTTCAAGAAGCCGCGAATCGGCAGTTTCTGGATGAAGAACACGCTGATTCCGCTCGATATGATCTTCATTCGCGCCGATGGCAGCATCGACCGGATCGCCGAGAATACGATCCCCGAATCGCTTGAACCCATCGTGAGCGGCGGCGAGGTGTCGGCGGTGCTCGAACTCGCGGGCGGCACCGCTGCGCGGCTCGGGATCGACGAGACGGCCAAGGTAAGGTGGAAAGATGGGAAATAGCGCCGCGAAAGCGGGACGATCCACCGTTTTGCCGCTTGCGGAGCGCGCCGCCTTGCCTGTAAACGCCACGCCATGAGCATCTTGGGCAAGATTTTCACCTGGTGGGACGGTGCGACCGTCGGCACGTTGCTGAACAGCTGGAGCACCGGCACGAAGGTGGGCGAGGACAGCCTCGGCAACCGTTATTTCCGCGCCAAAAAGGGCGGCCGTCGCTGGGTGATCTATAACGGATCGAATGACGCGAGCCGCGTGCCGCCCGAATGGCACGGCTGGCTGCACGGCACCTTCGACGAACTGCCCGCCGATGTGCTCCCCGCACCGCGCGCATGGGAAAAGGAACCGACCGCGAACCTGACCGGCAGCACGGGCGCCTATCGCCCCGCTGGCGCGCTCGAGCGTGGTGGCCAGCGTGCTGCCGCGACCGGCGATTATGAGGCCTGGCGGCCCGGCGCCGAGTGAACGCCGCAGTGTCCAGGCTGACCGCGACTGCCGGGCTGGCTATGCTCGCCGCCCTGTCGCTTGGCGCCTGCGACCGGACCCCTGCGACGAAGACAGGCGGCACCGACAAGGCGCCGCAGATCGCCAAATCCGAACGCGTGCCGCAGGAAGTCGGCGGCATCGAGGGCGCGACCCCGATGGCCGAGCGGGTCGCGGTCGTCGGCCTGCTCAACAAGCGCAACGGTCTTGTCCGCGACCTTGAAATGAAGCCCGGCGATGTTGCGCGGGTCGGCCGCGCGATCGTGCGGCTGCGTGCGTGCGAAATGACGGCGCCGTGGGAAGATCCCCCCGAAACCGGCGCGTTCGTCCAGCTCACGGTACAGGACCAGCGCGACGATAAATGGTACCGTGTGTTTTCGGGCTGGATTTTCCGCGAGCGGCCCGACCGCAACGTCATCCAGCACCCGATCTATGACGTCTTCGTCAAAAGCTGCGCGATGACATATCCGGGCGG